>JBGOYZ010000007.1:0-40828 GCA_041479945.1 Thermoproteota archaeon
CTGTGCGGGGTTCGACTCCCGCATTTTCTGCGCCTCCAGTTCAGCGGCCAGTCTAAGTTGGTCAACTGTCATTTGATGATACTGGCTCTGGAAGCATGCCCCGTTAATTAAGGGTTTCCGAGGTTTCGTGGCCTGTAACCCACGAAATCGCGACTTTTCGTCGTCGTGGGATTCTGTTCTCAATGCGGGGTGCTTGGTTGAGAGTTCAGAACTCGTCGGGGATGTAAATGTGCGGGAAGTGCTTCGGGAACAATCTGTCCATTGCCCTGAGCGCGGCATCGCTGCTCTTGGCTGACCCAGACCTCACCAGTTCCGATGGCAGCGAGTATCCGGATACGATTCTGGCAAACCCGCGTTCATCAACCCGGTAGAACTCCGACAGACCGCGCTCCTGTCCCATGGCCACGAACCCTCCGCTCATTTCAAGTGACATCACTTCATCACCCACCTGAAGCTCCACCTTTGTTCTGCTGAACTGGCTGGTGCCGAGTCTGGCGGACAAAGGATCCTCCAATCTGATCATGAGTTCACTCGGCTTCACTATCTTCAACATCATGCCGCCGCCTTCTTCCCTGGTCCTCTCCGCTCCAACCTTCAAGAAGACGGTCGCTAGGGGATGGTCTTCCGGCATGAAGACCGACAACTCCTTGTGTCCGGTGACTCGCGCCCTCTGGACGGATTTGGCAAGACATGTCTGTAGCCCTGCCTCATGACCAGGCAAACATCCGCCCTCGATGATAGTGCATCCCATCCAGACTGAATTCCCGAGTCTGGTGTAGGCGACAACTCTGTCTTCCTTCTCCGCAACCATGAACCCATCCGAGTCTTCGACCGGCGAGGGGGCCTGCGGGAACTTCAGTTGCAGCTTCCATACTTCCTCAGATCTAACAACACTGCAATCCCGCGTTGAGTTCTGTGTCTCGTATATGGCGGACACCGGACCCAGATCGTCATGTGTGAATTCTCTGCCGTCGTATCTAGGCACCTCTTCCAGATCCTTCTCGGTGGGGATCCTGTAGCTGTTCATCCCAGACACCGTTTCCCAACCCAGCTTCCTGTAGAAGTCATGGATGCCAGTGAACAGAATAGACGTTTCCATGCCCCTTCGCATCATCGAACCTATCGACATCTTCAGCAGGTCTGATGCCAATCCCCTTCCTCTGTGGGCCGGATCAGTTGCCACGCCGCCTATTCCTGCCATCCACACCCTAGCGCCAGCAGTTCGCATGACCTTGGGGAACACTTGGACGTGGCTCACTATTCTCCCGTCTGATCTGGCTACGAACACGTTCTCATAGTCAAACAACGGATCCTTGTTCGCGAGAGTCCTGAAGTAGTCCGCTGGTAAGCCGAAGACCTTGCCTTGCAGTTCCAACGCCTCGTTGAACTCATCCTTGCGGACTGTCCCTATCTCGATGCCTCCGGGCGGAGTCATGCGCACATTGTTATGAACGTGAGCTTAAATGTGCTAGAACGAAGTCGAGACCCGCCGATGAACCACGCCACATCGAAGATCCCTGCCAAGGCAATACTCTTCGACATAGACGGGACGCTGTTTGACTCAAAGGATGCGTTCTACTTCATGATAAGGGATGTCTTCGAGGAAACCGGATGGCCCCTTCCCAAGAGGGATGACGTAGTGAAGCTGATCGGAAGGACCAACGACTACATCGCCAACGAACTGATTCCTCCAGAAATGAAGCACCCAGAATTCGTGAAGCGCTGGATGTCCAGGGTAGAAAGACTCTGGATAGATCAGTACTTGCCTGCGTACGTTAAGCTCTACCCGGGGGCCAGGCAAGGGCTCACCGAGCTGAGGCGAAGAGGGTTCAAGCTAGCGGTTGTGACAAATGGCAGTGCGAAGGAGATACCACTCTACTTGAGACAAGGTCAAGTGGATCACCTCATTGATCTAGTCGTAACAGCTGATGACGTGCCAACTCCGAAGCCCAGTCCAGAGCCCATTGTCTACGCCTGCGGTCGTCTGGGGATAGGGAAGCCTGACTGCCTCTACGTCGGAGACACTTGGATGGATGCCGAATCGGCCAGTCGAGCGGGCGTCAGATGTGTGCTCACCACATGGGGAGTGGGTGAGATTGAGGAACTGAGAAACTACCCGCGCGTGGCGATCGTGAGGTCCTTCGAGGAGCTACTCGACCTCGTTGAACTCCGTGATGTCAATACCCGGGAGTCCTGAACCGGAGTCAACATTATTACGGTCTGTGCTGGGCGTTGGGCCGGAGAGCAGGATGCCACTAATCGATGAAGATGCTGCCACGAAGGCAGTGGAAATCATAATACCTTCAGTCGTGAGCATAACGACTGTCCAGCTCGGCGTAGAATGGCTTTTCGGGGTGACGCCGATGAAGGGACTCGGCTCCGGCCTAATTGTTGACGAGAATGGACTCATCGCTACGAACCATCACGTCGTGGAATCAGCTGAGCGCATATCGGTCACGCTTTCAACGGGTGAGGTCCTAGCCGGGCAGGTCGTCGGCAGTGCCAGGACCTTGGACCTAGCTGTCGTCAAGGTCACGCAGACGGGCTTGGCCGCGGCTCGTCTTGGGGACTCCGACTTACTGAAGATGGGTCAAGTGGTGCTTGCCGTGGGCAATCCGCTAGGACTGGCAGGTGGGCCAACGATGACGTGCGGTGTTGTGTCCGCTCTCCGAAGGAACCTGTACAGTGAGGAGGTCCGACTGGAGGATCTGATTCAAACGGATGCCGCAATCAACCCTGGGAACAGCGGCGGCCCACTGGCGAACCTGAAGGGGGAAGCAATAGGCATAAACACGGCCGTTGTGCCCTTCGCACAGGGAATAGGGTTCGCAATCCCGATCAACGCGCTCAGGCGCGTTCTCGAGGACATCAAGAGGCACGGTCAGGTCATGCTGCCTTGGATGGGGATTTTCGGCATCGACATAACTCCGCTCTACGCTCACCAGTACAACCTTCAGGTCAACGAGGGAGTCTTGGTAACGTCTGTTGTTGGCGGGGGTCCGGCGGAGCGCTACGGCATGCGAAACCTCGATGTCGTCATCGGAATGGACGGAGCCAAGGTGAAAGGTTTCGTCGACATAAGGAGAGCTCTGAGGACGAAGTACCCGGGAGAGTCCGTTGAGCTGGACATTCTGCGAAGCGGGCACTGGCTCAAGGTAGACCTCGTTCTGGGAGAGGAGCCATCAGGAGAGCAGTAGCCGGCACTTGCCAAGTGATCGCTTGGCTCCATCAACCGGAGGGTCTGAGTCCGGTCCGTTGCCCTCTCAGAGGCCCTCGTGTTCTTTCTGGGGGCCTCCTCTTCTGAGCTATATCAAATTCCTATCGAAAGTATATTAGGAACGAAGGGGGGGATACCAGCAGGATGACGCTTGTACCCGGGGCCATGCTTCCGACTGATGTGGACAAGCTGATCAAAGGCGTGATCCCTGTGGCAGAAGTTGGAAGTCGAAGTCTTGGCGACGGCAACCCTATCACAGTGGCTCACTCCATCATGACAGATCCACCTGAACTACTCGGGTACTTGGCGGCCAATCTCCCCGTGGCGATGGCTTGGTCAAGGTGGGCCAAGCCCATATCAATAACCGTGAACTTGCTCTTTCCGCTGGGCACTGAGGAGTTCTTGGTCCGCAGGATTCTCACCTCTCTGGGCAAGGAGATGAAAAGAATAGGCATCACGGCATCCGACGTCTCCATATCCTCGCTGGCTGGCATCTCAGCTTCGATCGCCGACGTCACGGTCCTAGGTTCAGGGCAGAAAACGCAGGGACAGAAGCTGGCCAAGGGTGACGTGATAGTCATAGCTGGAAGGCCCTTGGCGGAGCTCGCCCTCAGGTGTTCTCACGACAGACCGGATCTCGTCGAAGCGGTTGGCGGAAACCCGAAGTACCTCAGGAGTGCCTACACCAAGATCTCCGCCGTTGAGGCAGCCATGTTCCTGTACCGGGAAGGGAGCAAATCCATTGCACTGATGGGAGATGGTGGGGTTGTCAAAGCGGCAAAGAGAATTTCACGTGAGGCAAAGGGCGGTCTCATGTTCGATGTCGAGAAGATACAGTGGGACGAGGTCGGGCTCAAAATAGTGCAATCTCTAGATGGAGATCCGTCGTCTGCTACGTCATACGGATCCCTCATCGCCATCTTGGACAGAAACGAGGCGGAGGAAAAGATGCGTTCACTGACCGAGCAGAAGGTCGCCGTCTCAGCTGCAGGGAAGGTGACGGGAGGGGTAGGGGTCTGGAAATCCTCAGGCGGGCCGATGACGCAGCACAAGGATGTCTATTCGTTGATAAGCCCGACTAGATCCTCTCTGTTGCTCTAGGTTGTGCTCTTCCTTGACCTCACCGTTGCGACAGGACGGGGCCTCGCACCAAAACGGAGAGTGAAGGTCATGCCGGTTCAGGCGGTGCTCTTCGACATGGACGGGACTGTGATAGAGTTCACTTTCGACTTTGTCGGCGCCAGAGAAGTGGTCATCAAAGTGTTGAGAGAAAGCGGAGTGCCAAACGAGATGCTGTCCGCTGACCTCCTGACTTATCAGATGCTCAGCTTGGGCAGTCGGTACTTGGAGGATCACGGAAAGGACTCCTCCTCGGTCATCGATAAGGCCTACGGCGAACTGGAACGCTTGGATCTCCTGTCCGCAGTGGACCCGAAGCCAACGCTTGGAGTCGGTGACCTTCTTGACAGCCTCACGGCGCGATCGGTGCCGACCATGCTGATCACGAATAGCAGTGAGCGCGCCGCGTCAGCAGTCCTCCGGAAGTTGAACCTGAGAGGCAAGTTCTCCACAGTCGTTGCCCGAAGACAAGATCTGAGGCTCAAGCCGCATCCCGATATGATACTTGAGGGGCTCTCAAGGATGTCGATCGCCCCATCTCAGGATGTGTACTTCGTTGGAGACAGCTGGGCGGACATGAGGGCAGCTCTGTTGGCGGGCGTCAGCGGTGTGGGCTACAACCGGAATGTCTCTGCACTCGAAGGTCTTCTGGTCGCGGGTGCAAAAGCGGCCTTTTCGGACATGAAAGAGGTTCGAGAGTTCTTGACTCATGCTCTCTGCTAGGTTTACTGCGGTTGAGATGGTCCTTGTTTTCTGATGTTCTGAACCATGGTGCTGAACGTCCAGCCGGCCGCGTTCATTATCTCCCTGACCCTGTCCCTTCCACCCACGTTCCTTATCACTATCCTCCTGATAAAGGGTCCCTCGACCTCTAGGTCATACGACAGGATCTGGTCCGGTCTCAGCGTCTTGTTCGCCACGGAGAGGGTGTCGGCCTCCCTCATTCCTTCCATTATCTTCCTCACGAAGAACGCGTCGAACGGCCTAGTAGCTGCTGTGAGTTCCAGCGAGGGATCCGGTTCGATTGTCATGGTACTGCCTGCTAGGTGGACTTTGCCCAGCCCGGCCCCCTTGTATGTCAGAGGCACGGTCTCCTCACCCGTCTCGACCTGTTTCTTCTCCCCGCTTGCTTCTGACGGTACTGCTTGGGGTGACCCTAGCTCGTCAGCCCTCTTGAAGCTTATGCCGACCAGTTTCTCGTCAATGATTGAGATCGCCTCTCTCATGAGGTCAACCTCAGCCTGCAGCTGGTCGACTCTTCCTTGGAGCCTTTGCTTCAGGTCAGCCAAGCCCCGCTTCTCTTCCTCGCTCATCAGATGAACCCATCCGGAATGTGCGAATAAGTCTTTGTCCGGGTGAAGCTCGTCAGCCGAGTGTTCCGTTTCTCGCGCCGTCCTTGTGATGAGCTTGGATCCTCGTTTGATCGTGACCTCTTGTGCTTGCCCTAGGCTGCCTTAGGTCTACAGACACTTCGGCTTGAGAAGACAGCACGGTTGACTTGCACTGTCCGTCCTGAAGGGTTGGAAGCCAGTCGAGTTGAGGTTTCTCCCGTGCATTCATACGGGCTGTAAGCCTCCGGCTCGGGACGCAATGCCTATAAGAGGCAGAAAATGGGGTCTTCATTCCCACAGAGGTGGGGGTTTCACGTCAGATTGTCAGAGGAAGCACAAGGATTCGTACAAGGTTCAGAGGATAGCGGAAGCCTTCGAAAGAAGGGTCTAACCAGTTCACAGGCCCTGGAGCGAAGGGAAGAGTTCGGCCTCAACTCGCTTCCAGAGAAGAAGGGAAGGACTGCTCTCGCCATCTACGTTGCTCAATTCAAGAACCCACTCATCTACTTGATCACGGCTGCCGCCCTCATCTCAGTTGTCATGGCCGAATACAGTGATGCGTTGATAATAGCGGTCGTCATACTATTGGACAGCGTTGTGGGCTTCTTCCAGGAATACAGGGCCGAGAAGACAGTGGTAGCTCTCAGACGCTTGCTGAAACCCACAGCAAAGGTGATGAGGAACGGTCAGATCATCGAGATGGATGCATCCGAGATTGTGCCTGACGACATAGTTGCCGTGAATGACGGCGACAAGATCGCCGCGGACGGCACTCTGATCGAGGCCGTGAATCTGAACGTGAGCGAGGCCATTCTCACTGGGGAAAGCGAGCCTGTTGCCAAGGCCGTTGGAGAAGCTGTCTACATGGGAACAACTGCGCTCTCTGGCAGAGGTCTCATGAAAGTGAACGCAATCGGAGCCTCGACTGAACTCGGGAAGATAGCCGGGTCGCTATCTGAGATGAAGGAGGAACCGACCCCTCTACAGGTCAGACTAGAGGAATTCGGTCGCTCCCTGACCTACCTTGTGGTCGTTGTGAGCGCCCTGATCTTTGTTGTCGGGATCCTCTCCGGAGTGGGTTTCCTTGAGATGGTGATGGTTTCCGTTGTGTTAGCTATCGCCGCTGTACCTGAAGGGCTTCCCATAGCTGTCACCATGATCCTCGTCATAGGGATGCGCGCCATCCTGCGTCGGAAGGGGCTTGTCAAGAAGCTACTGGCTGTCGAAACGCTGGGGTCTGTGACCGTCATCTGCACTGACAAGACAGGGACACTCACCGAAGGCAACATGCAGGTCGTTCGCACGGACTTCCGTTCGGAGAAAATGGCGACCTACGTCATGGCATTGTGCAACAACCTCGCGGATTCCTTGGAGGTAGCGCTCTGGAACAGAGCGAAGACAGCAGGCGCCGACCCACAGCTACTTGTCGACAAGTGGCCTAGGATTCATGAAGTTCCGTTCTCGAGCGAGAGGAAGTACATGTTGACAGTCAATGAAGTCGAGGGAGCAGAAGTCGCTCTGCTCAAGGGGGCGCCTGAGGTGGTTCTGGAATCCTGCGCGCTGGGAGGAGATGAGAAGAAGCGGATAGCAGATGAGTTCACGGAGTATGCCAATTCCGGTCTGAAAGTTCTCGGTCTAGCATATAGGAAGGGAGGGGCCCTCAGGGAACTGAAGGACTTCGAGTGGCTTGGCCTCGTTGGTATAGAGGATCCTGTGAGACCTAGCGTGAAAGAATCTGTCGCTCTCTGTCAGAAGGCTGGGATAAAGGTGAAGATAGTCACTGGGGATTACCGGGGAACGGCATTGAAGGTAGCTGCCGGAATAGGCCTGCATATTGAGCCGGACGGGGTCCTTGAGGGCAAGGATCTCGAGGAGATGTCAGAGCCAGAACTTGAGAAGGTTGTCACCAAGGTTGTGTTGTTCTGCCGGGTCTCGCCCCGCCACAAGCTGAAGATAGTCAACGCCCTTGAGAAGCGTGATGAAGTCGTCGCCATGATCGGTGACGGTGTGAACGATGCGCCTGCTCTAAAGAAGGCGAACATCGGTGTGTCAGTTGGGAATGCCACCGACGTAGCACAGGAGACAGCGAGTTTGATTCTTCTGGACAGTAACTTCAAGACACTTGTTGACACCGTTGAAGAAGGCAGGGTGGTCTTTGACAACATAAAGAAGGTCGTCGCATACGTTCTCTCCAACTCCTTCGCCGAGATCTTCACGATCTTCGGAGCCATGATCATGGGCTGGCCGACTCCTTTGACAGTGCCGCAGATTCTGTGGATTCACTTGATATGCGATGGGCCTTCCGACATTGTGCTGGGGTTCGAGAGAGGAGAACCAGGGATAATGGAGGAAAGGCCAAAGGACGTGCAGGAAAGCATTCTGGATTCATGGGGCAAGGTGCTCATACTTGCGATCGGCGTTGCCTCTGCCTTGACTTCCTTGACACTCTTTTGGTACTTCTGGCAGGTCTCCGGTGACATACTGTCCGGGAGGAGCGTGGTGTTTACAGTCCTAGCCGTACAGGAGTTGATCTACATCTTCGCCTACCGGAGTCTCAGGCATTTCGTCTTCAAGTCAGGCCACTTCTTCGAGAATAGGCCACTTTTCGGCACAGTAGCCCTAGGTTTCGCAACGCAGCTCCTCGCTCTCTACGTTCCTTTCCTGAACAATATCTTGGGCGTTGTGCCACTACATCTCAACGACTGGGTTCTGGTGCTTGCCGTTGCCTTCGGCATGCTGGTCATTGTGGAGGTCGTCAAGTATTTGACCTGGAACGCCGCCCGCATTCGTTCCTTCTTTCGCTGAGCCCGGTGGAAGTCTTTAATGCGGCCCTTGGGCAGACTTCATGACGAGAACGCGGATTCATCACGCTCAGGCGAAGGTGAGTACATGTATTCAAAGAAGAGCACGACGATTAGGCTGAGCCCGGGTGAATGTGCCTTGGTCTCGGGCCGTGGGCATCTTGTTTTGGGAGAGGGGAGTGTTGAGGTTCTGGGTGCGACGTTCGGCAGTGGCTCAACCCTCAGGATACGCCCTGGCAAGAGATTCCCAGTCTACGCGTCTGATGATCACGCAAGCATCAACACGATAGGTACATTCGTTGTTACGGTTGTGAGAGATGATCCCATACCGGATTCATGGAGAAAGCTACCCGACTCATTTCTGACAGAGACTGCGCCGAAGGTTGTCGTGCTGGGTGTCACGGACTCAGGCAAAAGCGCCCTCACAACCTATTTGGCAAACATCTCGCTGAATTTCTCAAGCAGGTTGGGTGTCGTAGATGGCGATCCGGGACAAGGCGACATTGGCCCCCCCACTTGCGTGTCGGGCGCCATCATCAAGTCGAAGCTGATAGACCTGAGGGGGATTTCCCCATCAATCACCAGCTTCGTGGGAGTCACCTCACCCTCGACGTGCCCGAACGAGTGCGTCAGTGCTGTCTCCGATGTGACAAGCCGGGTGTTGGGAGCCGGAGCTGACTACTTGCTCCTCAACACAGATGGCTGGATCGAGAATGGAGGCATTGAGCACAAGCTGCGGCTTCTGGAGGCAATAGGAGCGGATCTCGTCGTCCTCCTCGGATCAGATGATCAAGCGGAGGCGCTCCAACGGCGTACCGGTGCGAAGGTCGTGCGTGCAGAGATCCCCAAGTATGTTCTCGCCAGGAGCCCGTCTGCCAGATACAGGATGAGGGTCTCCAACCTGCTACGGCATCTTCGACATGCCAAGAGGCTCATGTTAGACCCAGGCTTGATGCGTAGCCAGGTGAAGTATGAGCTAGGGACGCTCATTGCGCTGATGAGTCAGGGAGACTTCAGGTCCCTCGGCATCTTGGACATTACAGACATCGCTGGAGAGACCTGGGCGTACTGTGGGACTGACTCATTTGACAGAGTGGTCTCCAGTGCGGTGTCCATGCCAGGAGTTCTAGAGTGGCTCAGGGCCCGAGCATCGGATAGTCCTACTCGATGAGATCTTTTTCCCTCAGGAATTCCTGGCTCACTTTCCTGGTCCCAGTGAGGCTTTCCTTGATATCCACATCGACTATCCTTGTCCCTTGCAGAGCCACCATGCGACCGAACTTGCCGTGGTCCGCCAGTTCCGCCGCCTTCAGCCCGAACCTAGTCCCCAGCACCCTGTCGAACGCTATCGGGCGCCTTCCCCTGATAATGTGACCGGGAACCACGAACCTCGTTTCAACTCCGGTCGCTTTCTCCAACTGGTCAGCCAAGAACTCGCCGATCCCCCCAAGCGTGACATTCCCGAACTGATCCCTCTCAACGCCCTTCGTGACAGGACCGGCGTAGTCTTTGATGACGGCTCCCTCTCCCACAACGATGAGCAGTGAACCAACACCTTCAGACTTCTTTCGCTTGACGAACTCCACGACCTCCTGCAAGCTGAAAGGCTCCTCTGGCAGCAGTATCAGATCGGCAGCTGCCGCAATCCCAGAGTAAAGAGCAATCCATCCCGCGTGCCTCCCCATTATCTCGACCACCATTATGCGTTCGTGTGATGCGCCTGTCACCTTCAGCCTGTCCAAACTTTCGGTCGCCTCCTCGACAGCTGTCAGGAATCCGAACGTGAAGTCGGTGCCAGGTACATCGTTGTCTATGGTCTTTGGCACGCCGATGACTTTCACGCCTCCTTCAGACAGTTTCTTCGCTGCTCCGAGGGTGTCGTCTCCTCCGATCGCCACTATGGCGTCAAGCCCAAGCCTGCTCATGTTGTCCCTGACCTTCTCTATCCCCTCAGGGCTGTTGGCGGGGTTGGTCCTTGATGTGAGCAGGATCGTGCCAGCATCGTCTATGATGTCAGCCACATCCTTCGGGGTCAACGGCACGGTCTCCACTCTGTCAAGAAGCCCTGCCCAGCCACGCCTTATGCCTATGACCTCGTGGCCCAACTTGGTCGCCCTCATTGTGAATGCTCTGATGACCGCATTCAGCCCAGGAGCATCGCCACCACCAGTGAGAATGCCGATCTTCATCTGTGCTTGCGGGCGTCGGTGTCCGGCGATAAATACATTATCTCGGCTTTGGGTCTGAATCACAGCACTAGAAGACTGGGGCTCTTCTCGCCATTGCCTCGAGAACCCTTTCCTTAGCTATCACCATGGCCGCGTCTCTGGGCGTGGAGCCGGACGATCGAGCCCTTTCCAGTATCGTCTTGGTGGCTTTGATGACTTCTTGCTCGACGAGGCTCAGAGCTTCTTCGATACCGTAGCCCCTGAGCTCGGCGTAGGACGATATGACTCCTCCACTATTCGCCACTATGTCCGGCACAACCAAGATGCCTCTTTCGTGCAGCATTGCCTCGGCGGCAGGCGTTGCAGGAATGTTCGAACCTTGGACAACCAGCATGGCCTTGATGCGCGGCGCGTTGTCCTCCCTGATCACGTCAGGCATCGCTGCTGGTATCAGGATGTCCACAGGTAGCTCGAACAGCTCTGCGTGACTGATCTTCCTCCCTTCCTTGGCTTCTATCACGCTCTTCCCCTTGGACTTCAGTCTGACGAGTTCTTCGGTCGGTATGCCCTTGGGCTCATACACTCCCCCCACACTGTCACTTGCGGCGACGAGCTTCGCTCCCATTGACTCGAGCTTTACGGCTGCGAACGAACCAACGTTCCCAAAACCTTCGACAGCGACCGTCGCCTGCTTGAGGTCAACGTTGGCAAAAGGCGCTGCCACGAAGGTGGAGTACGCCACACCTATCCCGGTGCTTCCCAATTCGTGAGGTATTCCCGCTTTCTTCCCTTTACCGGTCACAAAGTCGATCGGCTTGCCAGTGCAGGCCTTCCATGATCCTGCGGCCTCAGCGAACGCCCTCATCTCCTCCTGCCCTGTCGATATGTCCGGTGCTGCGACGTACTTCTTGGGGACGTAGGGCTTCAGCGCTCGCGCGAATTCCCTGATCAGCCCGAGCTTCTGTTCTCTGTTCAATTGTCTCGGATCCGCCCTTATGCCTGACTTGGCTCCTCCAAGTGGGAGATCCACTATTGCGTTCTTCCAGGTCATGGCCCTGGCCAGTCTTGCGACCTCGAGGGGTGTAACGGTCGGTGTCATCCTTATGCCGCCTTTGCCTATTCCCCTGGCTGTATTGTCGATGACAAGGAATCCCTGCAGACCCGTGGAGTGATCGTGGACTTCGAGTACGACCTCGGGTCCGAATTCATCAGCCACACTCTCAATGACCATACCAGCGGCGTGTACAGCTAAGCCTAAAAAGAGTTTGGCGATTCACACGACTGCGGACATGAACTCGGAAGCAGTTGTGCTGGACTTGGATGGAGTGATCTACAGGGGAAGTACTGTCATACCCGGTTCTGCGGAAGCAGTTACGGACCTACAGGAAGCAGGCAGGAAGGTGAGGTTCCTCACCAACAACGCGACCAAGACCTCGGAGGAGTACTCCGAGAAACTATTCCGCATGGGCATCAGAGCAGAGCCTGCTCACATCCTCACCTCCGGAATGGCCACTGCGATCTACATACGCAAGACACTGGGAATGCGCAAGGCATACGTCGTGGGTGGCAGGTCTCTCAAATCCGAGATGACGAGGGAGGGTGTTAGCCTCACGGAATGGGACGATGCTGAAGTCGTGGTGACTTCGCTGGACCAGGAGTTCACCTACCAAAAGCTGTATGATGCGATGAAGGCGGTCAGGCGAGGCTGCCCGCTTGTGGCCACGAACATGGATCCCGTGGTCCCGGATGAGAACGGATTCGTTCCAGGCGCCGGCTCGATCACAAGCGCCGTCGAGGTCGCGTCTGGCGCAATCGCCACGTACGTGGGAAAGCCATCGAGCCTGATACTCCAGATAGCTGAGACCACTTGGGGCCTGGACAGGGCCTCAACATGCATTGTGGGAGACCGGCTTGACACAGACATGGTTGCGGGCAACTCATTCGGATGGAGGCCGATCTTGGTCTTGTCAGGTTCGACTGGGCCGTCGGATCTCCGCGTTGAGATGCCCAGCTCGTGCAAGCCGTCTGCTACGTATCAGAATCTCCGCGAGTTCGTCTCGATCGAACTGGGAGCGCAACAAGCTGAAAAAGGAGACATCACTCGCTGACCGATGATGAGAGCGAGAGCTCGCGTGAGAGTGTTCGGCAGGGTGCAAGGTGTCTTGTTCCGGCATTACGCTGCGGTCATGGCCGGAAGGCTGGGAGTGCTCGGGTATGTGCAGAACCTAGATGATGGTTCAGTGGAGGCTATCTATGAAGGAGAGAAAGCAGCTGTCGACGAAATGGTTGAATGGACCAAGAAAGGGCCTCCTCACGCTCGAGTGACGAGTTTTCGATTCACTTGGGAAGAACCGACGGATGAGTTCTCCGACTTCTCCGTGAGGTACTAGGGACTTCCGCTCAGCACGTGCGTCGTGACACTATCGTCTTCTATCAACAGCACGCCGGGATCAACATCATAGTATCTGCAACTGAATACCGTGTACACTCTTCCGCCCAGCTCCACGGATGTGCCACCCATCCTTGCCTCGTGTGACCTGAGAAGTGCTTTGAGGTGGTTCGCCTCCAAGAATCTTGATACCGCGCCAGCGCCGAACCTGAAGATGCCAGGCCCCCGAGGGCTCGGGGCAAAACCGTCTATGGATTCATCGGGATCGTTCCAGAGTATCTCTGCGTAGGTCCCTGTGGGTGTGACCACTCCCTTAGGCAGATCAGCAAGCTGTCTGACCGAGCCCAGAGAGGTCGCTATCCCGCCGTGCACCGCTAGGAACATTTCGTTCATAACAGCGGAAACAGGGAGTTGAGAGAAAAGTGAGGAGAAAAGATCGTAGAACTCAGCACCGTATCTTGCCTTCACCACCTCATAGAAGCCGTACCACTTGTTCATCTCAGGTGTTTCATGGTTGCCCCTCAACAGGAACAGCGTCTTCGGGAATTCGTTCGCCTTCGCGAGCAGGAACAGCAGATTCTCCAGCTGGAATGGTCCTCTGTCCACGTAGTCGCCCAAGAAGATGAGCGTGTTATCGCCTCTCAGATACTCGCTCACTACAGTCTGCGAGGTCAGATAATCACCGTGTGTGTCCCCGACCACAACAACCCTGCCACTCCCTATGCTGATCAGCGAGGGCTGCTTCGCCAACCTCTCAATCGATTCCGAGAGGAGTGACTTCATTTCGTCCGTCGAGGGGCATGTAGGATGGTGTTCGGGGCTCGGCGGGCCAGAATTCGCAACCACAGATTGCACCGAGGTCCCGCTCTTATAAGGGGTCTGCTGGTCAAACGTTTAAACCTCGATTGATTTGGGGGGCGCCAATCGATACATGCCCCTGCACGTCCCGACACTGCGACGTATCGCGTCAGTAGTGATGAGAGGTCTGGTCTTGACGGTTCTCTTCAGCCTCTTTGCCAGGTATGAGCCCAGTGACCCATATCACTTGGTGTACAACGGACTTCCGTTGCCGACGCTGGTTCAGGTCGTAGATCCCATCGAGGGAAGCCTCGTCGCCCTTAAACCCGACCTGCTGGGGATTGTGCTTGACGTGCTCTTTTTCTCTGCTGCATGGGTGGGGCTCTCGTTCGCTGTGAAGAGTGTTCAGGAACACCTGCGCAAAAGGTAGGCTTTTTAGCTGAATGTTGCACGGCTGGCCGATGAGGAGCAACCTGACCGGACTGCTTGATGAGCTGAATACCATGGAATGCTGCATGAAATCAAGGGGGAGAACCAATGCTAGCTGGCGGAGGAAGAGACGAGCAAGGGACAGAGCAGCATGATCGGCACCCTCATCAACTCAGCGTCAATAGTCGTCGGCTCCCTGTTGGGCATGAAACTCAAGGTTGGCCTCTCCGAGCGTCAGCTTGAATCGATCAGATTCATCGTTGGTCTGATATCGGTCCTGATAGGTGTGGGCATGTTTTCCGGCAACACCTCGATCTTGACTGTCTTGATCTCGCTCATAGTCGGAACGCTGCTCGGAGAGGCCGTTGACATAGATGGTCGTCTCAGTGCGCTGGGATCAAGGATCAAGTCAACTGCTGAGGGTGGATCGAAGATAGCAGAGTCCTTCTACGCGTCGACCCTTCTCTTTGTGGTTGGCCCAATGGCGATGTTGGGACCGATCTACGAGGCGGTCCGTGGCGATATGTCAATACTGCTGACCAAGTCGCTGATAGATGGAATCTCGTCCGTAGCACTTGCTGCCTCGGTTGGGCCCGGGGTGTTGTTCTCATCCGTGTCAGTCTTCATCTACCAAGGCTTGTTCTACTTGGTCGGCGTGGTGATCGGTGGGGTCATGCCAACCGGGGTGGTATCGGCCATTACCTCGACCGGTGGAGTGCTCATCATGGCTATTGGGCTGAACCTGCTGGGGGTCACGAAGTTGCGCGTTGGCAACATGCTGCCCTCTCTTGCGGCGGCTGCAGCAATGGCGTTGCTCGTATCCATCTGATTCGGCTTATATAGGTGCCCGCTGCATTTCGAACAAACTTGAGGATCTCCCCGAGTCCTCTGCAGCGATTTTGTGTGTTGGTCGTGATTCTGTCAGTAGTCGGGGTACTACCCTTTCTGGGTGCGGTTCGTGGAACTCAGTACGAGTTCGAGGACGTGGAATTGAAGCAATCCGATGTCCTCTTGGTGATCATTGCGCCGTCGCCCGCTGACATGCAGGTCAATGTGCAACAGCTTTCGGGGAATAGGCATGTCCTACTGATCAGAACCAATGAATCGAACCAAGCCATAGTTAGCGGCCTTCACGTTGCCTCGCCCTTCTCGATGATCCAGCTCGGTGTCGAGGGCGAGCTGTACAACGTGACGATAGAATTCGTCGCACGAAATGAAACGAGGCTCTACTACGGTGCGTTGACGCTGTATCCCTCCTCCAACTACCCTGGTAAGCTGTTCTACAGCTACAGCGATGCCTACATCGTTCCGTTCTCGCCTGTGTTGAGCATGCCCGCTGGGAATGTGACAATCTCGATGGTAGCAAGGTTCGAGAAGAACCAACAGAATCAAAATGGCGGCTCTATTCTGCCGCCCATCACCCTATCCGACGCGGCGAAGCTAGTCCTGTTCGTAGCAATCGCCGTGGGCATCTCGTACGGCGAGGTCTTTTTCCTGCTCTCGTCCTACTTCCAGAACAAGCTGTCTGGTTTGAGCATCGCGCGGAAGGTTCTCGCTTTGATCTCTGTCTTGGTCGTGGCAGTGGCAATCGCGTGGTTGTACGGCGCAATCGTAGGGTAATCCCCGTCGCAGTGATGCCGATCCCTCTGGAGGAGTAAGTCGAACAACCCTTTTTAAGGCGGAACGGCTACTCCGCTCAGTTTTCAGCAGCTTGGCCGTGCGCAACCAAGACCCCGGAAGTGAGGAGGAGTTCGAGTCCGAATGGTGGTACTCACATGAGCTCCTGAGAACGATGTTCTATCCTCTTCTCTACCTCACCTCATGGAGGTTCAGGCTCTGGGACTTCCTGAGAAAGCCTCCCGAGGTCAGGAGGAAGAAAGCGGAGGCAGAGGCCAAGAAGATCAGGGCACGGTACGACTTCCCTCGCACCAGCATTGCAGATCTGGCGGGTAGGGACAAGGAGTTCAGGCAGGTCATGCTGAGCATACAGTACCACGTTCTTCGTGACAAAGAAGTCCGCAGGATCGCGACCGCTCCGCCGCCCAAACTCTTCGTGATAAAGGGAAGCAGCGGGACGGGCAAGACAGTCTTTGCTGAGGCATTGATGAGATGGGCGTTTGAGGAAGGTCTCATGTACGGTCTGCTCGTGGAGTACAACTCCCTGAAGCCCGAGCAAGTGTACACAATGTGGTACGGCCAGAGCGCAGCCAGACTCAGTAGCTTCTTCGAGTCCTCGTTCATGAGGCCGAGTGTAGTTCTAGTGGATGAATTCCAGGCATATGGCAGGAAGGTGGCTGCCTCCACAGAAGTCGGAATGGAAGAGACAAGAGTGCAGACGGTGTTCTTGGAGAAGATAGACGAACTGCTCAAGAGACCGTACAGGACGATCCTTTTCGTGTCCACCACAGAGTACGAGACATTGCTCGAGCCTATCAGGAGAAGGGGTGTGCTTGGAACAATCGATCTGGACGTTGGGCTTTCAAAAGATATGTTGGTCAAGATTGCCACAGCCGAGTGCCAGAAACACAAGATCTCGCTGAGCCCGAGGGCAGTAGTTGACGCTCTCGAGGATGTGCTGAGGTCGATGGGTGGCTCTGCGCTCACCCCTGCAGACGTGGTCAACGCCTTCAGTATAGTTGTTCATGAGAAGATGCAGCTCCTCGCGGGCTCCGTTCAGCAAGGTGAGTTAGGAACTGCGCCGCCTAATGTGGGACAATCCGTGTCCATAGATGACTTCAGGGCAGCTGCCCGCTCGCTCAAGACGTATGTGGAACAGGAGAGAACGGAGGCCGCGAAGAGAGCAGCCCTCAGGGTCAGGCCGAAAGAAACCTACCGGGATGTCGGGGGGCTGAAGGGCATCAAAGAAGAGGTGATCAAGGAACTCTCGCTCGCTCTCAACCCAGACCTCGCGATCAAGGCCAGATACGTTTCGCCCAAGGGTTTTGTGTTTCAGGGGCCGCCGGGCACAGGGAAGACTCTTCTCGCGAAGGCGATCGCTCACGAGAACAAGGGATGGTTCTATGGGATAAACGGTCCGTCCATTCTCCAAGGCATGTACGGAGACCCAGAAAAGACCATCAGGAACATATTCGATGACGCCAGGAAGCACTCGCCCGCTCTGATCTTCTTCGATGAGATAGACTCGATTGCCCCAAGGAGGGGATCAGCGGATCCTGTGATTGATCGAGTCACGAGTCAGTTGCTCACTGAGATAGACGGGTTCGTCCCGCTTTCCGGCGTTGTAGTGATTGCTGGCACTAACCGGCTAGAGGCCATGGACCCCGCGCTGTTGGAGAGGTTCACCCACCGCTTTGAGTTTACCTACCCGAAAGATGTCAGTGAGAGGACGGACATAGTCGCAATACACCTCAGTCAGTACACCGACATCTGTGCTGGTGAGGTCACTCCCGAGTCAGTTCTGGAGGTATTCGCAGGAAAGGTTCTGAGTCCAAGGCGCATTGCCGATGTCATCAATCAGTCCAACAGGCTACGTGCCAAGGAGCTTGACGGTGCGCGGATGCTGCTCTCGGCGAAGGAAGAAGGTGAGGATGAACTCAAGGAGGTCATGATGATATACTCCCAAGAGGAGACCCGGCTCTCTGAGATACTAGGTTTGCCGAAGGGCACTGAGGAATTCGCACATGCGCTCTCGAAGATCTCTCCTGAGAACTATCCCCTTAGGCTCTATCATTTCAGGAAGGCGCTTGAGATGACCTCAGAGGAATCTACCGAAGAGGCACGGAAGATGATCGAGAGCACTGTCAGGCTCCAGGTGCCTGAAGTGGGAAAGGTCTACGGACTCATGGCCTTCGGCGAGAGCGGACTGGGCGGCGCGATCGCTGCCATCGAGGTGCAGGCGAACAGGCGAGGATCAGGAAAGGTGAAGGTGCTGGGAAGCGAGGTGGGCGAGAGTGTTCAGGCGAGCGCCGAAGATGCGTTCGTCTTCCTGAACTCCGTATCCGGCTGGAGGTTCAAGGACTGGGACTTCTACGTGGAATTGGTCACGCCTGCAAAGGGACTTGAAAGAATACCTTCAGGCATAGGCACCACCTCCCCGCCGATCTCAGGCCCGTCTGCGGGAATGGCCATAGCGATCGCGATGCTCTCGGCCGTCTTGGGTCTGAGGCCAGACCCCCACACAGTCGCGACTGGCGCGATAACCGCGAAGGGAGAGGTCTGGCCGGTGGGAGGATTGGATTACAGGGGCATGGGGAAAATAGAGGCTACTCTCAGCGATCGCTTTGCCAAGAAGCTGCTGCTCCCGAAGTACAACTTGGATAGACTCGCAGAGGGTGGGGGTCTTGATCCGTTGACTAGGGCGGGCGTCTCCGCGGTCGGGGTTGAAACCGTCCTCGATGCTGCAGTACAAAGCTTGATGGGCGTCAGAGACAAAGATCATCTACTGCGTCTTCTCGGTCACAGCCGCTCGACATAGAGCCAACGCTCGTCGTCAACTTCTGCTCCAAGCGAATCGTTATATGATGAAGGCAAGTTGATTGTCCGTTGTCGCGCCATCAGTTGTTCCATCCTCGGTCGGTGGCTGACGCTGACGGATTCGCTGGCCATCATTCCATCACAGCGATTGTCCTGTTGGGCATATTGCTGGCGGGCTGCATTCCCTGGATTTCGACACAGGCCGTCCGCGAGTTCCAGCCATGGTTGAGCTCTGATACCCTTGTCAACATTTCGATTGTGCTGAAGGAAGGAGTGAACCGATCCAGTCTCGGAGCCCTTGATGCGTACGGCACGGTACGGACAGTTCTTGGTCGTGTCCTGACAATGGCCACCACTGTGGGTTCGCTTGAGGACATCAGAGGTCTGGAGTTCGTTGTGACGGTGACGACAAGCCAACTTCTGAAGATATCACTCGATGTGAGTGTGCCCGAAACAGGAGCGAGTGATGTCTGGGCAGGTCTCAACGACTCGCAAGGCAGGCCACTCACGGGGCAAGGAGTGGTAGTGGGAGTGGTCGACACAGGGATTGACCCATATCATCGTGACTTCTACTTGGACAACGGATCCTCGAAGATCCTGTTCATCTGGGACCAGATGGGAGGCCGCCTTGGACCCGGTCCGATGGGCATAGGTCTGGAATACAACAGAAGCCAGATAGAAGCAAGAGTGGCGATAGTGAGCGACAGCGAGGGTCACGGCACACACGTGAGTGCAATCGCGACCAGCACGGGGAACGATGAGAACGGGAAGTACAAGGGGGTAGCGCCCGGCGCTTGGCTGATAGTCGTGAAGGCGGGAGGCAAGTCCAGAATCATGCCGACAATGTGGTCATTCAACGACAGCGACATAATCGAAGGCATTGCCTACATCATGCAGAAGGCAACTCTACTGGGCATGAGGGCTGTGATCAATCTCAGCATGGGTTCGAACATAGGTGGACATGACGGCACAAGCCCTCTGGAGCTTGCGCTGGAAGAGGCGGTCAAGGAAGGAGCGACGATAATCGTGTCCGCTGGCAACTCCGGTGCCAGCAATATCCACGTTCAGGGGCGTTTCACTTCAGGAAGGACGGTTGCACTGAAGTGGTATGTCCCGGGACAAATTGTCGCATTCGATGTCGACCTCTGGCACGGCACGCAGGACGTGACAGCGGTAACGCTCGTGCTACCCGGGGGAGTCACTGTGCACGGTCCCACCGCCGATCAAGGAGAGATGACATCGGGCGGTTCGGTCTTGATTGCCGAGGAACAATCCGAAAAGGGAAAAGGGCACTTGGTCGAGGTCATCAGAGAGAACGGGTATCTCGCCACTGGGATATACACTCTCCTGATAGACCCAGTCTCAGTCAGTTCCACGGGTGGTTGGGATTCTTGGCTGGACGACCTTCCGGCTGGGTCGCTTTCCAGCGAGTTTGTGCCCGATCCGAGCTACACCATAACCTCTGCGAGGACGATAGGTATACCGGCGACATCAGCGTACGTGATAGCGGTCGGAGCATATTCGACCCGGGATTCCCCCGGGTTCCCGTCTGGCGAGATATGCAGTTTCAGCAGTAGGGGACCGACAAGAGACGGCAGAATCAAACCTGATTTGGCAGCTCCCGGGTACAGCATTGTGGCGGCAAAGTCCTCCGCTGCCAGTGGCCTCAACCCCTATTCGGTTGACGAAACACATGTCGCTCTTTCCGGGACGAGCATGGCCTCGCCACATGTAGCAGGAGTGGTCGCGCTGTTGCTGCAACAGAATTCGTCTCTGTCTCCACAGTCGGTGGGGGAGATCCTGCGAGAGTCGGCGCGCCTTGACGCCAAGACCGGGCCGATAGACAAGGCTGTGGGAGACTTCGCTTGGGGTTGGGGCAAACTCGATGCCAGGCTCGCGACTGGTATGATGGGTGTGACGGTCAAGGTCGAGGGCGTACCTTACTATGTCGACGTTCAAGTCACTGTGGATGGGCTGAATAAGACGAGGATCAGCGGACCGAGCTCAGCGAATGTTTACCTCAGCGGAAAGACGAGCCACCTGATCTCAGTACCTAGGATTATTGAGGAGGGTTGGACAAGATACGTCACGCTGGTTCCCGAGATATCGGTCAGCTCCAGTGGGAACATCACGTTCCCGTTCAACGCAGAGTACCGCGTCGTCATAGAGAGCAAATACGGAAACTTGAGTTCCTCCAGATGGTTTGCCAAAGGGGCTGCCCTTGGCTTGGGCAATGGACCGACCGAACTCCAGCTGGGAGCGGGAGCCAAGGCGGTATTCAGGGGCTGGAACATCACAGTACCGTTGACGGTCGACTCCCCCCTAGCCATCGGCGCAGTGTGGGCCCAGCAATTCCTTCTGCGGGTGATTGACGATCAGGGGCATCTCGTCAGCGAAACGTGGTGCGACAATGGGTCGAAAGTGAGCGTAGTGGCACCGCGGTCCGTTCCGGCCGACGGAATACTGGGCCTGATAGGAGTCAGGCGCGTGTTGTTGGATTGGAGGAATGACCTCGGGGACACAATCGATCCGAACAACGTGACCATCGACTCCCCGACAACAGTAGTATCTGTCTATGCATACGACTACACGACGTCAATCGAATATGCGTTCATCCTGCTGGTCGCTGCTGGAACTATCTTCGTTGTAGCTAGGAGAGCGACGCGAAAGAAGGAACAGGATTGGCTTGAGCCCGAGCCTCCTCCGCCTCCCTAATCAGGCGAGAATGCTCCGGGTCCGGAACAGGTTTTTAAGTGGAGGATTTGACCCCCCACCAAGCAAGGGGTGCTGGTCTCCGGCTGAGAGGACGCGACGTGGCGTTAACCCTCAACACCTGACCCGGGTAATACCGGCGTAGGGATGCGTTAGTAAAGCCCTCTCTTTCCGGAACTCAGCCCCCTGCAACCATGTGAAGAAGTGAAATGATATGGAATTGAGCAAACGAACGGCAATTGCGCTTGTCGGAATAACGGCGATTTTGGCGGCTTCCGTCCTGTATCTTGTGTTGCGACAGCCTCCGCCTCCTCGGTTGATTGTGTACGGGCCTCAGGGAATAAAAGGAATGGCAACCGCCCTCATTGACGAGTTCCAAAGGAGGTACAATGTGATCATCGTGTTCGTCCACTACGATATGGGGTCCATTGGCATAGCGGACAAGTTGATCTCTGAGAAAGGGAACCCCATTGCGGACGTGATAATCGGACTTCCGGAATTCTACGCAAAACAGGTGCTGGATGCTGACGTGCTTGAATCTTACACCCCTGCGAACCTCAGCATGATACCAGAGAACGAAAGATGGGACAAGACTGGCCACATCTTCCCGGTGGACAAGGGATATGTTCTGATCACCTACAACGAGACGATCATATCTGAGAAAGGGATCCCTATCCCGAGGACACTGGATGACCTTCTGAGGCCGGAGTACAAGGGGCTGGTTTTCTATCAAGACCCATCTTCCAGCGGAACCGGTCTCTCGTTCTTGGTCTGGGTACTGTCCGTGAAGGGGACGGAACCCGGATTCGCATTCCTCAAGGCGCTGGAACCCAGTGTGAAGATGCATCCGTCGGGCTGGACAACATCCATAGTAGCTCTGAAAGCAGGGGAGGTGGCAATAGGTTCAATGTACAACACGGATGTGGAGTACGTGGAGGTTCCGCATTTGAAGTCAGCCGCTGTGGAAGGCTTCGTGTACAGGGAGGGGATAGCCCTGGTGAAGGGCGCAAAGAACTCCGAGATCGCAAAGAAGTTCATCGAGTTCGTGCTTGGGGTCGACGGTCAGAACATCGTTTCCCCTGCAGGCTACATGTATCCGGTGAATCCAGATGCCTCGTCCTCATCACTGTCATCCTCTCCGAAGCCTCAGGTTGAGATCACGTTCAACCCGAGCATAGCCGGTAACGTCATTGAGTGGTTGGATAGATGGCGCAGAGAGGTCAAGGCTGGGTAGTTCTCGCTCTGGACTACCTGCCGCTTGTTCTGTTTTTCGGCTTCTTCTACGCTGTTCCCATACTGTACGTCCTAGCTTCGCTCAACCTGACTGAACTGGTCGGCCTGCTCGGCGATCCATACGTTCTGAGGCTGACGGGCGCGACCGCCTTGGAGGCTCTCTTGTCCACGATTCCGTCAGTGGTTCTGGCCGTGCCAATCGCCTACTTCCTATACCGCTACTCGTTCAAGTGGTCCAAGATGCTGAGGAACCTGTTGCTCACGCCTTTCTTCGTGCCGGCCCTTGCAGTGACTGAAGGAATGATACTGATGTTGGGCGAGAGGGGAGCGGTGAACCAGATCCTAGAGGCTCTCCTGCACTCTGGAACTCCGGTCATCAACATCCTGTATTCGATGGATGCGGTCGTCGTTGCCCACGTGTTCTACTATCTTCCACTGGCGGTGATGATACTGGAGCAGGGATTCTCAAGCGTTGATCAAGACCTGATCGACGCCGCGCAAATTTCCGGGGCCGGTTGGCTTAAGTCATTCAAGGCCGTGTATCTGAACCAGCTCATTCCGTTCTTGTCGGCCTCTGCCCTCCTAGTTTTCGCCTTCTCATTCATAAGCTACTCAACACCTATTCTGGTCGGGGGTCGTTTCAGCACCCTTGAGGTTGAGATCTACTCGACGCGGACGAGGTCCGTGTCCTCTTCTCTCGCGCTCATCCAACTCGCGCTAACACTGTTGCTCTCTCTGTCCATTCTGGCGCTGAGGGACAGGCTGTACGTTCGTGGGAAGACGGTAGAGCGAAAAAGGACAAGCCTTTCTGTCTCCAATTGGCAAGGCAAGGCGCTGTTGGGCTACAGCTTGGCAATCACGGCGATAGAACTCTTCCCTGTCTATCTTGTGCTCGCGCAGTCTGTCTCTCCCTCTACCGTGTTCTTCTTCCCCAGTTCATTGTCACTGGTCAACTTCGCCAACCTGTTCTCGGCAAACCTGGGCTTCGGCTTGAAGTTTGTCGACGTCCTCCTCCAGAGCCTAGCCATTGGGGTGGTGGTTGCTCTCTCATCGGTCGCTGTGTCTGTCTTCTTGATCTGGCGGGGCTCCCGGGACGAACGAATCAGGAGGATTACAGCAGCGATTCTCTCCCTGCCTCTCTCGATTTCCAGATCCTCTCTCGCTCTCGGCATCATGCTCTGCTACGGGTTCGGGTTACTGATGCTCTACGGCAGTTGGACGATCATCGTCATCGGCCAGATCGCCATAATCGTACCACTAACCGCCAGGGTGATTGAGGCTTCATGGACCAGAATTGGTGCTGACGTGAGACAAGCAGCCGAGCTATTCGGGGCGAGCAGGATCTTCACATTGTTGAAGGTGGAGCTGCCACTCATAGCCCCGGCCGTATTGGCATCGTTCCTGTTGGCGTTCTCCTCGTCAATAAGCGAGTTCACGATGGCCAACTTCTTCAGCACGTTCAACCTAGTCACCCTGCCTGTGTCCGTGGTGTCGCTTATCGACCTGAGACGGATGGATCTGGCCGCTGCTCTCAACGGGATCATCATTGTCATCGTGATAGCTGCAGAGGTGATGAGTTCGTTCTTGTCTGATGAGGCCCTCAGGGTGATATGACCATGGAACTCGAGTTGCGTGATGTCAGCAAGGCATATGATGGTACAGCCGCTGTCACGAACGTTTCCTTCAGGATCCCATCTGGCAAAGTAATGGCTCTGCTGGGTCCGAGCGGCTGCGGTAAGACAACGACTCTGAAGGTGATTGCGGGCTTGATTTCTCCTGATTCAGGGAGTGTCCTGTTCGACGGACAGGATGTCACTCGGGTTCCGTCCGCCTCGCGGAACATCGGGATGGTGTTCCAGAATCTTGCCCTATTTCCCAATCTCACGGTTGAGGAGAATGTCGCCTTTCCTCTTGAAGCCAGAGGGCGAGACCGCTCGAGCATCGACTTGAGGGTCGCGGAGGTTGTCCGACTCGTTGAACTCCAGGGCTTGGAGAAGAGATACCCGCACCAACTCAGCGGAGGGCAACAGCAGAGGGTAGCCATAGCCAGGGCCATATCCGCGGACGCTGGGCTGGTGTTGCTTGATGAGCCCCTCGCGTCGCTCGACCCGGCGCTCAAGAGTGAGGTTTCTAATGTGATTAGAAATGTTCAGCGAGAACTCAACGTGACAACCCTCTATGTGACCCACGATCAGACCGAAGCTGTACTGATCAGTGACTTCTTGGCGGTGATGTTCGTGGGCAGGCTGGATGCGGTCGGCGGAACCAGGGAACTCTATGAATCGCCACCTACCGAGGAATCCGCGCGCTTTCTCGGCGCGACGAATGTCATTCAGTGTCAGATCGAGAGCGTGGCCGAACACGAGGTCTTGGTATCTGTCGAAGGAGCGACTCTCAATGTGGCGAGACCTAGATGGTGGAGTCCCGGACGTGGTGCCGCCAAGCTGCAGTTTAGGCCGGATGACAGCTATGTGACAGATTCAACCAAGGGCATGGTCCGAGGCAGACTGACGAATCTCATGTACGGAGGCAGCAGACTAGTAGCGAGGGTGTCCTCAGATCTGGGTGAGATCGAGTGCACGGGTAGCTCATCAACGCAGTATGATTTCCTCTCCGGGATGCTGGGAAAGGAGGTTGGGGTGAGCATAGATCCATGGAAGATGGTCCTCTTCTGAGAGCGATGCAACGCACATGATGTGCAGGCCAAGGAAAGACAATTCCAAGCGTGGTATGGCAATGCTTTTTCTAGGCAAGGCATATTAGGTTCAGTCTTCGGGTTGAGAACGAAAGGACAGTGAAAGAGGAAAGTGACCCTCCAAAGGCAATCGACATAGTACTCGATCCTTCATCTATCTACACTGGTGTTGCCCTGGAAGTGCTAGCCGAGAGCCAGAATGTCAGAAGAGTCATAGTCCCGCTCCAGGTCGTGGAGGAGTTCGAGACCCGTGCGAAGCACGGAGATGACCTTGGGTTGAAGGGACTGAAGTTGGTGTCGGACAGATCCTCGGCTAAAGGGATCGAGGTCAGTTTCGAACACGGACCTGGACCGATCACGGCGGCCCGTGAGGCGGCCCGTGAGCTTGCCCATCTGACTGGGGCCACTCTCGTGACGTGTGACCCTTTGGCCGCCAGATCCGGTGAAGCGATGGGACTCAACGTCATCTACAGGAGACCAGCCCGTCTGCTGAGCCTTGACAACTTCTTTGGGACCGACGTGATGTCAGTTCACCTAAAAGAGGGAGTGGTCCCTAGGGCCAAGAAGGGGGTGCCAGGGAAGTGGACCTTCGAGGAGGTGGGCACTGGCCCGATAAACCGCGAGGAGCTGGAGTCTCTCATACTGGACATAATGGCGGCTGTTCAGTCGTCCACCGACGGCTCAGCTTTCGTGGAAATAGACAAACCTGGCTCGACCATCGTGCAACTCGGAGATCGGAGGATCGTGATAGCGAGGCCTCCATTTTCGGACGGTCTGGAGATAACTGCCGCCAGGCCGGTGACGAGAAAAGCGATCCCGGACTATCGACTGCCGCAGGAGATTCTGACCAGAATAGGCACGAGGGCCGAGGGTATTCTGATAGCAGGATCTCCCGGTATGGGCAAAACGACTTTCGCCCAAGCACTGGCAGAATTCTACATGTCCAAGCGCAGGGTCGTCAAGACCGTCGAGAGCCCCAGAGACCTTCAGCTACCTCCGGAGATAACTCAGTACTCCAAGACCATGGCAACCCCAAGCGAGATCCACGATGTCCTACTGCTCAGTCGCCCTGACTACACCATCTTCGACGAACTGAGATCGGATTCGGATTTCGAGCTGTTCGTTGACCTGCGGCTGGCAGGGATCGGCATGGTGGGCGTGGTTCACGCTACATCCGCGATAGACGCTGTCCAGAGGTTTCTCCACAGGGTCGACATAGGGCTGATCCCGTCGATTATCGACACGATACTTTTCATGGACGGAGGAGAGGTCAGATCGGTTCACGTTCTGGAAACCGAGGTCAAGATCCCGGCGGGTCTATCAAGGCCGGACTTGGCCAGACCAACCGTGATTATGAGGAACCTCATGACCGGGAAGCCCGAATACGAACTCTACGTGTTTGGAGAGAAGACCTTCGTGGTGCCTGTGATCGGCCGCAGGAGTTCTAGGGAACACCACATCAGAGCGGCCATAGACGAAGCTCTCGGGGGCCAGACTTCCGGCTACAGCATCGAAGTATCGGAGGGCCAAATCAGAGTCGCAGTGCCCTCAAGCGACATCAGGCGGTTTACGAAGAAGACACAAAAGAACCTCTTCAAGGTGGGAAGGCGGTTCGGCCTAGAGATCGAGGTGGAACCCATAATGAAACGCGACGAGTTGCCCTAGAACAGGTCTACTTGAGTGCAATGTTTGAATCGACAAAACCCAAGCCAGGTAGTGCTGTGGTTTTGCCTACGTGAACGAAGCTCAGAACTCGTGAATTACCGAGAGTGGACTGAGAGTGACCTAAGTAACCTTAAAATGGCATCTCGGGATGTGTGGATGACCTCGCCATGTTGAAGGAAAAGATATGGGGAGTAGGTTTGATAGCAATTTCGCTCGTAGGTGTGCTGGCCTATTTCGGGATGCTGATGAGCGGGCTGAGCCAGATGGCCATACTGGTTGTATCGACTTTGGCAGTGGTCTCCTTTTTCGCATTGGTGGCTTGGGTAGGTTATACCATTCTCACAACGCACTGGCCGGAGTCGTGATCCAATTGAGCAAGCCCAAGTTGGTCATCCTCGCTGGAGGGCTGGGTAAGAGGCTCAGGCCATTCACGCTTTTCTTACCCAAGCCCATGCTACCAATGGGCGACCGACCGATCCTCAGTCATGTGGTCAGCTGGGCCGCCAAGGAGGGATTGACTGACATCGTCATGGCGACAGCCTACTTGGGGAAGATCATAGAGGATTTCTTCGACGATGGCTCTGATCAGGGCGTGAAAATCACGTACGCTAGATCAAAGAGACCGCTCTCATCAGGAGGTCAACTCAAGACGGTCGAGAAGCTGGTCAAAGGAACCTTCGTACTGACCTACTCTGACATCATAACTGACATGCCGATTGATCCCGTTCTGAAGTTCCATGCGGACAAGGGGGCCAAAGTCACCATAGTCGCTCGTCGGATAGAAATCCCCTTAAGGTTCGGGGAACTGAAGGTTAACGGCGACGGCAGGCTGACCGGTTGGGAAGAGAAGCCTGTGATCAGAAGCTTGATCAATGCGGGGACGTTCATCATGGAACCTGACGTGTTCAAGTTCGTGAAGGAAGGCGAGGTCGTCAGCATGGACGTGGTAGTGCGACGCATGACCGAGAGCGGCCTACCAGTGTACGTCTACGAGCCAAACGCCGACTTCGTTGACATAGCTGACCAGGAAAGCTACGAGAAAGCCAACGAGGAGTTCAGCAAGGTCCTGGGAAACATATGACGAATGTTCGAGCCCGGTCTCGGCAGGATTTGAACGACCCATGGGCATTTCAATAGTTCGTGAGTCGCCGACTCCAGAGCGCGGTTTCTCCAGAAGGTACGCTGTGGAGGTGACGATCGTGGAGCCAAAAGCGGAAAGCGTCTACCTCCTGTGCTCGCTTGATGGCTTCTCAAGAAGAGCACATCAGATGGACAAGCACGGAGAGTCCTGGCGCATAGTGCTGAGACTCCTCGGGGGGGTATACGAATATGCCTTCCTTGCAGACGGCTCGCGTACGATTGCCGATCCAGAGAATCCGGAATCCAGAAAGAGATCGGACGGATCTACAGCCAGCGTCCTGAGGTTCGGGGTTCCGGCTGGTGAGTGCGCGCGTGGCGATGGTTCGATCGATGCGGCTTCGCTCTATCACGATCAGTCCTTGCCCTTTCTAGAGGTGTTCCGCGAGCAGGTTGTCTTCAAGCTTCAAGTCGCACGTAACGATGTCGAAAAAGCATACCTCGTTCTGAAGGACGGGAGGCAGGTGGCAATGGACTGGGCGTCCTACGACGAGAGCTTTGACTACTACGAATGCAGGTTGCCTCTCGGCTTCTCGGTGGACTACGGGTTCAAGGCGGTAGATGCTGGGGCTGAAATCTTCTTGGGATCAGAGGGTCCGGCCGACTCGCTGGACCACTGCAAGGCATTCCCCTTTCCTCCCAGATCAATCCCGACTCACGACTGTCCGGACTGGGCGCTCGGCTGTACCTACTATCAGATCTTGCCGGACAGTTTCAGGAATGGCGACCCTACGAATGATCCTAAGGATGTTCTGCCATGGGGTCGTCCTCCCACCAAGACCGGATACTTCGGAGGTGACTTGGCTGGCTTGTTCCAGGCTGTGAGCTATCTCAAGGAGCTCGGAGTCTCAGTCGTGCGTTTGATGCCGATCTTCGTTTCTCCTTCCAACGACAACTTCGATGTTTTCGACTACTACCACGCGGATGCGCACCTGGGCACAGACGAGATGTTCGCCGAAGTGGTGGAGACCCTTCACAAAGAGGGAATAAGGGTGGTCTTGGATATGGTTTTCAACCACACCGGGAGAGGATTTTTCGCATTCAGGGATGTGGTCAGAAACCAGGAGAGCTCGCAATACGTGAACTGGTACAACATACACGAGTTGCCCGTAACGCGGAAGAAGTCGCTGACGGGCACCATAGTGCGCAGATTGGCTGGCGAACCGGATCGCCCAGTGTACGAGGCCTACAGGAGCAGGCCCGAATGGCCTGAACTCAACTTCCGCAACTTCGAGGTCAGGGGATTCATAAGAGAGATAGTCACGCACTGGATGAAGAAGGCCCTGCTAGATGGCGTGTGGCTGCCGGTGGCCAGCGGACTTCCTCATTTCTTCTTGGCCGAGATTCGCAGGACGGTGAAGCACATCAAGCCGGACGCTGTGCTGATAGGTGATGTCAAAGCAGATCTCGCCCCTTGGCTGGGCTCTGGAGAGCTCGATTCTGCGACCGACTCGGTGTTCAGGAAGGCCGTCACGGGATTCTTCTTGGAAGGCAAATCCTCGCCATCCGAGTTCATGGCCCAGCTCACGCGGTCCAGAGCGTTGACCCCTTGGGCAGCCACGTTGGCTGAGTGCAACCAGATCGGCAACGAGTTTTCGGCCAGGGCCCTCACCGCCGCCGGAGAAGACAAGATGAGAGCCATGATGGCTGCCATCTTTCAGCTCACATATCCCGGATCTCCAACAATACTGTATGGTGACGAGATAGGAATGAGCGGTGGGCCATATCCTGATTGCAGGAAAGCCATGTACTGGGAAGCGGGCAATAGGGACGAAGAGGTTCTCGCGCTGTACAAGAAGCTACTGAAAGTAAGGGTGGATTCTGAGGCGATTCGGGTTGGTTGGCTCAGGTTGCTTGCAGTTGACGATCAGTTTGACCTAGTGGCTTTCCAGAGGTGGACAGAGAAGGAGACCGCTGTTGTCATCATGAGGAGAACTGGGGATCCGCAGGTCATCGATGTACCTGTCCCCGATGGGATCTACAGGGATGTGATAAGCTGGGATGCCTACACAGTGACCGGCGGTTCGTTCAGGGCAGAGCTAAGAGGTGGATCATGCCTGGTGCTTGTCGGGGACAAGGCAACCTATCAAGGTGCGCTTGGCCCGATGGAACTCAGCCCTCTGTGATGTTTCCTCGATAAGCTTAAACACTCGTAAGCCACTCACCCGACATCTGAGCTATTGCGGAGCAACCGCACGAAGCTCTCGGTGGTTGAATTGATCATAGCCTTCGGTTCATCAGGCGAGCATCTGGCTCGGGCGGTGGCGAAGATCACCCGGTTCAGTGTGACAGAGACAGAGACCAGAAGGTTCCCAGATGGAGAACTCTACGTGAGAGTTATGGGAGATGCGTCCAGAGAGGATGTAGCCGTGTTTCAATCCCTCGGCATGAGGCCCGACCGGCTGCTGATGGAGTACTGCCTGATTGCGGATGCAGTGAAGGGAATGGGATGCAAAACGGTCACAGCAGTCATACCGTATCTTGCATACGCCCGTCAGGATGCGCGCTTCCGCTCAGGTGAGCCCTTGAGTATCAAGCTGGTTGCGAGAAGTCTGGAAGGTGCCGGCACCGATCGGCTGATATCGGTAGACGCTCATTTGCACCGTCTGAGGGCGCTGAAAGAAGTCTTCACCATACCCACCCTGAACCTGTCAGCCATGCCTCTGCTGGCCGAGTACTACAAGACGGAGTTCGGTGTGCGCAACGTCATAGTTGTGGGGCCGGACAGCGAGTCCGAACAATGGGCAAGTACTGTTGCTGGGACGCTGTCCACTGAGTACTCGATCCTGAACAAGGAAAGGCTCGGAGATAGAGACGTGGAAATATCCGGGTCGCCGTCAGTCAGAGGCAAGACCGTGGTCTTGGTGGACGACATCATAAGCACGGGGAAGACTCTGGTCGGGGCCATACGTAAGCTCAGGTCAAAGGGAGCGAAAAGGATCGACGTGTTGACCACTCATGCCCTGCTAGTCGAAGGTGCCTTGAGTCTCCTCCGAAAGGCCGGGATGTCCCATCTCGTGAGTACGGACACGATTCCGCGCTCAACCTCCAGAGTCTCAGTGGCACCGATGATAGCAGATGCTCTGAGGGAGTGGAAATGACCTTCAGCCAAATCGTAACACTTCCAGCATTGCCGGGGCCCCCTCAGATCCGACATCGAGGCTAGGAGTGAGCATGTACCTCGTGCACGACATCGGCACCACTTCGCTGAAGACGACACTCTTTGATGAAAGAGGCAACGAAGTCCTCAGACTGGAAGAGCCGTACAAGACACACTACTCACAGAACGGTTGGGCTGAGCAGGAGCCGCTCGATTGGTGGAACGCCGTCGTCGCGACGACACGGAAGGCGTTCCGAAAAGGAGCCCCTACAACCCTCGCCTTCTCCTCCCAGAGGGAGAGCTTCGTCTTGGCTGACAAGAACGGGAATCCCTTGGGCCGGGCGATAATCTGGATGGACAGGAGGGCGACGGCTCAGGCTCAGGAAATGGTCGAGCGGTTCGGAAGCGACTACCTGAGGCTGACCACGGGGATGATCCCCGACACAACCTTCACCGCCCCGAAGCTGCTGTGGTTGAGGCAGAACGCGCCCGAATCGCTGGAATCAGCCAAGCACGTCCTGCAGGCCAAGGACTTCATCGTCATGAGACTCACCGGCAAGCCAGTGACCGATCCATCTTTGGCCTGCAGAACCATGCTCTTCGACCAAGGAAGGATGGACTGGAATGATGAACTGGTGGAATTCGTGGGGCTGAATCGTTCTCAACTGCCCGATGTCCGAAAGTCGCACGAGGTCATAGGCGAAGCGACAAGTCCTGAACTCCCGGGACGTATGACTGTCGTGTTGGGAGGAGGAGACAGGCAGTGCGAGGCGCTGGGCTCGTCGGCCTCTAACGTGAGGGCAATGGAATCAACGGGAACCACCACCAATCTCTCCTGCGTTTCTGAGTCCCCGGTCAACGACATCAGGGTGACGAGCTCTTGCCACGTTGTGGGCGAGTCGAGACTGATCGAACAAGGCATGACCACTTCAGGCGCGATATTGAGCTGGCTGAGAGATCTCACCGGCGTAGACTACGATGAAATGAACAGGCTGGCTGCTGAGGCCAAGCCGGGCGCGATAGTGATGCTACCCTTTTTCATGGGCGCCAAGTCGACCAGATGGAACCCTTCGGCGAGAGGGGTGATCCTCGGACTTTCGCTTCACCACAATGTCGGGGATCTGGCGCGAGGTGCCATGGAGGGCGTAGCACTAGAGGTGCTGGCATGCGTCAGATTGCTGAGCGGCCTCGGGATCCACCTGAGGGAAGTCGCTTCGATGGGCGGGGGGTCGAAGTCTGTTGTCTGGAACCAGATCAAGAGTGACGTGTTGGGAATGAAAGTCGAAGTTCCGAAGAATCTGGATGGGGCTTCCATCGGCGCGCTTTCGCTGGCTATGGTGGCAAATGGGCAAGTCAGCCTTGGCGATCTGCCCGGATTGGTGTCTCGGTTGAACCCGACGGAGTCCACATACATGCCCCGAGACGAGATGACGCGACTGTACAGCAAGATGTTCGCCACCTACAATGAACTGTATTCGAGAGTAGCTCCTTTGTTCGGTGACCTTGGTTCGCCCGACTGAGTCAGGTGCAACGATTAAATCCGGTGGGTTCATCACAGTACTATCATGAGCAAGTACCCCTTCAAGATGGGCATCGTTCATTCGATGGCCTTCCCCGAAACCTTGGATGGATCAGGGCCTGTGCTAGAGACGGCTAAGGTCTTGGTCGACGACGGCTTCTTTGATGTGATAGAGGTTTCCTCAGTCAAGAGTGACTCGACGCGACAAGCTCTCTCGTCTTTGCTGGGTTCTTCTGGCAAGGGCGTCGTGTTCTGTGGCGGAGGGAACTTGATCAGAGGGAAGATCGATCTGAACGCGCTGGAGTCCTCCGCCAGGAAGAAAGCGGTTCTCTTTGTGGAACGCCTTGTAGATGAGGCCCTGTCTTACGGTGCGAATATCTTCGTATTGTGCAGCGGCCCGGATCCGGGCATCTCTCACAGGAGGGAGGCGAAGTCTGCACTCGTCAGCTCGCTCACAGAGGTATCCGACTACGCCGGGAAACGAATGATGGTGTCGCTGGAGTCCTTCGACAGGGATGTGGACAAAAAAAGGCTAATCGGACCAACGCGCGAAGCCGTGGATCTGGTGTCGGAGATCAGGCGACACAGTGCGAACATCGGACTGACGATTGATCTCAGCCACCTTCCGCTTCTGAACGAGAAGCCGCGCTACTCTCTTGATGAAGCAAAGGACGTCTTGGTTCACAGCCACATTGGCAATTGCATGCCAGACGCTGACTCCCATCCGAGGTTCGGAGTTCCGGGTGGATGCAACGGCTTGAACGAGGTGAAGGAGTTCCTCCAGGCGCTGAAGTCTGTAGGGTACTTCGACAAGTCAGGCTCGATCGTTAGCTTCGAAGTCAAACCCGGACCGGGTGAAGACTCGAAAACAGTAATAGCTGAATCGAAGGCGGTACTCAGTGAGGCAATGAGGTCGATAGCATGAGCACGACGAAAAAGCGAGTGTACGTAACCAGACGGATCCCAGAGAAGGGAATCCAGTTGCTGAGAGAACATGTTGAGGTCGACCTGTACGAGGGTGAACTCCCACCTTCGAAGGAGGTCATCATTCAGCACACGCGAGACAAGGACGGGCTGCTTTCCCTGCTAACCGACATGATAGACTTGGAAGTGATGGACAGCTGCCCCCGTTTGAAGGTGATCAGTAACTACGCGGTCGGCTTTGACAACATCGATGTCGCTGCCGCGACTGAACGCGGAATAGTCGTGACGAACACACCTGGTGTTCTCACGGAGACGGTAGCTGACTTCACTTGGGCTCTCCTCATGGCCTGCGCGCGGAGGATAGTCGAGGCTGACAGATCTACGAGGCTGGGCGAGTGGAAGACGTGGGGTCCCACTCTGCTGTTGGGTGTCGACATCGCAGGCAAGACGCTCGGCATAGTCGGAGCTGGCAGAATAGGATCCTCGGTTGCCAAGCGCGCGGCCGGATTCAACATGAGAGTCCTTTACACCGACAACGACAGAAAGGAGGACTTCGAGAAGCAGACTGGCGCGAAATTCGTTGACTTGGACACGCTCTTGCGGGAATCGGACTTCATCAGCCTACATGTCTCGCTGACAGAGGAAACCAAGCACTTGATAGCCAAGTCTGAGCTTGGCAAAATGAAACCCACTGCCATTCTGATCAACACGTCCAGGGGGCCGGTCGTGGACCAAGAGGATCTCTACGACGCGCTTGTGTCTGGAAAGATACTAGGAGCCGGCTTGGACGTGTTCGTGACGGAGCCGATCCCAGCGTCCGACCCTATTCTGAAGCTCAAGAATGTGGTCATCACACCTCACATAGCCAGCGCGAGCGTTGAGACAAGAGACAAAATGGCAGAAATAGCAGCGCAGAACCTCCTCGACGCGCTCTTCGGCAAGACCCCGAGGTTTACAGTGAACCCAGAGGCGCTGTCCGCCCGCCGGTCATAGTGCGGCCGCTGGGTCGTTCCGTTGGATTAGGCCAACGGATTGACGTGCGGAGGTCAGTCATCTCACTGGCAGTACTTGTCGAAAAGGGCTTCCATCAAGGCAACTCTCTCTGCCACTCCATCTCGGGTGAGTTCGATGCCCTCGAGCGTTGACATGAGTTCTCGATAGAGGCTAGGCATTCGCAGGATCCCTTCGCACTGCTCCCTCAACCACTTCACATAGTCAATTGGGTATTTCCGCTCCCTGATGAACAAGTGTTGGATGAAGATGCGCTGCGCCTCCAGAAGGGAATACAATGCTGCAGTGTACTCTCTCCTTTCCGCGAGCCAGCGCGCCTTCCATGTCTTGTGCCGGAATTCAGTTGCTGTCGCTTGCAGCCTGATCTTTCTCAACGTGTCGTCGTAGAACGGGAGGTATCCCTCTCTCAACCGTTGGTAAGCTCTTCCCTTGACATATATCGGAACTGAGTAGACGAACAAGTTGCCTACTGTGGTCTCGAACTCATCCCTCGTCACGTCGTATGAGTCCTGCTGCTGTGGGTCTAGGCGCCCATCGGTGAAAATCAGGTCAACTCTGATGTTGCCGAAACTAATACCGCCTTCCACGTTGCCAGAGTGGTAGCATATCTTCCCGCCGAGGCGAGCGTATGCTTTGGCCCTGCGGTTGACGGTTGAACCCAGAGATGCGAACGCCTCTTTGCCCAGAAACACGGCGAGATCAATGCAGGATCCCTCCACGGCTTTTCCTCTCGCCAGTGACCCCGTGAGCACAATGGCATTTGTTCCGGGATATCGCCTGAAATACTCACACGTTCTCTCGAGGATCCGGCTGTAGTCTTGGTTCGGGAAGTTCAATCCGCGTGTCTCCAAGGTAGAACTCAGCAGCGTATCGCGTTCCGGATTATAAGACTTGCACAGATTCAGTCACGCAATGGGACTTCAGTTCCAGCATGAAGTGCTGGCTAAGAATGAGGTGCCGGACCCATGACAACTATCCCCCTCCCACAAGAGGGAAGATCGCCAACGTGTCGCCATCCTTGACTTTCGCGTCCGCATCGACGACATTCTGGTTCAGAGCACGTATTGCGTCCTTCATGGGCCCTAAGCTGGGATGCTTCGACGCAACAGTCTCGACTATGTCCCCGACGGTTGAACCCTCGGGTGCCTCAACGGTCTCTTGGGCCGCTCCAACTGTCTCTCGATAGGAGGCGAAGAACTTCACAAGCACCTTCATCGTGGTCCCGACTTGAGGAAGGCGACTCATGTTTATATGAATTGCGAGCCCGCCTATGGTCGCGTCAGGATATGCCTTGACCTAGACGGTGTTGGAAGCCATGGCTGGATGGACGGGCAGGATAGCGGAAGTAGATCTAGCTAGCTCGAGTGTCAAGTTCCTCCAACACGACGAAGACACAATGCTCCGGTTCATTGGTGGACGAGGACTCGGTGCTAAGATAGTGTATGACAGCGTCAAGCCGGGGACAAGTCCTCTTGACTCAGCCAACGTTCTCGTGTTTGCTGTTGGCCCGCTTACGGGAACGGCAGCGCCGACTTCTGGAAGATACTCCGTGTCCACAAAGTCGCCATTGACAGGCACTGTGTTCGACGCCAACGCTGGCGGATTCTTCGGTCCTAAGTTCAAGGGATGTGGTGTAGATGCTCTCGTGATCAAGAACGCAGCCAGGAGCCCTGTCATCCTCCAGATGGGCGATAAGGACATTCAAGTGCTGGATGGTGAGAGATACTGGGGCAAGGGCGTATTCGATACTACGAAAGAACTCACCGAAAGGTTCGGCAAGGAAGCAGAAGTGGCGTGCATAGGTCCCGCCGGTGAGAACCTCGTGAAAATAGCTGGCATAATGAACGACTACCACAGGACGGCCGCGAGGGGAGGAGTTGGAGCGGTGATGGGATCGAAGAAGCTCAAGGCGATCGTGGCGAACGGGACGGCTAGGACCGAGGTAGCCGACAAAGAGAAGCTCCTTTTCGTCGTGAAGGAATCTAACAGGGTCTTCGACATGCACCCGATTACCAGCAAGGCGCTACCGAGGTTCGGCACTGCGGTGCTGGTAAACCTGATGAATGAATTGGGAGTGCTCGGTGCTGAGAACTTCAGATCGACCTGTCATCCGGAAGCTGAGAACCTGTCGGGTGAATCGATCACAAAGAACATACTGGTCAGGGCAAAACCCTGCTACGGCTGCAAGATGGCATGTGGTAGGCTGACACGAGTCAATGGCGTGGAAGGGGAAGGTCCGGAGTTCGAGACTGTTTTCGCCTTGGGGTCATGTTGCCTGATTTGGGACCTAGAGAAAGTCACTCAAGCCAATTACTTGTGCAATGACCTCGGTTTGGACACGATGTCGATGGGCGTGACGATCGCGTGTGCGATGGAACTCAGCGAGAAAGGGCTCCTCGGAGAAGAAGTGAAGTGGGGCGACGGAGAGAAGATGATCGAGTTGGTCAACAAGACAGCCCGTAGAGAGGGTCTGGGCGATGATTTAGCGGAGGGTTCGAGGAGGTTTGCTGAGAAACGCGGGACCCCAGAATTGGCCATGCACTCAAAAGGTTTGGAGCTTCCGGCCTATGATCCTAGGGGTGCCAAGGGACAGGGCCTGGCCTACGCCACCAGCAACAGAGGGGGATGTCACCTCAGGTCGTACATGGTTGGTCTGGAGATTCTCGGCATACCGAGAAGGATTGACAGGTTCTCGACAGTCAACAAGGCCGGTCTCGCAATATCGCAGCAGAACCTCTACGCAGGCATGGACACCTTGGTGGCCTGCAGGTTCACTGGGTATGGGCTAGATGAAGACTACTACTCGAGGATGCTTTCCGCGGGAACCGGCGTTCAGTACACGGGAGAGGACCTCATGTTGGCAGGAGAAAGGATCTGGAACTTGGAGAGGCTGTTCAACAACAGGGAGGGGTTCGGCAGGAAAGACGACACGCTCCCGAATAGACTTTTGAAGGAACCCCTGTCTACTGGACCCACCAAGGGACAAGTGGTGGAACTGGAACCGATGCTCAACGAGTACTACAGGTTTAGAGGGTGGGACCAAGAAGGGAACCCCACTAGGAGGACGTTGGATAGACTTGGCCTCAAACAGTGAGAGCGAGATCTGGAAGGAGATCAGCAAGTACGGCAAGAAACTTCACGACAAGGGCTACATGGTCAGTCACAGCGGCAACATCAGCATAAGGGGCGGCGACAAGATGTACATCAAGAGGCGGGGTGCTGCCGCGGACGAAATAGGGCCCGAGGATGTGGTGGAGGTGGATCTGTTCGAAGAGGACAGTTCCATAATCCTGAGTTCAACCGAAACAATGGTCCACAGAGCAGTGTATCTGGAGACATCTGCTCTTGCCGTCATACATGCGCACCCTCCGTACTCAATAGTGTGCTCGCTCATATTCGATGAGATCATACCAATGGATGCCGAAGGGGACTATGTCCTCAGGAAGATACCAGTGGTATCAGTCAAGGAGGTCAGTGGGTCGAAGGCCTTGGAGAAGGAGGTCTCGACAGCGCTCAAGGAGTACAAAGGAGTCGTAGTCAGAGGGCATGGTACGTTCGCTGCGGCAAAGCTCCTGGAAGAGGCATACCACGTGACATGCATGATGGAGGCTGCGTCGCAGATAAGGTACCTGGTCCACCTCTCGGGCGTAGAATCCAAGAGAGACAAGACTGCGGAGTTCACCAAGTGGTAACGTGAGAGCGGACACGTCTTGTCCGAGAGTTGACAGTGAGCGGAATCTGAAGGCTGCTTCACAGGGGAATCGCTGATGGGCCATCCGGCAGAAGCGTTATCCTCCCTTGAGGTTTGAGCTTGAATGCTTCTTCGAGTCCTTCTCTCAACGACTTCGCGTGCGCCATGTGCATTGATTCGACAGTCTTCCTATCGACGCCTCTAGAAACAACGATGACACTGAACTTCTCAAGGACCTTGGCGAGGACTTGTGCCTCCCATTGGGCCTCCTCCCATATCTCTCCCTTCCTCAGTCTCCGCAGGAACTCACTCGGATCACTGGCCGATGCAAGCATCTTCCGGAATCCCTCATGCCCCACTCCATCCGAGCATTCGCCGCACGCGACTATGACACCGCCGTCTTTCGCAGTCAACGCGCCATTTGAGATCCCCTTCACCAGCTGGTACAGGTTTCTGTCAAGCGGGTACCCACCATTGGAGGTGACCACTATATCTCCGAGCACGGGAGTAACCCTGCAACACTTGAGCGAGAAAAGGGTTCCCTGGTCGTGAGCCAGTATCGGATCGCCTGCGAAAGCCGAGATGACGTTCTTGGATTTGTCGAGGACCACGTTCAGTACGAACTTCAGACCTACCCTTTTCGCTGCTTCACGCATCTCCTCGTGAATGGGGTTGCCCCTTGTCACACCGCACCTAGCGTTTGGGTTGTCGATGTTTCTGGGAGAATGATTGTGCATGATTGTTTCGGATCCCGCGATGCCCGGCAGGACGCTCTTTGGCCCTCCCGTGAAGCCAGCGAAGAAATGTCCCTCTATGAAACCATCAGCGACTATCAAGTCAGTCCCGGTTGTTAGGTCGTTCACGCATAGTTCGTTTCCGGTTGAGAGGCGCCCGAGTTGAATGAGCGAATCTTTGTCCTTGGCTGAATGGATTCTGACCTCATTCACACGATCGACAGCTTGGCCCAGCTTCTCCTTGAGTTCGCTATTGGCAGGAGACCATTCATGGAGGCCCGTGCCGACAAGTATCCTCACTGATGCGCTCGGGGCGGCTTGCTTGATTTCTTCCAGGATTGGCGGCAGTGTCAGTTTGCTGGGCACAGGTCGTGTGTTGTCGCTTGTCAAGACCAGCACGCTCCTCGCGCCCGAGGCTAGATGTTTGAGTGACTCAGATCCGATCGGTCGGGCTAGAGCCCCAGAAACGCATTGCTCTTGACTAAGGCCGACGGGAGGCCATGAGGGCTCAAGACACCCCAGGATCCTGTCGTCCTCAACTTCGGATACCTCGGCCCCCTTGCCAAACGGGACTCTGACAATCATTCGGTTTGTTCGTAGGTTTGTCAACTTATATTGTTTGTATTGGCAGTCTATCTGATTTCGTGCTCTTCGGCGCGGACTCTCGCTTCTCTGTTCTCTCGATTAGCGGTGGTGCCCTTCTACCGTTTCCACGCGGATCTTCGTTCCCTCTCTGACTTGCGCGAAGACTTTGGGCTCGCCCAGTATCTTTCCGAACACGTTGACTGGGCTGGCTGGTCTTATCTCCTCTCCCTTTGACACCGGCGTCTTGCCGAAGAATATGCAGATCGCCTTCCCGGGAGGCCAGAAGCCTAGGTCTCCCATCCCCACGACCTCCCTTGGGTTTTCATCGCCGATCTTCAACTGCGTGGAGAAGTAGACCTCCTCTCCCCACCTGTTCGCCTTGGATTCAATGGGCAACGCACTCAGTATGGTCCGCGCAGTCTGGCTGTCGTCCAGTTCTGCTTCGGCCATCACATCTTTCGCTGTTATCCTTATCCTCGACATGATGTGCTTCTCACGTTCGGCTCGGTTTTAAGGCTGCTTGGGTCACGCATTTCCCAGACTTTCATCAATTACAGACACCATCAGGGCGGTCTACTTCTGCTGTCTCTCCAGCAGTTGCCTGATTCTTGCCAGTTCTTCAAGAATCTTCGTTTCGACATCTCCTTCGTCGTACGTCTCAGTTGCGACTGGCTTCCTTCCTCTTACGCGGCTCATGATCAGCTCCCTGAGTTGATCGAAGTTGGTCACTCCCTCCAGTTTGATTTCTTGGAACGGTGCAGTCTGCGACGAGTATCCGGCGGTCTGGATTCTCAGAGCAGCTATTCCCAACGATCTCGATATCGGACCCTGAGTGATGTCGATGTTCGTGATCCTGCTGTAGGGCACGATCCCAGTCATTCTGAACCAGACGCCTCTGTTCCAAACGATCTCACTGTCAGTCAGCCTATACGTTATGCTCTCGTAGTACAACGGGATCCACGCTACGACGAGAATCAAGACGACGAGGGCCGGTGCAAGCAGAATGATGCCGAGGAAGGGCGGGCCGAACACAGCCATCGGTATGAGCCAAGGTACTATGAAGCCCAACGCTCCAAGAGCGGCGTAGATGTAGTAGAGCGTCTTGAACTGTGAAGAAGGTTTGAAGTCCTCACCGA
>JBGOYZ010000008.1:0-40149 GCA_041479945.1 Thermoproteota archaeon
CCAAGAAGCATTTCCTCAGGTAGCCTGTTTCCCTTCATCCTCGATGGGTAGCTGAAGAGTCCGATCGTTGTCTCACGCAATCCGCCCCTCCTCCGCCCTCCTGACGACATACTCTGAGATCTCTGAAGGAATGTCTGCATCAGTCACAGTCTCCAACCCGATGAAATCAGGCTGCGCGTTCACTTCCAAGACATAGGGCTCGCCTTCGCGGTCAATCACCATGTCTGTCCCGGCTATCTCGGCACCGGTTGCCCTCGATGCGCGTTCCGCTAGATCAGCCAGTCTCTCGCTCAAGTCGAGCCGTTCCGGCTTGCCCCCCCTACTTACGTTTGCAGCGAGGGAGGACGAAACGCGCTTCATTGCTGCAACGGTTCTGTACCCCACTGTGAACACCCTTATGTCGAAGCTCGTGCAGTTCAGATCGCGCTGGTACAGTGACACGGACTCCGGAGGACTGTGATGCTCGTCTCCCACGTGGACCCTTCTGACGCCCAGTCCTCTAGAGCCGCAAACGGTTCCCCCCTTGACGCAAAGTCTCAGCTGGGCGAAGTTCATCACCCGCACCTCGTGGCCGTGTTTTCGGAAAGATTCCGCCACGCGGACGGCGAAGTGACTGCCCGGATTGTGAGTCAGTATGCAGAATCTCAAGGTGCAGAAGCTCTCGGTCAAGAGCGGTTAAAAGCGTGTCGTGATGTAGCTTGCAAACCTTGCCGGGGATTGACCTTCAAGCAGCCCAAGGTGTGCTCACGATCATTGGTCTGGTTGGCATGGGCTACCTGAGCAAGAAGGCCAAGTTGCTATCTGAACGGCATGCCGATGCAGTGCTGAAGATCGTCTTGTATGTCCTGCTTCCGTTGTCAGTGTTGGGCACCTACGCGCAGGTGAACGTTCCGCAGGTGGGCTTGTACGTGATAGTAGCAGGAGCGGCGTGTAACGTGATCGGTCTGATAGCAGCAAGCTGGGCAGCTAAGAGGTTGATCCCAGACAGGAGCATGGAAGGTGCATTCGTGCTTGCAGTGAGCACGATGAATTCGGGGCTCTTGGGCCTAGCAGTGGGCCGACTGTTGTTTGATGAGCTCGGTGTACTTACCGTGCTGTTGCTCGACCTGCCAAACGCCTTCTATACGATCGTGATCGGCAAGGCCATTGCATCCTGGTATGGGAGCAACAGAGGGACAGACTCGACGCAGAGAGGGCTAGCGTCTTTTCTGGCAACACCATACCTGTACGGCGTGGTCATAGGTGTGCTCCACAACAGAGGTATTGTAACAGTACCGGCTGTAGTTCTGGACATTGCCCCTCCCATATCTTCATTGGCCTCCTTCGCGACGCTGTTCGCCATGGGGATCTACCTGTCGTCCTCGATTCATCATAGGTTAGAGACGAGCTCCGCTCTGTCGCTCAGGTTCGCTACTGGTTTGTTTGTTTTCATAGCGTTCGCGTTTCTGACACCGACATTGACTTTCTTCCCGAGCGCGCCCTTGTTCTATGCATGTACGTTGCCTCCGGCTATCATGGTACTGGCACATTCGCGAGCATATGGGCTCGATGTCGACCTCGCAGCAGAGATCCTAAGCGTGAGTCTGTTGCTGTCGGTTCTGGAAGCAATCGTCTTGGCCTTCATGTGACTCTTAAATATGGCGTGAGCCTCTGGGGGACTGCCGGTCCGATTGTCCGTCGAGGATTTCTTCACGCTACTCGTGTCCAACTACGGCTACGCGGGAGTCTTCCTCGCGGAGTTGGTATCGAATGCCACAGTGTTGTTTCCGTTGCCGGGCGCGGTGGCGACAGTGGTTGGGGGGGCACTGCTGGGCAACAAGCTCCTTGTTGTCCTAGTAGCGGGTCTGGGAGCAGCCACGGGCGAATTGACAGGCTACTTGCTGGGCTATGGCGGGAAAAGGTTCGTGGAGAAGAGGGACGAATACGAGGCGATCAAACGACTATTCTCGAAGATCGGGGTGGCTGCCATATTCCTGTTCTCAGCACTTCCGCTGCCATTCGACATAGTTGGCATGATTAGCGGGGCAACTGGTCTGAACCCAGTGATATTCTTCGTGGTTACTCTTGCGGGCAAAACGGTAAGCAGGTTCATGCTGGTCTTGCTAGGGACATCGCTGGAGGAGATGATAGTGGATCTCTTCGCAGGCAGGATCAGATTGGAACTCATACTGCTTGTGCTTGGCTACGTAGCACTTTACTTCCTCGTCATCAAGGCCTGGAAGTGGTACTCCACACGACAGGGAACCGCCGCTAGCGAAGGTGGAGTCAGAAAGGTAGGGGATACTCAGAACGGCTTTGATGTGATGACCCTGCCTATTATCGCGATTCCCACGGCGAGGGCTACGGCCAACGCGATGCCACAGAATGTGCCCGCCAACATCACAGATCTCCTCATCTCCCACTTCTCCTTGCCCATTCTTCGTTCAAACCACTTGCCCACGAGGGCACCTACGAGCGGAGTAAACGCGAACGGAGGCAGTGTTTGAAACCCGACCAGAAGGCCTATCGGCGAGAAGATCCCAGCTGGAAGACGGGAGGATAGGACGACCGCGAGAAAAGCGATAACAGCCGTGACTGCAATCACATCTAACTTGAATATGTCGATTGACCTCGAGACCCACAAGGAGAAGTAGAGAGCATTGACCGGCCAAGAATATGACGCGTAAGGGTAGAACGAAGAGGGGATTGGCGCCATGATCCAGAAAATCGAAACGTACACAAGGGATAGGATGATCGCCAGCCCGAGGAACAGGATGTAGGCCTTGTAGTAGTCCAATGGCTTGACGTTCAGAAGCTTCGCTACCTTGACTCTGTGGGTTATTATTGCGTTACCTGGGGCGGGGGCGAACGGCGCCACCCAGACACTCACATCGCCAGGTTTGGTGAACGATACGAGCATGGCTTCTCTGATGTACGGTATGGTGACCCCGAGGCCAGTCTCTGCCGTGGCCCTAGCAGACAGCACACCTTGGATGAAGGGAACAAGGAGCCAAGATACGATCCAGATGGGCCACAAGTCAGGTACCAAGAAGATCGACAGGGCCATTCCGATCAGCGTGCCCGCTGCAATCAGCCCGATGGTCCAGCTGAATGGCAGGTATGAGGTCTTCAGTTGTTCCTTTGACAAGTTCCTCAGCGCAGAGATTCCCGTGAGCATCTTCTTGAATCCCAACGCGAAAATAGCCAAGGCTACACCGAGCGCAAGCCCGACCTGAGGGCTCGCCCAAATGTCGAACGTGGCTCTCTGCCACCACCAGTCGATCGGAGCGCCATAGGTCCATTCCTTCTGCCATAACGCGAAGTACGGGATGTTTATCCTCAGAGCGAGCGCATTTCCGAAGACCCAAATCGCAATTGAGCCGATGAACATCCACACCGTGGCGCTGAATGGGATTATCCATCCGACCATGAATTGAGCAATGTCCGTTCCGATGGCAAAGATGGCCCCGGGCAGAACCCTTTCAATAGTGCCGGTGAGATCAACCCAAGGGTATGGTACCACGACGATCGTGGTACCCAAGAATGTCGAAGTGAGATTCGGAATCCCGTAGACCGTAAACTCATACACCAGACTTATGACGGCCGCGAAAGAGAAATACATCATCTTCTCGGGAGTTCTCTCCGTCAAGGTGGATATGGCCTCAACGTCTATCGAGGCGACGGGGAAAGGAAGGTTCTCCACCTCTATGTACACCATGTTTGTGATGAAAGAGATCCCGTAGTCTATCATGACACCCGAGACCGTGGTGATGAGCGAGATCAGAATCGGGATCGTCCAGTCCGCGGAGATGAACGTCCTGTGAAGAGGACCATAGCTTTCGTAGGCCGGGACATACCAGGTCGGGAGCTTGTCCGCCAACCCATACAGGACCGTGTAGGGAGCTGACCTGTAGTAGTAGCTAAGCAGGAAAGTCCCGAACATGCCTCCTCCTATGAACCAGAGCCCTAGGGCTTGCAGCATGAAGTAGATTATGTAAGCCTCTTGAGAAGTGACGTATCTCCTGACTATCCTCCCGACCTCCGTGAAAAGGAGAATCGTGACGAACACTGGCACGAACCTCTCCGTACCACCCAATGGACCGACTGCCCACCCTAGGTAGATGAGAGCGGGCACTACGGTGACAAGCCCGAAGATCACAGCTGAAGCTGATACGACGGTGAGTCCTGGGATGAAAGCCTCCTTCTCTTCTTTGCTATCGTTCGACATTCAGATCACCCTATCAGATTCCGTTCCCTCGCCATTCCAACGTACCTGTTCTCCTCTTCTGGGGTCAGGAGGCTCCATACTAGCATTTGCTTTCTCATTTCGTCAATGAATGGATAACTGAACCTCACCCAAGAGTCGACCGAGCCTGATGCCCTTCGCAGACTCAAAGACACTAGGTACCTTTGTTCCGTAATGCTCTTCGTGATCGCCAAGACGATGTCTTGTCTGATGCCCTGCTCATACGGTGCGAGCTGCACCCTGGCTGTGACGCTCACTGTCGACCCGGATCTGGAGACATCTACCGTTTCAACGGTGAAGACTCCCGTTCGCTCTATCCTGTTGTTCCACAAGTATTCCCTCACGAAGACTGCGATTCCCCCTGCCTTCTCGTCGTCTTTGATCCTGAAGGGTATGGGTATGTCCCATTCGTCACCCTTTGGTTTAGTCGGTATGCGCCACTTCCTTTCCAGCGAAGGCGTCACCAGAGTGGATATCTTGTACAGAGGATACAGAGAGGCAACGAGGACCAGCACTATCACTGAACCAATCGCCACACTGACAGACGAAGACGTGTAATTGACAGTGAGTTGGATTATTCCCAGCGTTCTCAAGAGATAGGACACAGACATACCAGACAGATACCCTATCATGGATCCAACAATTGCATAGACCACGTTCTCTCCCAAGAACATCAAGCCGACCTGAAGTGGCCCAAGGCCCAAGCTGCTGTAGATGTAGCCCTCTCTCAGCCTCTCCATTACTCCACCAAGAATGGTTGACATCGTTATCAGCCCCGCTATGATCATCGGTATTATGATGAATTGGAACCCGACCAGAGATGTCACACTCTGCTTTGTGAACTGGTACACTGTACCGTTGTACGTCAGGTAGACTTCCAGACCAACAAATGCCGAAAACAGCTTTCCCGCCCTGTCCTTAAGATCGTTGAGTGAGTTGTTCCCCGCAGGTATGAACACGCTCGTGAGGGACGCTTCTGGTATCAGCTCCACAAGTTTGGAAGGAACGAATATCACCGAGCTGAAACCCAGCGCTGACTGTGGATTTGGGCCGACTCTCTTGGTGCTCATGTCGTAGGTGTTCATCGGTAGAACGTCCACCCAACCATCAGAGTCCCTGACTTTCTCGAGCATCACAGCCGTGTTTAGTTTCCCAACCACCTTCAGTTTGATGCCGTCGACAATAATCTCGTCCCCGATCTCAGCGTTGAGGTTCTTCGCAAGGCTGTTCGGGATCAGTGCAGAGTACATGTCGCTATCTGAGAACATCGTGCCATTCAGAAACTCGGCGTAGTCCGTGAATGATCCATCCAGTTCAAGCGGGCTGATCCCGACGAGTGCATTCACATCGGCGCTTCGGTTGCCTGAAGTCACCCCTATCGCTCCCATGGCACCTCCTCTTGTCACAGACGGCATGTACACCCAGTATCGACTGGCGAAATCGGTCCCGTTTGCGAGATATGCGGCAGCCAAGGAGGCCAAGTCCTTGTCCAGTGGGAAGAAGTAAGGAGTGTGAAGTATGATCCCGTTGTACTTGACCGGGGTCTGTGTTGGAGTGACCTGAAGCACCTTAATCTCTGTCACCGAAGTGAGAGATGCTAGGGCAAAGCTGACCAGTATGATGCTCATCATGGTCAGCGCTGTCCTGAACTTCCGTTTCTGCAGGTTACTCACGCCTATTGAAACGGAGGAAAACGAAACGTCGAAGCCGCTTCTTTCGAGAAAGTGGGCCCCGAAGACCTCTCTTCTCAGCTCAGCAAGGCTGGAGGAGAAGTCCACGAGAAGGAAAAAGAGGACTGGAATGACCAGAGCCACAGACAGAGTTCCCATGAAGATCGCTAGGACGTTCGCAGCCAGCTTGAATCCGGGGTGGAAAAGGGTGAGTATCAAAGACACAGTTATGGCCGTCGCTCCCACGAACACCACGCTCCGGAGCCCCTTCGTCAGGCCGTACACTAGTGCTACGAACAGAAGCACGAACGGAATCGCAAGAGCAAACGTGATGATTATGCTCGTCACTGCATCCCTCAGAACTCCGAGCGAGGAATCGTACGCCTTGACCGAGTATCCCCATGCCAAGAGGCTGTCGGTCATCAATGCTCCGTAATCCTTTCTCAGGAGGCTATCCCAGATCGTCTGATTGAGTTCGCGTGCGATCTCCAACTGCCCTTGGGTAGTTGGATCTATCACTTGAATGTCCTCTTGGGCAAGGAACCTGCCATAGGCCAGAGTCAAAGGATCCCGAAGCATGCCAGCCATGCTGCCATCAATCAACAGCTCGTCACCCTGCTCTGCCAGAGAATAGCCAAAACCGTCTTGGTTGGCAAGTGTGACGTTCGCGTATATGGTAGTGGTCCTAGTCAACGCAGAACTCCTTATCATGAACGCAAACCCCGTCATTGGTGGGGCGTAGATCTGGATTATGCCAAGTACGGGGTCGAATCCATATCCCCAGTAATCCAAGGGAGCGTACCCCGGCATGCGCATGACCGTGACGCTTATTGCGAGAGGCGTCTCGTAGAGCGCGCGAGCCAGCTCCGTTGAATACGCGTTGGTGATCTGATAGAAGGAATTGGGCGCACATGCGGCTGCTATGTCATCGGGGGCGCTGATGTCGAAGACAGTTGCACTGCCACATTTGAAGACAGCCGCTCTTGCTTTTTGTCCGCTGTCGGATATCTGGATGTCAGGCCGATAGTGGCCTGCGCCGTTGGGTCCTTTGTCAGGAGCATATGAGATTCGGCCTTCTTCGTCCATCTGATAGCCCGAGACGAGTATGTTACCAACAGTTGCTGCGGCCATGACCGGCTGCATGCCGTGGAGTTCGGCAACGCCACTTGAGTTGCACTTGGAAACAATCAGAGAGAAGGGATCCACTGGGTTTCCTACGAGTATCAGGGTGTTCGGGACCGAATCGTACAGACTCGGGTTGGTGGGAGAGTATTCCACCGCCTCGATATAGAGGGTGGCGAATCCTACCCCAGTGTAGGTCGGACCAAGTCTGACAGGTTTGAGATCGTTCCAACTTCCCGAGTATATGTCCGAAATCGGGGATTGCAGGATGTCCTTGAGAAGATGCGCCGTGTACTCACACTGAGGGGCTACATTGTCAAGGTCCACATACTTCATCTCATCGGATGTCGTGAAGAAGTGCAGCCTTGTGTCATCGTAGGTGACGATCCCCAGGCCCAGCGAGTTCGCCAGCTCGAAGGCCTCCATATCCAAGTTGTACTTGAACGCCATCCCTGACTTGAATCCGTCACCTGATGCGATGCCAGCCAACGTGACTAGAGGAGTTGTTTCGATCTTGGCCCAGTAGTTCGGATAGGTGTTTCCAAAAGACTCGGATGAGTCCCGAAAGAGTCCGTTGATAGTGAGCATTCTCCTGAATGTCGAGAGCGTGGAAATGCTATACATCCAGCCAGCCAGTACCAAGTTGGTGTGAGGGCTGCCCGATGTCAGTTCCAGCGACACCGCAAGGTGCGGCTTCACGTCCTGACCGATCCGTTCAGTGAAGTAGTTGTTCTCGACGAATTCCCTGGCCCCGCTCAGGCCCTGCCAATGTCCGGACATTGCGATAAACCATACAGTGTATTTCGGCGAGAATCCCTCGACTTTTAGGACCCTTATGAACTCCAGCATCGAAGCGATGCCAATGGCGTCGTCAGCCCCAGGAGAGATAGCGGGGACGACGGAAACCGAGTCATAGTGTGTCGTCACTATTATGACATTGGAGGGATCTTCTGTGCCCCTCATTTCACCTATGATGTCGATCCCCCGCACCTCTTTCCATTCCATCCCGTTAAAGAGTTCCGTCTGTGGACTTGACGCTGAGAGTTGCCTCAGCTCCGCAGCTTCGTCTCCTCTGACGTATAATCTCGGCATTGTGATCGGAAGTGAGGAGATTTTCGCCATCGCTTCATACCGCGTTGTGGCGCCATCCTCAAGGAAGACCACTGCCGAGGCCCCCAACGACATCGCCGTCGTCCAAGCGTCCCCCGAGTTGAACTCCAAGAGAACTATGTTGCCCTTGACATTGAGCCCATCGAATTCCCTTGGAGCACCATACCCCGCGTACACCAGCTTGCCCGAGGCACTCTTCTCGCCCGTGGCCACTCCATTCGGATATAGAGAGAACGCCTCGATCTCACGTCCTCCTATTCTCAGCCAAGACCCCTCGTCGTATGGGACCATCACCGTGTAGTTGAAAAACCTCACGCTCAAATTCAGAGCGCGAAATCTCTCGGATATGATCTCAGCTGCAGTGTAGGAGCCGGGATAGCCCGTGACCCTGGACTGCAACGAGGAAAACAGCTTCAAATCACTCTCTATCCGGTCGAGCGACATCTCGACATGTTGGGCGGACACAGCAGGGAGTCCCCCTACCGCAGTTCCTGTGACAACCAACAGGACGAGCAGAACTGAAGCAGAAGACATCCGTCCTCTTCCGGTCATTGCCACTCGTGACAATGGCTATGAAGATAAAAGCCTTGAGGCGATAAAGAGAAAAAGGTGGTTAAAAAAGAGAGACCGGGGGGCGCCCTAGGCGCTCGCCCCGACCGCTATGCCACCAGTGATTGAGTTCACTCCCATTATGAGCATGGCAGAGAGTGTGATTCCTGCTAGGAACCCGACCGCAATGGGAACTCCTGTTTCTTCGTAGGCTTTGGCTCCGAACACTTTGAGAGTGATGACCTTTAGTATCCAAGCAACTCCTCCGTTCAACAGCCACATGTTGTCGTAGAAGAACATCACGTAGGGACTGAAGAACCACCAGGAGAAGCTCGATCTGAGGAAGAACAGCACTCCTACTAGGACTATTGCAACAACGAGCTGTGTAAAGTCCATTGATGACGGAGGTGATGCATCTGTCACTGACCAACTGGCCATGTTACCTATGAAGCCGCCGCTGCCCCAGAAGCCCGGCAACTTGCCCATGCCAGTGCCGTACAGTATGTAGGTTCCGAACAGCATGCCCACTACAGTGATGAACACCATGCCAAGGAGTTGTGCATTGAATATGTCAGTCTCCTTCGTCTTGGTTGCCTGTGCCAAAGCGTATGTTCCGGTCAATGCCCACGGGTGTTCTGTGGCCTCAATCATCCAGCCACCGAAGCCCGCAGTTATGAAGGGTGCTGTCGCTGTTGCCCAAGCTGCCTGGGTATTTGCCGCTGCACCAGTTGAGTTGAAGGTGCCGGTCGCTGAACCAACCCAGAATGTTGCCGCCTGTGTTGGCCACGTGTCTCCCCACCCACACCAGGTTCCTGTTGCTGCGAATGTTCCGACTATTCCCCAAGTGTACAGCAGGTAGACTACGAAACCACCTATCAGCGCTATGATGTTTCCGCCAAACGCAACCCAGAGTACGAGCCACAGAATCCATGTGCCTACGAAGCCACCCCAGACCAGAAGGTCATTGAGTTCTCCGTCGCCAGCCTTTGCCCTTTGTAGAGCCTTCTTGATGCTGTCGCCGTATGCCTTGTAGCCAAATACTATGGCCCACAGCCCAACCGCGACAGGAAGCCAGTATATCGTGAAGGGAACGGTCGGGAATGGTCCTCCCCAACCCGTGCCCGAGCCTGGTGCTATTGCTCCAATGTTGACCATGACTATCGGGAACAGGACATTGAGGACTACCAAGAGGAGAACCATGGAACTGAGGATGTCCATAGGTGCTAGATAGAAGGCTGCGATGTCCGCAGTTATCAACATCCACCAGCCACCGACGGTCCGTTGTGATATGGCCGAGAACAGATCTCCAAGCCAGGGCAGGTAGAATTGGCCGTATGAGTAGAACACCTGCGTGAACTTGTAGATGTAGTTCAATGCAGCGAGACCTCCGGCCAAGATACCGAGCACCAGACCAATCAGGAACGGCAAGGTCTTGATGTACGCCATGAAGTCACCTTTGCCCTTCTCGTACTTGCCCAGCATCTCGTTTATTGGGATCATCATCGGGAATGGCAGTTTCTCTTTCTTCACGTACTGAAGTCGTAGCACGGCACCGTGGAAGACGCTCATCATGCACCAGAGCAGCATCATGAAGCCCCAGAACGCAAGATAAGGAAGGAGTGCGCCTATTGGAGCAGAAGCATTCCCTGTCCAAGCGGGCGCCACAAGGTTGTAGTCACCTGGGGTCCAGAGACTCGGATAGAACCTCAGGAGGGCTGCTGCTACGGTGTTTGTCCTTGCCAAGTAAGTATCTGCGAGCAAGAATCCCATGAATCCGTTTAGGATGAATGGTGCATCAGCTGCCACGAACGCAGCGACGTTGACCACGACGATCTCCTGGGTAGTGAGGCCTGCACTGCCTAGGAAGGCTGATGCCAAGGCGAGGATGAAGACAAGCCCGTAAGGAGCGTACATTGCGGATCCAACTCTTCCAGCAGGTATCGGATCTAGTGTTATGCCCAATGCCCACCACGTGGCTATGTTCGCAAACAGACCAATCAAGCCTATGACGAGCGCCAAGACGATTGCTCTAGTAGTGAACCCTTTCTTTAGTTCGCCAGCTACACCTGACATTTTTACTCGTGCGAATGTATGTCTTAAAATTTATAAGACTTTGCGGATCAACTACGTGAGCTTAAATAACCCTCCTCTAGCCTGCCTTTTCTGAAGATATCGAGGCAGTATTATCTGTGATTCCACTATCACTGTCCTAGAACATCGCTGTTTCGGGGCCAGAAACCGATGAAACGAGAGCATTTCACAGGGACTCGAACACATTCGATACATTAATGCCAGCCCGGACTCAGGATTCTCAAAACTCGCAAACGATCGGAAGAAGTTCGCGATTCCGAAACGAAAAGGACCGATTCCTCCCCAACCGACCTCAGTCAGGCACGGGTCATGCATGGTCGAGGTGCATACTTTTTAGCTCAGGCGTGTTCCCGAGCACGATGGAAATCTTCGGAACGCAACAGCTCCAACTTGAGATCCTGAAGCCGTTCATCAAGTCCAAGACCGAGACCTCGGCAGGGTTGTTGCTGGAGCTAGAATGGGACAGAAGTTTCGAGAAACTCATCCTTTCGAGCAGGAGGTTGGGGTTCTCATTTGATTCCACTCGGAAGTTCGTTGCTACACACACCATGGTCAAGCAGGACGAGATGGACGAAACTTGGAGAAGCACGTTCGCCAAACTGTTAGGCACTGGGGTCGTGCTAGGGTCGAGGGGCACACTTTTCCGGAAGTATGCTTTCGAAATCTCGCCGACAGTCAGGAAGATCAGAGACATCATTCCCGAGGTAGTCGAAGACGACTCTTTGGCCCGAAGCCTCAACAAGGACCCTGTTCTGATGAAGCTCGTGTCAGAAACCAAGCCCACCGAATTCACAGCGGATCTCTCCGTGAGCCTTGAGAGCCTGTCGCCTGGGGTCGGATTGCGCTCCCTCTTCACTCAGCCAAGAGGAATGACGTGGGCAACCGAGATCGAGATCTATGTGACCCGTGGAAGAGGGATAGACAAGGTCATCACAACCATCATGGACATGATGGACATTACTATCAGGAGGGCCGTCGAGAACTCCAAGCGACTGAGAGGCACGGCGGCATAGGACCGACAACGATTCAGTGAAACGATCTTCAACGTCAGACCAATGATGGCCACACTATGACCGGAGGTAAGGCCCCGAAGGGATTCTCACTCAGACACTGGAGGTCACACGAACTGTCCCTGACACCTTGGGCGACGCGGTTAGAATGAACTCACATCATCATTCTTCGAGATTCTCTCTCAAAGTTGGACCGAAATGCGTTGCCCTGAAATGGCACTCTTTGTCCCGACATCTCCTAGATGGGAGTCTCAGCAGCTTCAGCCAAGAATTTACCCAACCATTGTTCATAGAGAGGATCGTACGGATTCTCGGCGCTCGGTTCGAGCTTTTCGCCCCACACACGGCTTGCTTCACTGAGATCCTTGATTGCGCCGGTGGATTTCATCAATAGGAAAGCTACCCCCAGTATTGGCGATGCCTCAGGGTTCTTGACGGCCGAGCCGCTCCTGTGCAACACATCGCACATCGTCTGCTTCCACAGCGTCGACTTCGAGCCGCTTCCATCCATTCGGAGGAACTCGGGGTTGGCTCCCAAGTTCACAGCCATGTCGAAGAACATCCTCAACCCATACGCGGTCGATTCCGCAACCGACCTCAGCAGATGAGAAGCATTGTGGGAGTACGCAAGCCCCCAGAACATGCCCCTCTTGAACATGAACAGAGGCATAGTGAACAACCCGTCCGAACCCTTCGGCGACATGGCCGCAACCTTTTCGAGTTCGGGGTATGGATCGTCTCCCTTTGACGCGGCAAGGCTGAACCTTGGAACGAAGTTCTCCCCCAGCCACGTGTACGCCAAGCCGGAGCCCGGGACCACGCCCTCGAACAGCCACTTGCCTTCAACGTACGGATGGCAGAACACCTTGGCCGCCCTGTGGTAGAACTCGAAGGGTTGCGTGTCAAAGACTATGTCCAAGTAGGCTCCCGTGCTGAGTCCAACCTTTGTGTCCGAGGGAACAAGAGCGCCGACCGATACGGTCCCTGCTTGGTTGTCTCCCATGCCCAAGTATACCTCGGTCTTCTTGTTCAGGCCGAGATCAGCCGCAGCTTCGCTCGTCAGCTCGCCCAAGTAACTCCCGGACTCGAGCACCTCTGGCAGGAGCGTCCGGTCCACGCCGAACTCGCTGAGCTTGTCAGGCCACTCCCTCTTCACTGGATCGTAGAGAGCATAGACAGCGCTGTGAACCCACATCACCGGTTTTCCGACCAGCTTGACGTTCAGGTAGCTGTCGAGGTTCAAGATTGAGGCGGCCTTTGCGTACAAGTCGGGCCGACTCTCCTTGTACCATAGTATCTTCTGCAGTATCACCCTTTTGTCCACCTCTTCAATGCGCTCGTCGAATTTGGTCGCCGACCTAGAGTCGAGCCAAGTTATCAACGGGTGCAGGACTGTTCCGTTCCTGTCGGCGAGCGAGACTGATATCCTGTTGCCAGTGAATGAAAGGGCGTCAACGCTCTCCGTTTCAATGCCCTTCATCAACTGCTTGACCAGGACCCTGACCGTTGCCCACACATCTGCGGGGTCAGTGACGGCTTCTCCCGGTTTTGTGGACCTTGGATTCAGACTCTTAGAGGTATAACCAAGAAGCTTCCCGCTTGGGGCTATGAGTCCAGCCTTCACCCTTGAGGTGCCGGCATCCAGAATTAGCATATTCCCTTCGGCCATGATACACTATCGTCGCTCGTAAGGAGGACATTTTAAGATATCCGACTCTCATGGCACAATGTCAACGATGCATCAAAGGATCGAGTGAAGACAGGGTCCTGACGGCTCTCACTGCCCTGTCGGGTTGGAGTGCTTCTCAGAAGCTAGGGCGCAGTCCAAGTGTTTCTTGAAAACCAGGGCGCACAAGTCACACATCAGACTCTCCTTGCGTTCATCCGGCGTGGACTCATCCAAAAGATCGTCCACCAGTCTGTCCAAGAACTTGTTGACATCCGGATCATTCGCGAGTTTGGTCATCAGTTTCTCTCCTCTTCTTGCGTTCAGGTACTGACTCACGGACGCTTGTGAAACATGGAGGACTGTTGCAACCTGGACCTGCGTGAGCCCTCTTTCCTTCAGCATCTTCCTAGCTATCAGTGACCTAGCTGTTGGCAGGACGTTCCTGACGAACTCCTCGCAACGAGACAACAAGTTAGTTAACTGGGTAATATTACTGCTCTAATAAGGGTTTGGCAAGTTGAGTCCTGTCGATCCTTCGGCGCGTGGAGGTCAAGAGAGAGCTGTTCTTTTTTCATCGTGGCATGACGAGCCAAGGGACAGCTGGTCTCTGTCGTTCGCACCTTGCGGTCGCACGATCCTAGGATGTATTCATGTTGTGCGGCGACAACGCATAATAGCGTTCATGGAGAGGAGAACACCAATGGCGAATAGGCCACTGATTGTCACAGTGCTCGGAGGACTTGGGAGTTGCGGGGGAACTCTTGTGACCATACCGGCACTAATGCCAATCCTCATAGGCGAGCGCACGGGCACGTTCTATCTCGGAGGAACGTTAAACTGGTTCCTGGTTCTTTTGGGAGCGACAGTGGTGTTCGTCAGCTGGGAGCTAGTCCGGGGCAGACGCTACGCCTGGCAGTTGATGGTGGCCTACATCTCCTTCTCAGCAATCACTGATCTGTTGTCCTTCACAGGAGGTCTAGGTCTCTTGCTGTCCCTCTTTTCTTTCTGTGGGTTCCCCCTGACGATCCTTCTTCTCTCTTTCGCATTTGAAGACTTCATTGTCTACTATTCTCTATTGGTCGTGATGCTAATGGGGCATCTGATTGTTGACTACCTCCTACTTCGGCCTAGCGTGAGATCATATTTCCAGAAGAAGGAGACACTGCCACCGACGGCCCAAGTGCCGACCTAGGAGTGATCTTCGTGCCCCTACCGTCCTTATGCCCCCGATCCAGATTCTGGTTCAGGTAGGGAATCGGAGTGACAGAGGTGAGAATTGGGGAAAAAGGGTAGTTGGCCATAAGCCAGGGGAGGGATTTGAACCCCCTTAGAGCGGGTCTGCAGCCCGCCGCCTGACCAATCAGCCACCCTGGCTTGGTAGAGATTTCTGCTTGATGATAATAAGATTTCTCGGGAGATTCAACATAAAGATTATCAAGAGGAAAGAAGTCAATCCTTCATGGCTCCACCCTTGATCGACGCCCTCATACTCTCACCCTTGCTTGACGCCGTGTTTGACCTAGTGTCTGGGGTCATTGCCGTGATTGTGTCATATGAAGCAGCGAAGGCAAGGTCATTCTCAAAAGAAGACATCTTCCTCTCGTTTGAGGTCTCATTCGCGCTCCTCGGAGCGTCGAACATGCTCAGGGGACTTCTGGTCATGTCAGAACTCCTTACGCGCCGTCCGTTTGACTTGGTGAGACCGTTCAACATAGCGGGCGATCTCATACAGGCATTCGTCGCCGCCGTTGCTTACGCGATACTGCTGTGGGTCCAAATCAGGAGCGTCTGGCCCGGAAGCACCGTGGTCTCACAGATTGGACCGGTAGGACTTGGGCTGATCATTCTACCCTTCAACGTCCTGAATGTGTTCATGTTGCTTGCGTTGGCTGCGCTCGTGCTCGTGAAGTTGATCAAAGACAGGAACTTGAACCAAGCATTAGTCACGATAGGGTTCGTCTTCCTTGCCTGCGCGCATCTCTCGAACGTGCTGGGTTACAGAGAGCCAGCTCTGCTGGCAATAGAGAACATGCTGAGACTCGCGGGGTATCTGTCGCTGTTGGCCATGCTGGTGAGGCTGAAAAAGAAAACTTGAGCAAGCTCGCGAGGAAGTATCGATCCAGCATATCGATAATCGCCGACGTACTGAACTCCATAAGGGAGGAAGAGAGGATCGGAAAGACGAGGTTGATGCAGAAGGCGAACCTCCCAACTGATAGGATGCAGGAGAAGCTGGATGAACTGATCTCGCTCGGCTTGGTCGTCGAAGAGTCAGAGGACGATAGAAAATACTTCAGGCTCACGGAGAAGGCATATGACTTCTTGAGGGAGTACGAGAGAACAACTCAGTTCTTGAGTGCCTTTGGGATTGACCTCTAGTTCCTTTGCTGAGGGCGCCCTCATAAGGAGGTTCGACCTTGGCACAGCGACCTCTGTACATGTCCTCCTAAGTACTCGCTCTCGCCTTACACCGGCTGTGGTCATTCGTGCGCATACTGCTACATCACCTCATACGTGCCTTCGGCATTCAGACCTAGGGCCAAGCATGATGTGCTTGAGCGCATCAGCAAAGACATAGGTGTCATTGACAAGAGAGTGCCGATCTTGCTGAGCACAAGTTCCGATCCATATGCCCCGATGGAGGGAACACTCGGCATCACGCGTGAAGTTCTTCGGATCCTAGCTCGAGCCGGAACTCGGTTCATGATTCAGACGAAGTCCGACCTTGTCTTGAGGGACGCCGATGTCATCTCGTCAGCAGGGGCAGTTGTCGGCATGACAGTGACAACCCTCGACACCGTGGCTGAGAAACTGGAACCGAATGCCCCCGACCCAAAGTTGAGACTCAAGGCGCTGAACAAACTGAACGAGATGAACATTCCCACAGTCGGCAGAATCGACCCAATACTGCCCGGCATAAACGACAGGGCGTTGCCTAGGCTTGTTGAGGAGATTGCATCAAGCCGTGTCGATCATGTCGTTGCATCAACCTTCAAGGCTAGGCCCGACAGCCTGAAAAGGATCAGCAGGGTCATGCCGAAGGCTACAGTTCAACTGGAACGTCTGTACAGAAAGGAAGGAAGAGTGTCGAACTGTCTCTACCTCGATGAAGCGATCAGGAGGACAACTCTCACCGATCTCAGGGCTCTCGTGCTTGAGCAGGGCATGACATTCGCCACCTGCAGAGAGGGATTTGACGAGCTGAGAACATCAAAGTCATGCGATGGTACTCATCTCATCAGGTGACGAGCTCCTTGAACCTCGGCTCGAAGACTAGTGACACCGCGAGGCCTGCTTACGGAGGCATTGACTTGACCTCTTCGTAGAGGTCTGAAAGCATCTTCTGATAGTCCTCCTTGCCGTCCTCAACCTGCTGCATCTTGTCGCCCAGCATCTTCGTCGTCTCATCTGAGACATACTTGCCGAAGTTGGTCCGCAGATAGTCGGAGACCTGCATGCCCAGATTGGTGGCGATGATTCTGCCGTGAACCTCGAAGGCATATCTTCTTATCATTATGGTGTCGACCAGTTTCGCGTAAGTGCTAGGTCTGCCTATTCCCTTCCTTTTCATCTCCGACACCAGTTCCCCGACCGAGAACAGCCTGACCTTGGGCAACGTCTTCAACGAGGTTGACTTCACTTTCTGCGAGCCCGACGCGACCTTGGCATCCAGTCTGAGCGGCACGACCGAGGTGAAGCCCTTCTCCACAACCTCGACCCTCCTATGCATCTCCACTTTGAAGTCAAGGATGCTAACCTCGAAACGCTGAGTCTTCACCATTGCGCTCTCCATTTGTGATGCGATGAACCTCCTGAAGATCATACCGTACAGCCCTTCATGGTATCCGGTGAACGACTTGCTCAGTTTGAGGTCACCTTTCCTCACCGCCTCCGATAGCGTCTCAGGGTCCAACGACCCTGTAGTTCTGATCGCTTCATGAGCACCCTGTTCTCCCCATGACCTCGCTCTGAACTTTCCAGGGAACCTGCTCTCTATGTAGTCTTTGGCTATGCCGATGCCGTAGCTGGATATCCTAGTCGAGTCCGTCCTGTGGTACGTTGTGAGACCGGTTTCGAACAGGTCTTGTGCCAGCCTCATAGCGCTTCCGGGTCCCATATGAAGGAACGAGTACGAATCAGCCAAAAGTGAGTCGGTAGTGTAAGGTGGCCGCGGTTTCACCTCAACCGTCTCCTCAGACAGAACCTTGAGGTCAGCTGTCGCGTCTTTGATGGATTTGGCGAGATCTCTCCTGTCTTCTCTTCCTGTCACGTCCAGCCAGACTGATAGCCCTGACTCCAGCTCTACCACGATGTAGTTCTTCTTCTGCCTGCTCTCTCTGAAGCGGTCGACGACCCAACCTAGGATCGGGCTCTGAGCTCTGCCAGCTGAAAGGCGACGATTCCCAAACCTGTCCCAGAGTCTTCTGCTCAACTCAAAGCCAAGCCATCTGTCTTCTACTCGCCTCAGTACCTGCGACTGGACGAGATTGGGCAGTACCGGCCTAGGCGAATGTAGCGCTTCATCTAGTCCTCGCCTCGTGACCTCATGGAACTCGGACCTGACTATGCTCTCCGTTACCGGCGATATGTACACCATCACGTCGAACGCGATTTTCTCGCCTTCGGAATCGGGGTCAGTCGCCAGTATCACCGAGCCACAGCTAGCGGCGAGTTCTCTCAGCACATCCATGGTCTCCTTCTTGGAGGAAAGGTTGTTACTCCCGCAGTAGTTGCAGACCTCCTTCGATATGACCTGGCTTGAGCACCTCTTACACCTCTTGATGAATCCGTATCTCGGGACGAAAGAGTCCTTTCTCTTCAGTACTCCATGAAAACCCCCTTCCAGAGAAAGGTCGAGGACGTGCCCTTGTGTGGCCACGACCTCCATGAGCTTGTTTCCCATCAGCGTCCATTGCGTTGTCAATGGCCCCACTTTCTGACTGCTCACTCTTGAGAAGAGGCTTGAAATCGTCCTCGCCTTGGTCGGAGACTCCACTATCAGAAGGACAGGTTCGATGTGCCCTATCCTTTCCCTCGCGTCAGCCGATTTCGCGTCTCCTAGGAGAAGAGTCTTGTAGTCCCCGCTTATGTCCCGAGACTCAACGCGGTGTTCTTCGTCAAGCTGCTTGATGAAAGCGTCTGCCTTGGACCTGCTGTCCACCAAGACCGCAACGGGCAACGAGATGCCTTGTTCGTCGATCTTCGTCGCGTACCCCATCCACCTGCAGAACGCATCCACTGCATTTTCCTGGTCGTTACTTGAGTCATCATCGGGGCTTGTTATTCTGATCGGCAGCCCCGCAAACACGATGTAATCAACACCCTTGAGCTTGGTGATCTCACTCGAGCTAGGTCTATCACGATAGACGTGCACATCTGCATTGTCCCGCATGGCCTTTCGTGCGCTTGTGTTCACAACGATCGCTGCTCTTCCGCGCAGGACGTCACTGACATCCTTGATGGTCTGAGGAGACTTGTCGGCGATGACAAGTAGAGAGTAGTGGAACGGACCATCGATTCGTCTGTCAAGCGTCCTGTCGAGCTCCATCGCTGACCCCGGACTCCTTCTTGTGATCCGCGTTGACGGGCCACTCTTGAGCCAGAGCAACGCGGAGGGACGGTTGTCCTTCAGCCTCAGCAATCGTCTCGCTAGGTCTTCGCCAGCATCGTCGATAACTACAACGTCGTAATGTGGCCAACTGGATTCATCAATGGAGAGCTGGTCTGCCTCAGTCGAAATCGCGAAATCGCTTTGAGAGCTCTGAGAACCTGCCGCTCCGGCGGATCGCACTCTTTCGGCAAATGAGGAGAGGATTCCCTGCACCTCCGCCTCCTTGGTCTTGTCCTTCGTGACCAGAAGACACTTTCCTGAACGTCCTTGGCGCACCAAGCAGATCGACATGGCGAGGGCCGTCTTTCCCTGTCCGTGTGGGATAACTGTCGCTGCCGAGCGGCGCAGGAAACACTGACGGGCGAGCCAGCGTTGGACTGGCGTCGGCTTCGACCCGGTCAACGCACTGAATGTCTGGTCGAAGTCTTGCAGCGATTCTGATAGAACCAGATACGATGAGTAGGGTTCGCCGAACCGAGCGGTCATCCTCTCCAACTCGGCCCGACTGACTGAGGCATCTGGCAGACACCTCTCGCACGGGAGGCCACTGAGGAGTCTTCCTGTGGATATTGGGCCCGCACAGCTCGGGCAAGCTTCTTCAAAGATGGCCTCTACCGACAAGATCGCGGACTCCTCGAAGGTTTTGTCGCGGTGGGCGATAGAAACCCTTTAAACCCTTTGCCGAGCTAGATAGTTTGGCGATTAGGCTGGGCCCAAATTCATCTACTGGTAACTATGACTTCGTGCTCTCATCTTCAAAGGCGAGAGTGGTTCGCAACACGCTCAAGATCAGAACCACCAAGATAAGGGAGGCCATAAACCTGACCAGCCGAGCTCAGAGCTTCGTGGCAGCATCGGGAGTCACCGAGGGATGCTGTCTTGTTTCAACAAGCACACCACATCGGCCATTGTGTCGGTGAACAGAAGGGAGGGAATCGCGGAACTAGTCCCTGAAACCCTGCACGACGCGCTCGAGGAGGCAGTCAAGAAGAGAGATACAGTGGCATCAAGAGATCCCGAAACAGTCAATGCCTACATGTCGTCAACAGCACTCGGGGGCTCAGTCACCATTCCCATTGAGTCGGGCAAACTCAAGGTTGGCGATTGGCAAGACCTCTATCTTGTGGAGATGTCAGGACCGAGAGAACGAGAGATAGTTCTGACAGCAGTGGGAATCTGACCCTACTTCACAATGTCCCCGGTTTTGACATACCAGAGGTACAGGTCAAGCTCGCCGGGCGACGTCGAGATCTCTCGTGCAAGCTCCAACATCGTTTGCTCCTTTTGCAGGTAGCCATCTCGACCTGAGGGCGGTTCCGGCGACGGCAGGCATCCTGCCTCGAAGAGTGTTCTAAGGATGTGCCTGTCCAAGATCGCCACCTCCGGGAATCCAATGTTCCTCAAGAAGTGTGACGCCTCCTTGTAGCCTATTCCGGGTACGTTGTCAACCAACCAGTCCCTGGCTTCAACAATACTGCCTGCCGACAGCACCGCCGGTCTGAAGTCCCCGAGTTCCCTAGCCCTAACTATGTAGTGAGCTCTGTTGTGAAACCTTACTCCCAAGGACTTGAGCGCGCGCTGAAGCTGACTCTCCTTCATCGAAACGAAGGCTTTGGACCCCAGTCGGTTCTGGGCCTTGAGACCAGATCTGGCCGTACTGGCAGCCACCAATATGCAGAACGAAAGCTCCGAGAACCAGACCTCATAATCAGAGTCGTGATTCTTCCTGAAGGTCCCCATTCTTGAATCGACGAGCCTCGAGAGAGGAGAGCTCCTTAGCCTTCTTACCGTCTGCAGCAGATCTCCCCGTGGGATCGTAGGTTGCTTCAATGGGATCAAACTTTCTTTCTCGCTAGCCACGCATGTGGTTCTCATCGCGCTCCGATCCTGTCAGACTGATGTAGATAACCTGAAGTGATCGACCACTGTGGGATCAGACCAATGGCGAAGTGACATGATGTTTTGTGGCTGGAAAAATCCTGTCTCAACGCCCACGAATCGGTCTATTCTTCCTCTTCTTCTTGGTACGGCCAGACTGAAGAAGGATCCTTTCGGGCAGTGCGAACCTTGTTCCAGAACTTCTGGACTTCTCTGTCGTGCCTCAGCTTGTTGGATACGAAAACTCCCACTACACTCAGGATGAGCGCGAGCGCATAGATCAACCAGAAGATCGAACTGGTGAGGTCTGTTTGGTTCACCAGAGGAAGCAGGGGAGCCGACATCGAAAGTCAAGGCGGAAGCGCGTTATTTAAGCGTATCCACCCGAGAAGTCGAGTCGCAAGGTTAAAATGCCCAATCGCAGTGCCACGCAAGAGATTGGTGGTAGCACAGATTCTGGTGGTTGTCGAGATAGGAAGGGAACATGAGATAGCAGATCAGATCCGAAACCTGCCGGGCATCACTGAGATAGCGGTCACCTACGGCCAATATGATATTGTCGCCAAGCTCACAGCGGAGACGATGGCGGATCTGGATCGAGTCGTCACGCTGATCAGGAAGATACCCGGCGTGTTGAGGACCTCAACCTTAGTATGGTCTATCTAGAAGATAGATCCCAGCTTCACGTTCGCGAGCGCCGATTTCCAGGCTTCAGGATTCTGCACTTGGAAGCTTGGCTGCTCGACTGGGCCATGACTAGACTTGTAGACCACGGTCACGACCGGTCTGCTCAATGAGGACAACTGACCCACCTTCACCTCTATCGTGTTGTTGAGAGTATTCTCGAAGCCGAGTTCGGGCCTCTTGTCACGCAGGCCGCCCACGGTGACCTCGAAATAGATCCTTTTGTTGGTGAGCACAAGTCTGCCACTTGCTGACCCCGTCCACTTTGACAGCCCACCTATGTATTTGGCCTCGCTCTCGAAGATCACTTCCTCATCGGGCGATGTGACGCGGTGCATTGACAACAGCAACTGCAGACGTTGAGATTTGATAAGTCTATCCAAAGCGGTTGGTTTGCCTTCGCCGGCCGAGAGTCTGAAGGTGGGTGAGCCCAAGTCAGATAGGAATCCCTCAAATACTCAGGGGATGAATGTCGTGCGCTATGTGCGAGGTGCCGAGCAGGCGAAAGGTCGACCTCAGACACAAGCTTCAGGTCGCACTTGACATGCCCAGTCTTGCGCAGGCCTTGCGGATATGCAGGGCATTGCCGGTTTCAGGAGTCATTTTGGAGGTGGGCACGCCGCTATTGAAGGCCCGCGGAGCTGAGGCGACAAGGGCAGTCAAGAGGGAGTCAAGGGGCAGGACAGTGATAGCTGACATGAAGACAATGGATGCGGCGGAACTGGAGGTTCAGATCGCGAAAGAAGGCGGCGCAGATGGGGTGACCGTCTCCGCCCTTGCACCTCAGGCCACGCTGGACAAATTCGGCTCCGCTTGCCGAACGAATGGAATGATCTGTGTCGTCGATCTCTTGGGATATTCTGGCGATGTTGAAGAGCTGAGGAGGTTGCCTCAGGAGGTTGACATTCTCGTCTGTCACTCAGGGATTGACCAAGGTCTAGGCGCCGAAACCTTGAGAACGAAAGTGGAGGAACTGAGAAGGGTATTCCCGGAGAAAGTCGTCGCCGTGGCAGGCGGCGTGACGCTTGAGACCGCGGAAGTCCTTCTCGGCTCAGGAGCAGACATCCTGATAGTGGGCAGGCACATAACCTCATCTTCGGACCCCCGGCAAAAGGCACTTGAGCTGCTCAGACTCCTGAAGAAGCACTGACAGGACAATCCTACCACTCAGGGCAGATGGTGGTACGCCTCGAGCAGGGTCGGCTCGGACACATCTTCCCAAAACCTAGGCTGAGCTGGCCTGACCATCCCCGAGCATGCCTTCTTGATGGCCTCCGAGAATGCATCGACATCTCCTTTGACCAACTCATACTGCGCGGAAGGCGCTAGGTTGGTGGCCACTATGGGCTTCCCCAACGCAGCGTACTCTGTTATCTTCCATACATCCTGATCGTTGTGCACGATGTCTGCTTGGTATGCGCGGATCGGCGCGAGACAGACGTCTGCCGCAGCGATCACGTCGGGGACTTCGCTGTGGGGAACCTTGCCCATGAACTTCACGTTGCCCGGACTTCTCGCCCTCAATTGGGGCTCCTTCTTGCCGGAGCCAACTATCCAGAACTCCATGCTCGTCAGCCTCCGAGCTGACGCAAGCACCAAATCAAAGTCGTAGGTATCTGTCAGGTTGCCGACGAACAAGACCAAGCTCTCACCTGAAAAGCCGTGAGCTGTTCTGACCGCTTCCGGCTCTCTGGTAGGTCTGAACTCCCTCGTGGGATAGTTGGGCACAACGACGACGGATTTTCCGACCCGCTTGCCAAATCGGATCGCGAGAATATCGTTCACGGTCAAAACCAAGTTGGCCCTCTTCGCCAACATCTCCTCCAGTCTCGCCGCTGTCCCAGCCAATGAGGGATAGGATAGCCTCAGTTTGTCAGAGTAATTGCTCCTGTAGTCGTACACGACATCGCACCTCTTCACCAAAGCCGGTAAGTGAATGAAGTCCGGGGAGTTCACCAAGTGGAGTACCTCGGTTGACGACAGCAATTCCTGGAGTGCGAAGACCTTGTACCGCAATGCAGCGGAGAGAAACCGGGGTCGAAACCTCGCCCTGAACTTGGGCATGAGAACACTCACTTCGTGTTCCTTCGACAGGCTGGCTCGGGTGAGGGACAACCTCGTGGTGGATTCTGGTTCCTGTGCTGCTAGCAGAACTTTGTCTCGCATCTAAGGTGATGATCATCTTCTGATATTTATCCTTGCGAGATGGACAACTGGCGAGAACCTGCCGCGGAACGCGCTACTGCGTGTTCTTGGACCGACTGATTCCGACTCGGTGTCCCTACGTTTAAATAGAATAAGAAGAAACCGCATCGTCCGGGACTTGTGTGGGATTGCCGGCTTCCTTGGCCTAAGTGACGCCGAGCTGCTGAGGAGCATGGGGAAGATACTCAGCCACAGAGGTCCGGACGACAGTGGAGAATACCTCGACGACGGGATCGGCCTAGCCAACGCGAGGTTGAGCATAATAGATGTGGTCGGCAGCAAGCAACCTGTGCACAATGAGGACGGATCCATATGGGCAGTTCACAACGGGGAGATCTACAACTTCAGAGAACTGCGTGGAATGCTGGAGAGAATGGGCCACAAGTTCTACACGAATGGTGATGCAGAGGTCATCGTGCACCTATACGAGGAGAGGGGCCTGAACTTCGCAGGCGACATGAATGGCATGTTCGCAACAGCGATATGGGACTCGGGCAAGCGTAGACTTGTGCTGGTTCGAGATCCGATCGGAGTCAAACCCATTTACTATACGATCCAAGATGAGAAGATCGTCTTTGCCTCGGAGCCGAAGGCAATCCTCCTCTGGGATGGGCTGAAGCGGGAGTTTGATGACCTCGCGCTCCATCTCCTGCTGAACTTGCTGTATGTTCCGGGTGAGATGACTATGTTCCGGGGAATAAAGAAGCTCCTGCCTGGACATATGCTTGTGGCAGAACAAGGGAAGCCAGTTGCGGTCAGCAGGTATTGGAGGCTACCCACGACAAGGATCGAGGGACCTGACTACGCCATCGCAAAGATGCTGAGGAAGACGCTTGACGACGCTGTCAAGAGACAAATGGTGAGCGATGTTCCGATAGGATCATTCCTCTCTGGAGGACTAGACACTAGCATCGTGGTTGCCATCATGGCGAAGGTCTCCAGAGAACCAATACAGACGTTCACGATGGGTTTCGGCGAAGCCACCGACGAGCTCGCGGATGCGAGGCTGATATCCGAGGAGTTCTCAACCGATCATCACGACCTCACGATTTCACCGAAGGAGTTGGATGCCTACCCAAAGGCAATCTGGTTTGCAGACATGCCGAAGATGAACCTCTACCCGTACTTCATAGCAGAGTTCGTGAGGCAGCACCTGAAAGTCGTGTTGAGTGGGATGGGTGGCGACGAACTCTTCGGTGGCTATGTCAACAGGTACCGATACATCAAGCGGATTGAGTTCTTCGAGCACACAAGCACCATAGGCATCAGCGCCTTGAAGATCGCAGGGAGAACCGGACTCAGACTGGTCGGAGATTCACCCAAGATGCACAGGATGACGAACAGGTTTCAGGTCCTAGCACTCAGTGGAGACAGACCATCTCAATACACGATGTTGGCTGGCGCCTTCAAGGATGACGAACTGGCGACTTTGTACGGCGATAGGATGCAACAGCACAGGTTCTCTGAGGTCCGCGATGTGTTCACGCCACACTTCGCCGAGAAAGGTGAGCTGACCGACCAAGCGATGAGAGCCGAGTTCGAGACGAAATTGCCGGATGACTTCCTGCTTGTTGACGATGCCATGACCATGGCGCACGCCCTTGAGGAAAGAGTCCCCCTTCTGGATCTTGAACTCGTGGACTTCGCTTTCAAGCTGCCTTCGAGTCTGAAGTACAAGGGACCTCAAGGCAAGTACATCCTGCGGCTCGCTGTGAAGGACCTGTTGCCCAAGAGGGCTCTTCAGAAGCCAAAGAGGGGGTTCTCCGTGAACGTGTTCTCTTGGTTCACTGGTGAGATGGGTGAGGTGGCGAGACAGGTTCTTCCCAGTGGATACTTGGTGAAGGAAGGATACCTCAGGGAAGGACTTCTGAGAGAAGTTCTTGAATCCAAGCCAGATCCTTCCCTGAACAGGTTCTACAACCTACTGTGGATAGGACTGCTTTTCGAACTGTGGAGGAAGATATACTTCGAGTCGGAGAACCTACTGAACCCGACCCTGGACATCGAGAGGCTGATTGCCTAGTGGTGACGGGTTCGGATCCTGATGGCGAAATCCCCGACGCCAAGTCTGTCGCAACATGAGGCGATTCAACGGGAACCACGACACTTAATAGATGGAAGCGAGACTAGACCATGGCAAACGGGAAGGTGAAAATGACTAGGGTCGGCCTGTTCAGCGAATCCTACAAACCATGCGTTGACGGCGTCTCGAGGTTCCTCCAGGATTTCAGTGGAGAGTTGTCGAAGGCCGGCATTGAGTGGAAGGCCTACACTTCAATACCGGGGAAGAAGGAGCCAAATGTCAGGAGAATCCGTTCGTTGCCTTTCCCATTGTACAACAACTACTGGATATCCTACTTCTGGGTCAGTGACTTCGTCAAGAGGGCGAAAGAGGACGACCTAGACATCGTCCACATCAATACGCCCTTCTTCGCTGGACTCGGCGGGCTAATGGCTGCCAGGGAACTCGGGATCCCCGCCATTGGAACCTTCCATACGAACGTTCGCGACATGGCCCCAGCTGTGGGCAACTCACCTGCGACATCAGCAGTCGCCAGCGTGCTCAACAAACTCACCATTCACATATACAACGAGTGTGATGTGGTTACCGCGCCGACAGAGTCCATGAAGCAATTCCTGCTAGATCAAGGTCTCAAAACAAGGATCGAGATCATACCTGTAGGTTCAAGACTCAAGGAGCTCATCGCTGAGGCCGGGCGTCACGATTTCAGGAAGGAACTAGACATACCGAAGGAGGCCAAGATGATCCTCTACTTCGGTAGGATAACGCTGGATAAGGGAGTGCACCTTCTGTTGGACGCTTTCGGAGACATAACGGATCTTGAGAACGTGTATCTGGTGTACGGAGGAAGCGGACCTGAACTCAGAGCACTGAGGAACAGGGCGAAGGACAAGCGCTACTCAGATCGCGTGAGAGTGCTGGGACATGTGGACGAGAAGTTCAAGGCATCGCTGATCTCCCAATCTGATGTCATGGTCTTGCCCTCCATAGGGGACACTTTCGGGCTCAGCTTGGCCGAGGGAATGGCCTTCAAGAAGGTCGTCATAGCCTCCAACCTCGGAGGACTGAAGGACTGGGTCTCTGATGGGTTCAACGGGATAGTCTTTGACTACGAGAAGAGGAACCTACCAGACAAGTTGCGTTATGCCCTGACGGAGGACCTCACTGACATGGGCCGAAGGGCCTCAAAGTGGGCGCTCGAGAACGTCGACATAGGGGTCGTAGCCAAGAAGTTCATCCGGATGTATGAGAATCTCCTTCAGGCACAGGTTCCAACTGTCGTTGGTTGACGGAACGAACTGAAAGCTCTAACTCGTTGGTGCTTTCCTGATCAGTACGCTTGCCCCCACTGGCATCGAAATCGTCGCACCTATCGGCCTGCACTTCACCTTGAAGAGGAAGTACACGGGTATGCTTGTCGGAGACCAGTTCAACGACTCGTAGTTGCTCTGGCCTTTCGATATGATTATGTCGGATTCCGAGAGAAGGCGCGCTGTGTCTTTGGGAGAGCCGCCAAGCGCCATTCCGAACGCCTTTCTCCCAGTTGTTGCGATCGAGTCCACTTCCTTTCTCAGGCCGGTTTCCGTGACATCCTCGACGGTTGCGTCATTGGCGATGGGGCCTCCTCTCACAATGTAGTACACCTTCACCCCTCTCTCTCTGATCACCCTTATCAGAGGTATATCGAGGACAATCTCGCCGGCGTTGTCGCCTATCATGAACACCGAGCGGGCCTTCCGAAGTTCATCCGAAAGGAGACGCGAATGATCTATCTCAAATCCCCTACCGACTGTTGCCGATACGCGGTCCCAGAGTCGCTCCAACGAGAAGTTATGGGAGCCCGTGGAGACATCCAACTCATTCCCAGCAGCCGAGACAAGTGCAGCAGTTCTAAGCCTCGAGACTCCCCTCTTCGACTGCACCGCACGCCATGCTTTGGGTAACAGTGATAGGGCAGCCCTGTTGCTCGCCTTCTTGATCTTGACGAAGGGATCTGCCGTCCCGGTTGTCTTGTAGAGTATTGAGAAGATCCTGTTCGAGAAATCAACTGGAGCAGCCCCGTTTTCTATCTCCTCCGCGAGTGCGCGCATTGCCCTAGTCATTGCGATCATCTTTGTTCTGTCGCTGGCGTTGGTGTTCTCAATCACCCTCAGGAAGACTCGCACCGAACACTCGGCACATTCAAGCTCGGGCTTCAACGCTAGAGCACTTCGGGGAGCCTTCCTAACAACATGCCCTCAACAGTCATCGGCTTCAGCCGCTGAGCCAAGTCCAGTGATTCGCTCAGCTTGGTCGGGTGTTCGGAGAATATCTCCAGCAATGGATCTCCCTTCTTGACGCTATACCCGACCTTGGCATGGAGGAGTACCCCAGCGCCCTTGTCTACGGGTGAACCAGCAGCCTTTGCTATCGAATTGATCGCGGAGTTGCTGACCTCGACTACGTAACCGTCGGCTGGTGACTCTATCTCGGCCCTCTGGCTGCCTACTGCTATGTCGCCTGGCTTCACGTTTGGATTGCCGCCCTGTGCCTCGATTATCTCCCTCATCTTCTTGAGCGCCTTTCCTGTCTGCAGTATCTTCATTGCCATCTCCTTGCCCAATCCTCTGCCCGCGAGGCCCGAGGCCTCGAGCAGGAGTCCCGCCAGCGCTGTGGATTTCTCGATCAGGCTCGTCGGTCCCATGCCTCCTAGGGCCTCAAGTGCCTCCTTAGCCTCCAGCGCGGATCCCACTGCATGACCGACGGGCTGTGATCCATACGTCGTGCCACACGTTACGTAGATTCCGAGCCTCCTGCCCAGCTCGATGAACCTTGTAGCTAGATCTCTGACCATGTCCTCAGTCTCTAGTTTGGTTCCCAATCCAAGGGGGAGATCAACGACCAGATAGTTGGCGCCGACAGCCAGCTTCTTCGACATCACACTAGCTAGCAGCTGGCTGACCGGGTCTAACGAGAGAGGGTGTTCCACTCTCTTGATGAAGATGTCATCCGCAGGCGCCAGACCTAGCCTGCCGCCCCAGACTATTGCACCTCCCGCTTTCAGAGCAGCCCGCTTGAACTCTGTTGGGCCGAGGTCAACGGGTGCGAGCACTTCCATTGTGTCCGCGGTTCCGCTTGGGCTGGTGATGGATCGGCTAGAGGTCTTGGGGATGAGTAGCCCAGCCGCTGCTATGATGGGGACAATCAGGAGGCTAACCTTGTTCCCCGGGACTCCTCCTATCGAGTGCTTGTCATACACGGTCCGGCCGAAGTCGAGCTTCTGCCCCGAGTCGGCCATGGCCTTGGTCAGGTTCTCCACCTCATCCATTGAAACGGTCCTGTAGGCCTGCGACACTATGAACGCGGAGAGTTCGGCATCACTTAGGGTGCCCGCGACAGCATCGTTGACGATCGCATAACTCATCTCCTTGGTGAGCGGCTTTCCTTGGACGGCTGAGCGAATCGCCTGGACGGAGAGCGGTGGAGGAGAATAGATCACATCCACATTCATGCCGTCGGTTGCTCCCAAGCTGTCGGCCACCCTCTTGCTCAGCAAAACCGTGCCTGGTTGTATGCCATCTGTCGGGGTGCTTACCAAGGCAAGCGAGGATCTCTCTTCATAGGTAACTCTCACCCTCTCACCCTCGTCCACTCCGATCTTCGCGGCCTCCTCTGGCTTCAATGTCGCCATCATTTGGTCTGCAGAGAAGGGTAGGACTCTCACTTTGAATGATGTCATGGAAGTTTTGGGTTTGGTCCCTGCTCCCTTATAACCGTTTCAAGGTTCCGAACAGACCTAGCTTCTACGCTCATTCTTGGCCTTGTTCGCCATGATAGTGGCCATAGTTCCCATGCGAGGAAGCTTCCATCTCAGTCTGCTCTAGTCTCTGCGCCAACGCAGGGGAGATGCTTTCTAGGAGTCCGACGGAGTAGAGGAGAAACTCCACGAAGAGGGGCTCTGGGAGAAGGCCGTTTACCGCATGTTCATCGTTCACGACCGTCCTCGGCACCGCCAGTACCCCGTACTTTTGGACAAGCTCCGGGAACTCAAGTGCCTCGACCATGTCGGCGTGAATCCTCTCGTTCGCCATGGCGAACTGATGCGCCATCAGCACCATTCGCGGGCAGTAGGGGCACGATGGCGTCACGAAGACTTGGACCCTCGTGTCCGTGTTGACCCTCTTGATGTCCTCTAAGGTCTGCTGACTCAGGCTAGGATCGCCACGCGACACATTGATGATGTCCTGGACATAGGTCGAGAATTCGTGGCCAGTAGGTGTGCCGTAGAAACGTATGCGGTAGTCCGCTCTTCCCATGACAGCGGTGGCCGGGACGCGGGTGATGCCGAGCTGGACAGCCCTATCGGGGTTCTCGCCCATGTCAAGCACTTCAGACCTTATCCTAGGGTCTATTTCTGAGAGTTCCTGCGCTATCTGAGCGACTTCTCCGCAGAACCTGCAGTCCGTGCCCTTGGTGAACACGATCAGACTCACGTAACCAGCGAGTCCACTTTCGAAGCGTTCTCTCAAGGTGGCCCTGTCCTCCTCCCCTATCAGCGGCATGCAATGGAATGCAGTGGCGACATTATAATCGTGCTTGATCTCATGGCGGGTGAACTCGCCCACGAGGAGGCCTCCAGTTGCGGGCAACGCGACTATCGTCGTCTGATCCGGCGAATGAGAGCTGAGTAATATGGGCAGAGTTTTCGAACTGGACATATCTGGCACCTCGGCTTCCTCGCCAGACATATCTCCCTACCAAAGTTGATCAGCGCTAGGTGGCCAGTGAGCCTGCGCTCTTTCGGAATGACCCTTTCGAGTCTATCCTTGATCTGGTCATACTTGGCATCGGGTCCGACAAGGCCCAGCCGGACCGAAATCCTAGCTATGTGGGTGTCGATTGGCACAGTAGGAACACGAGCGCAGAATGCCAATATTATGTCGGCCGTCTTGGGGCCAACCCCCCTGATCGTGATGAGCTCCTTTCTCAGCGACCCGGGGTCCTGACGCAACATCTCGCGCATGTCTCCGCCGTACACACTCTGAATGTAGTCAGCCGCCGCCCTAATCGATCTGGCTTTGGACTCGTGCAGACCGGATACCCATATTCTCGATTCCACCCCGGGGAGGGTCATCTGTTTGATCCTTCTCGGTGACAGGGGTCGACCTCGCCTCAGGTTGGCCAGCGCATGGCGAGCGTTCTTGACGTTCGTGTTCTGCGACAGTATGGTCGCCACCAGCACTTCGAAGGGATCCCTCGCGTCGAAATCTGGGGGGCGGTCACCGTACGAACGAACTATCGTCATCACCGCATCAGCTGCATGTCTTGAACTCAACAATGGTCGGCGCACGGAACAGATTTATGAGCATTTGTCGCGAATCGGTGGTAAGGAGAAAGACATGTCCAAGGACCCGAAACAAGATGACCATGGAGGCTTAGGTCGAATGCTGATCGCAACGGAGTCAGAGATCAAGCAGGGCAGGACCACAGATGTCTATTTTCTCTTCACCGAAGAGATTCTGAGAAAGAAAGGAATTGACACGAGGGTCGTGATGGAGTTCTATGCCAGAGCTGTCCCAGAAGGCGACTGGGGTGTCGTGAGCGGCATCTACGAAGTCATGAAACTCCTTGAAGGAGTGAAGGTGGATGTGCGGGCAATGGAAGAGGGCACCCTGTTCCTGACGAACAGGAACAGCCCGGTGTACGAGCCGGTACTGCAAGTCGAGGGCCCCTACACGGAATTCGCCAGGTTCGAGAATCCAGCCTTGGGCTTCTTGTGTACGATGTCCGGGGTCGCGACAAGAGCAGCCAAGCTGAGGATTGCCGCGCACGACAGAACACTGCTCAGCTTTGGATCCAGAAGAGTTCACCCGGCCCTTGCTCCCGCAGTGGAGTGGAGCGCCTTCATAGGAGGAGCCGATGGAGTATCGAACGTCATCGGAGCTGAGATGATCGGCGAGAAACCCGTGGGCACCATGCCTCACTCACTCGTTCTGATACTCGGTGATCAGAGGAAGGCTTGGAAGTCGTTTGACGAAGTGGTTCCCAAGGACGTTCCGAGAATCGCCCTGATAGACACGCTCTATGATGAGAAGACGGAGGCACTGATGGCAGCTGACACATTGGGAGAGAGGCTGCAGGGTGTCAGGATAGACACCCCGAGCTCAAGGAAAGGCAATCTCAGGAAGATAGTCGAGGAAGTGAGGTGGGAGCTGAACATCCGAGGCAGACATGATGTGAAGATATTCGTCTCAGGTGGGCTGGGAGAGGCAGAGATCGCAGGGCTGAGCGACATAGCAGACGGGTTCGGCGTGGGCACATACATCAGCGATGCCCCATCAGTGGACTTCAGCGGGAAAGTAGTCGAAATCGTGGAAGCTGACGGAACAAGAATTCCAAGGGCAAAACGGGGGGACATATCCGGGATGAAGCAAGTCTACAGGAACTGGAAGACTCTTGCAGATGTTGTGCAACCCGAGACCACACTGGGGCCCAAGGGCAGTGAGCCACTGCTTACACCGATCATGCGGAACGGAGAGGTCGTGCGTGACTTCCTGAGGCCGAGAGAGATCAGAGAGAGAACGAAGAAGCAACTGGAGATGCTCCGCGACCATCAGCCCTCGTTGAGTTGGGCCGTCCCTAAGTAGCGCCCGCCTGCTTGCGGTCTAGGTAATGGACTGCGGAAATCGCAGCCTTGGCGCCTTCGCCCGCTGACACGATCAGCTGGTTCCATTTGGGTGAAGTGCACTCGCCAGCTGCGAACACGCCTTCCAAGGAAGTCATCATGTTCTCGTCCACGACGAGGTAATCCGCCGGATCCTTGGCCAACTGAAGGAAGCTCGTGTTCGGCACGCGCCCTATGTACTCGAATGCTCCCTCGACTTTCAGTTCCCTTTCTCTTTGGGTTTGGCTGTCTCGCACGACTAGCCCTTCCAGCTGTTCGTGCCCAAGAAACCTAATCACGTTGCTGTTCATCACCTTCTCAACCTTCGGGTTCCCGTCGATCAACTGCACGTTGGCACTCTCTGCCCTGAACCTGCCCCTTCTGTGTATGAGATATGCTCTCGACACTATGCGAGAGAGGTACGATGCCTCCTTCAGCGCGCTGTCTCCGCCACCGATGACCGCCACGTCCTTGTCCCTGAAGAACTCGGCATCACAGAAGGCGCAAAAGGACAAGCCCCTCCCGATGAACTTGGTTTCACCTTCAATCCCCAGTCTTCTGGGCGAGGATCCCGTGGCGATTATCACGCATTTCGCCCCAAGGTTTCGCGCGTAAGTTCCCACCGTTATGATCTCCCCTTCTCTCACATTCGTCGCCTCGTCTCCCAAGACGATGACCCTCCACTTTTCGAGTTGTCTCGCGAAGTTGGCGGCGAGGTCGGGCCCCCTGATGCTAGGGATGCCCGCGTAATTCTCAACGATGTCCGTGACGGCTATCTGTCCCCCTATCGCACCACGTTCGAGAAGCGCTACCGTGTACCCAGCACGTCCGAGGTAAAGGGCGGCCGAAACCCCCGCCGCCCCTCCTCCCACGACTACGGTATCGAAATCCGAGCGCTCCAATCCGATGGGAAGGGAACCGGACACCTTTAATTGTATTCGCTCACCTAGCAGAATCCGGACAACTCTTATCTTCGTTGGACTTGCCTGTTTCCCCGATGAATCAGGCGGAGATCAAAGTCGTGGACTTGTCGCCCCCTGAGGGTGCACAATTGATAATCGGGCAGGCTCACTTCATAAAGACCGTGGAAGATCTGTATGAGACGCTCGCCACATCATCTCCCTCAGCCAAGTTCGGAGTCGCCTTCTGCGAATCGAGTGGGCCTGCACTGGTGAGGTTCGATGGGAACGATGAGGAGTTGACCAAGATAGCCTCTGAGATGGGAATGAAGCTGGCGGCCGGACACTCATTCATCATCCTGCTGCGGGGCATCTTTCCACTGAGCGTCCTGAACAGAGTGAAAGGGGTCGAGGAAGTGGTCACGGTCTACTGCGCAACTGGGAATCCTGTCAGAGTACTAGTTGCTGATGTCGGAGACGGCAGAGCAGTGCTCGGGGTAGCTGATGGGATCAAATCCAAAGGGCTTGAGACTGACGACGAGAAGCAGAAACGCAAGGAGTTCCTCCGAAAAATCGGGTACAAGAGATAGCGGGAATTCTTATATATACGCAAAAGAACTCGGCCCTTGGATGAACACGGCCGATAAGATCGCAGGGTGGGTGTCAGTACTTCTGTCCAACCCCGTGGTCGGAATGGTATTTGGGTACACCATGGGTCTCAGCGAGACTCAATCTGCCTGGGGTTTCTCAGACCAAGGCATAGCCGTGCTGGCTGCCCTCTTCCTCGGGATCTTTCCGTACATAGGCGCTCTTGTGTCCTTCGTTGCGGGCAAGACGGACATCTACGTGTCAAAAAGGGAGCAGAGGCCTGCCCTGTTCTTGGTGGCGGTTCCCCCCATGGTCTTTGGTGCACTGTACTTCTACATCAGGGGTCTTCAGATTCTCTCTTCTCTACTCCTCCTGATGCTCGTTGAGAGCCTGATACTCCTCGTCATAACCACAAGATGGAAGATCAGCATTCATGTATCCGGTCTGACGTTCCCGCTCACGGTCATCTGGGTGAGGGACGGGATAACTGCCCTAGTTGGGTTTCTCTTGCTGCCTGTGCTGATGTGGGCAAGGGTGCGAACGGGAGCACATACCTGGGCGCAAGTGCTCGCCAGCGCTCTTCTGAGTGGGGTCATGACCTACTGCGGAGTGGTCAATTTCGTGCCCTCGTTCAAATAGGCTCAACTCATCCGAGCTTAGCGAGCGAGTCCGATTTCCTCGCAACTGTTGCGCGCGCTTTCAGCAACACTTCATCTGTCGCCTCACGCATTTGGAGCACGTCTCTTGAATGGTCCAAGATTTCCTCACCGGCCTCAGTTCGCGCTAGGAGGATGACGAACCCGTCAGGAGCCCCCATCTCTCCGATTGACAAGTCAGCGTTGACGTTCTCCAGATTCAGACAGAAGGCACAGCACCGGCGCTTGGCTGCATCCAATTCGGAGAGACTGACCACCAATTCGTCCCCGGCTTCTTTCGCAATGCGAGCACGGCCCCCTCTGATGTTAATCGCGGTCACTTGATTGGCAGGGACCCCTCGATCCTCCAACAGACTGAGCGTTCTATCTCTGTCCAGCTGAGCGCTGCAAAACACGCCGATGCTATACTTGGCTGATTTCGAATAGGCTCTGGACTTCGACATCACGTGACGAAGCCCTTCAATACAGCAACCTACCCCTACCACTGCAATCCTCTTACCTTCCTTCATGGGCTGCTTCAGAGCGTGGAGATGACCGAACGAGAAGTAGTTCGCGCCGCCCGCCGCCCTCACCTCGCCAGTCGTACTGGCCAAGTATGAACGAGGCGATGCCTCGCTTTCCATGCTGGACACCAGCACAGCATCAACGGCTCCTCCCGACAGGAGTTGCGACAGAATCGTCGTAGTTGTCCCACATGTCTTGAACTTGGGGGGACTTTCCTTCGGCCTGGCCAACACTATCTTCCTCGGCTTGAAGACAGCTGTTCCGTTGATGACAGGGCAAACCGCTGAGCACAGGCCGCAGGATATGCACTCACCAACTAATTCTGCCTTGGCCGGCGAAACTCGGATAACATCAACAGGGCATATCAAGGCACAGGCTCCGCAGAGCCTGCACAGCCCCCTGGAGGTCACGGAATCGGCGAGATCCGAGAAGGCCTTGCTCGGCATACTCCCTAGTGCTGTAATGCCCTGAAAAGCTTTGTCGCGTTGGCGGTCGTGATCTCAGCAACTTCCATGACTGGAACCCGCTTCAACTCAGCTATGATCTCGGCTGAAACCCACACATTCTTGGGCTCGTTCCTCTCCTTGCCGGTGGGGCCGAGCACCGGAGAGTCACTCTCCAGCAACATGGCTCCAAGCGGCAACGCGCTGACCATCTTCCGCTTCTGCTGCGACCTTGAAACAGATGGCGGTATGCTGAAGGAGTATCCTGCTCTGACACCTTCCAGCGCGGACGAAGATTTGCCATCAAAGGCGTGAAGCACAGCCTTCTTCACTCCCCACTTCAATAGCAGTGATATGGCCTCCTTTCCTGCACTGCGCGAGTGCACCACCACCGGCAGGTCAAGCTCACGAGCGAGCTCAGCCTGGGACCGAAAGACATCCCTCATACGCTCCTTTTCCTGTTCGGTCTTCTCCGGATAGTAATCCAGACCGATCTCTCCAACTGCGACTATGTCATGGGCATTGGCCTCGATGAACTCCAGCATCGATGCGACATCCTCGGTGTGTGCGAACGACGGATGGATGCCCGCGCTCGCGTGCCAGAACTCGGTTCTCTCCGCCAACATCCTCCTTGACTCGCCCAAGTTCTGAGTGCCTTCAATGACGGCAACAACTGATTCGGCTTTAGCCCGACTGATCACATCATGTCTGTCATCATCGAAAGACTGATCTAGAAGATGGCAGTGCACGTCTACAACAGGCGAAGAGGGGAAAAGACTCACCTGCCCTCGCCCGGCTGGATCGTGACTAAACTCCATCTGAGTTCGTTGGCTGTCAATATCATCATTTCACTTGCCTCCACGATCTGTTGAAGGGTGCTCGTTTTCCGGCGCTGAGAGGAGGGATTCTATTTATCCGTTTGTTGAACGCTTTCATCAAGAATCTTTATAGAGCAGAAAATGACCACCTGCGGCTAGCATTGGTGCGAAAAGCCGTTAGTAAGTTATACGTGCTGAAGCGAAAGATGGGTAGAACGAAGGTCTACGCCACTTACTTCCTATACCTGCCCAGCAAGCTGATCAGCGACTCCACCTTCCCGCTGAAGGAAGGAGAGAAGATCTCAATCACTATCAAGGGGGACTCCTTAGTTGCCGAGCGGATCCAGAGAAAGAGGCGAAAAGCGAGATGAATGCGGACACAGCGTCCGATGACGTAGGGAAAGAAGAGAAGAACGAGATGAGTACAGACACGATACCTGATGACGTGCGGGCTGAGTCGGAGATCTCTTACCCAGTGAGGACTCTGAGAAGGTTAGTCCTAATAGTGATCAACCCGCTGAAAGCCACCAAATACATTGCGCATGACCCGGACCTGTTGATAATCCCGCTCATGTTCATAATCTTCGCGATCTTCGCACTGCTGCAACCAGTGGTGTTGATGTCGAAGATTGTGATCCCTGATCAGGTGGCACTGTACAGCCCTGACAACGAGACCATCAATGCATTTCATCGACCGTTCATTAGGGTCTCTGAACTGAAGACGGAGGCTCTCAAGCTCTACTGGGGAGGCACCTTGACTTACTACGCACTTCTTGTAGTCATCACCTTCTCTCTCCTCTACATAGCTGCCAGGATAATTCTGGGGCCGGTAGGTTACAAGCTCATGCTGTCCGGCGTTACCTACAGTAGCATGGCTCTGGTCATAGTGGGAGTTGTGTGGCTTGGCATCTCTTTCCTCAATCCGGGTGTGGTCATCCCGTACTCCACGAAGGGGAATCTGACCTACATTCCGTGGGTAGCCGCCACGGCTGACCTCTCGCAGATCAAGAGCGTGGCTGTGCTCACTAACTTCACCGTATCTGATGACCCCAGTGCGACTGAGCTGTGGACGCTATACCTGTCGACGGTTCTAGTTCAGTCAGGGACGACAGTAGTGATAGACGCATCCAGCATGACGGGGAGCGTTCAGGAGGGAGCATTGACTGTAACCCTCCCGAACAGTACGAGGGTGTCGCTACAGCCGGGCATGTCCCTGCCTATCTCACCGTCCAGGATCGAGTTCCGATTACAGGGCGGCAAACTGTACCTTGTGCGCTTCGACGGTTCACTGCTGGAAATCCAGTCCAGTGCGATTCTGGAGTTTGAACTACATATGCAATTGGATCCATATAGGTCCGACATCTGCGCTGTGAATTCGTCCACGGCTGGATCGGGAGTGCTCTTGTCCAAACCCAGGGACATCGTGTTGACGAGCAACGCCTCGGCCATCACAAGCATAACGAGCAACGCGACCTTCAGCTACTGGAGAGTGCTAGCTAGGGTAGGAGATGATGGAAGCGTCGAACTATTCTCCAACTTGACGATCGCGCACACTGCCAAAGCAGACAGCAGCACACTCGCGTGGCAAGCGGATTCGGTCGTGGCACAGGCCAGCACCCTGATGATGTACTACAACTACGGTGTGGCGTCTCAGCCTTCCCCTATCGTGGACACGATCCTTCAGTTGGTGCTCCCTGCTCTGTCCAAGGCATGGGAAGCGGTCATACTGGTCTGTCTTGTCAAGGCTTCGTATGAGGACGCGTCGTGGTTCCGCGCTGCTCTGGCTGTGGCGGCTCAACAAATCATCATGGTAGTTCTAGGCTTCTAGTCTGTAGCGTTGCGGCGACGAAGAGACGAGTGGAGACCCCACTAGAGGTAGTGTTCGTATTCCACTCCCACGGTTGGAAGTCCACCTGCTCGAGATTGCCTGAACCTCCAGATCAGAGCGAGCGCTATTGCCAACGCGAGTGCCACTCCGACCAATGACAGGATCACGTACAGCTGACTCGCAGTCAGCGGGAACATCGCAGAGCCAGAATTGTCCAATCCGTCCGACGCTCTGACCATGATTGAGTACTCTCCCCCCGAGTCGAAGAAGCCGGTCTGCATCGAGGCAGTCCAGACGCCTTCAGTTGCCTGCTGCATCTCTATCAACCTGCGATTGGCGCCCACGCCCACTTCCACGGTGACCGAACCGTTTGTCATCATGGTGCCATCAGGGTAGAGAACGCTTCCGTTGAACTTCACAGTGTCAAATCCCACTTGGAACTCTCTCCTGTCTGCCTTCACGTTCACGGTGAGGGTAGCCTTCACCACGTTAATCACCACGGAGAGATTCCCCCGGTTCCCGCTTGGGTCCACCGCCTGCACGACCACGCTGTATATGCCCTCGGGAGCATTTGCCGGAACTCTCAGGTATCCTTTCCAGGCCTGCGCGGCCGCATTGAATGCGAGGGAGGACACATAGGAGTTCGCTCCGCCAAGAAACGTGATGGTCGCGTTGACACCCCCTGTGGTCATCCTTTGCGTGGAAGGATATCTGACCACTACTTGGAAGAAGATGCTGTTTGTTCTCTGATAGGTAATGTTCAGATCGACCTGACTCACTACACTCATGATTGCGGCGGTAACCGTGAACGGGATCGTAACGTTCATTGTGTTTCCTGTTGTATCAGCACCAACGAGACTGAGCATCCACACTCCAAGCGGGTCGCTCGACAAAATAGTCACCGATGCCTTCCATCTGTCTTCTATCGCGGAGTACCTCATGCTGGCTACGTGCGATGTGGTTCCAAACTTGGCAACCAGGTTGAAAGTACCTTGGTACACTGGAGTTAGGTCCGGGTACGTGAGCATCGCCGAGATGTTGATGGTCTCGCTCCTCTGGAAGCTCTGCTCAAAGTCGAACTGCGCCTGTATGGCAGCAGCTGTTACCGTGAAGTTCGCCGTTCCAGATCCCATGTTTGCTGATGGATCAGTTACGCTGACCAAGACCTCATTAAGGCCTATTGGGGAGCTGTTCGGCAACACGAGGTTGTATACCCAGAGTCCCAACGCTAGGTTGTAGACCATGGGAGTGTTGACCACCACTACCTGGGTTCCCACGTGAATGTTGAGCAAGACAGTAGACGTTGACAAGACCGCAGTGTTGTTGCGGTACTTCGCCACTGCCGTGAGCCTCACAGTCTGGGTTCTCATGTATCTCCTTGCGTCCGTTTGGACTAGGACGGTCAGTGGTGCTGAACTGAGGGTGAAAGTGAGCTCATCGGAGAATGAGTATGAGGCGTAGTCCATGGTCCCCAGCGCCTCAAGTTTCGCAATGTACTGCCCGAGCGGCTGACCCGATGATAGGACTACGTTCGAGGAGACGAAGTAACCAGTGGTAATGGAAGCGGGGCTTATGCCTGTCATGACGTGGAGTGTTGGCGGCCCCACTTTGTCGATGTTGATGATGGCGGAACCGCCTGGCTTGACCCCGTAGCCAGTAACGTTGAAGGGAACGGTCCTGTTGACCGTTGACGAACTCAGACCCCAGATCCCGAGGTGAAACCTGAGCTCGCTGCCTGGATAAAGCGATGCCTGTCTCGCGGTTACGTAGTACAGGCCTACGGCCATCGTGCTTGGGAGCACAATGCTCTGAGAGAAGGTACCGTCAGATAGCGTAGGGACGGTAGGATTCGAGTAGATCACCTGCCCTGTCGTGGAGCTGACGGTCAGGTTCACTTGGCTTACGCCCCTGTAGAATTGCACG
>JBGOYZ010000009.1:0-39643 GCA_041479945.1 Thermoproteota archaeon
TCATTTATGCAACAACGCCACTCAGCTTGAAACAACCAATCAAGTAAGTCATGACCGGTATGACAGCAATGCTTTGTGGTTGCTTGGTTCGTATATGCCAAATTCTATGCCAACATCGCATCTTGTGCCGGTTGGCTACTGGTCTCGTGATGCTGGGCGGAAGATGCACTTGTCTGCGCATCGCACGGGCAATAGGCTTAGGGGTTGGGTGGCGCGTTCCATGGTGAGACTTGGCACTTGAGTTTCATCTTTTCTTCGTCTTTTGTCTTCCCAATAGTTTAGATAAGGCATACCATAGCAGTCGGGATGGTGGAAGAAGCGGACATATCGCAGTCATCCAAGGAGAACATATTTCACAGGAATGCCGAAAGAATCCTACGCCTGTGACTGTCATGTAGTTCACATCAACCATAAAAGGCAAGATGGTTCATTCACTTGACGAAGATGTCCAAGCTCGCGATTGAAGGAGGCAAGCCCGTAAGGAAGCGCCCATTCCCGACCGTTGACGACAGGTCAGGAAGGACCCTAGGGAAGGAGGAGGCCAGGGCCGCTAGCGAGGTGATAATGTCAGGTCATCTCTTCGTGTACGGCGGGACCAAGGTCGACAAGTTCGAGAAGGAGTTCGCTAAGCGGATGGGAGTCAGTCATGGCATAGCCTCCACATCTGGTACGGCAGCGATACATGTGGCTCTCGGAGCGCTTGGAGTCAGCCCGGGTGACGAGGTCATCACGAGTCCCATTACAGATATGGGCACCATCATCCCAATCATTTTCCAAGGGGCCGTACCGATCTTCGCGGACGTATTTGAGGAGTCCCTCAACGTGGATCCCTCTGACGTGAAGAGGAAGATCACAGACAAGACTGCGGCAATCGTTCCGGTTCACCTGTTCGGCTTGCCAGCCGATATGGGTCCGATTCTCGATGCAGCTGAGGAGAGAGGGATCCCGGTGGTTGAGGACTGCTGTCAGGCATACCTGGCGGAGTACGGAGGAAAGCTGACCGGCAGCATAGGGAAAATGGGAACCTTCAGCCTGCAACAGTCCAAACACATGACGACCGGAGATGGTGGAATGACGATAACGAACGATGATGAACTGGCCGAGAGAGCAGCCCTTTTCGCGGACAAGGGCTGGGACAGATCAAAGGGCAGGGAGTACGTCATGCTGGGCATTAACTACAGAATGACTGAGGTCCACGCAGCGATCGGGCTTGAGCAACTCAAGAAGCTGCGGTTCGCAGTCGAGAGCAGAAGGAAGTCCGCCACTAGGTTGACCCGCCAGATAGAGGGGATCAAAGGCCTAGTGCCTCCTCGTCCTCCGAAGGGCGTGAAGCACTCCTACTGGCAGTATCCACTGATCGTGGATGATGAACTCGGAATCTCTCCTAAGAGATTCTCTGAAGCCTTGGTAGCTGAGGGAGTACCAGCATCCTATTCATACATAGGAGAACCGATGTACCTCAAGACTCCGCTGAGGGAGAAGAAGACCTTTGCCAAGAACAAGCATCCATTCGACTGTCCTGCCTACGGAAGGCCGATTTCATATGCACCTGGCCTGTGTCCTACCGCTGAGGCCGTCTTGAAGAAACTCATCGTGATCCCGTGGAACGAGAAGTACACCAAGGAAGATGTGGACGACATAGCTGAGGCTATACAGAAAGTGGCCGCGCACTCACATCAGCTTTGAGATGTGATTGTTCAGGAGTGTCAGATAACGACAACTGAACTCCTCTGCTTCGCCCCTCCACCACGACCTCTGGAGCCTCGACGCATCTCGCGTCCGCGTCGTATTCCTTTAGAGAGAGCCTGTCAGAATCCCATAGACTAGACTGAAGATCACGCTGCATGACCATGCCGTCAAGGCGTAGGTCACCACAACTCTCCAGCCCGTGATCTTAGAGACCGCGGTCATATTCGCTACATCATAAGGCTGCCCCATGAGCCATGAGAGTAGCGCTGCTCTTGACATGCCAAGTTGAAGCAGACTCCTTCCCACCGCTACTTCAACAAGCGTAGGAGTATACAGCGGTCCGCCTATGATTGAGGCGATGAGTACTCCTGTCACTCCAGTCAAGTAGCCCTCAACTATGCTTTCTGGCATGTAGGCGGTAACATAGCCCACCACTATGAGCCCAACTATGAAGTAGGGCAGTATTTGCTTGGCTAAGTAGCCGCCGAATTTCAGAGCTGCGATGAGCCTTTCATCTAACGGAGGTTTGGCGAGTTCAATCGCCCCTCGTTGTCCAGGGGCTGCGTTCACGTGATGTTCCTTCTCGACGGCCTTCCCCCAGGACGTCTTGGAGACCACCACCCCGGCAATCAAAGCTGTCATTAGTGAGGCCACAATACGAACCGCAGCTATCTCCCAAGAAAGGAGCTCCCCGGTAACTAGTATGGTCAACACGTTTGCAGCTGGTGCCATTAGAAGGAACGTTATCGCTGGGCCTATGCCTGCACCGGTGTAGAGAATCCCTGCAAAGAGCGGGACCATCGTACAAGAACAAACGGTGAACAAGGGGGCCAGTCCAGCTGCGATGAGATACCCTGAGATCTTGTTGCTACCCATGTACCGCGTTATGAGATCCTTGGGCATGAACTCGTAGACTAAGCCCGCAGCCGTGAAAGCGAAGAGGAGGCAGATCCAAGCGTGGCTTATGTAGTCCCAGAGATAGTATATTGGGATCTCGTACCACGCGAGTCCTGAGAAGTCCGCTGGTTCGAGGGTCGGGGCAAGAGAATAGGCCATTATCCGGCTGTACACTAGCAGGCCGACAACTACGAGTATGAACAGGAGGAGTGACGCCGTTCTGAGCTTCCTCTTGAACCCCGGGCTCAATCCTGGGTCCTTTCCTCGGTTGCGGCTTTCACGAGTTCTTCAACCTCGGCTTCATTGGGTATTCTCCCCATGATTCTCACCACGCCGTCAATGGCCACGGCAGGAGAAACCAAGGTTCCATACTTGCCTATGATCTCCTTCGAGAGTATGTTGGCCTTTTCCACTTCGACTTTTATCCCAGCGGACTCAAGCCGTTCTGCCGCTTCTTCAGCTACTCTCCTGACCGTCTGGCATCGCACACAAGGGGGATCAGGCCCTATTACCTCGATCTTCAATGTCTTCATGGTCGTCGTTCTCAGCTCGAGGGGGTTGTTTAACAATATTTAAATATTGTTATGAACGCTCAAACCACAGATGCGCAGAGAGAGGAATGAGCTCAACAAAGCTCGAGCGAGGGTATTCAGTGCGCTCTCGGACCCCCTGAGACTCGAAATTCTGGAGGCCCTGCGCAGGGGGGAGAGATGTGCGTGCGAGGTAGTCCCGCGAGCGGAGGTCGTTCAACCGTTGGTGTCTCGTCACCTGGGGATCCTGAAGAGTGGTGGTCTGGTGAAGGACAGAAAGGAGGGAAACAAGAGAATGTACTCGGCCACAAATCCCGAGATATATGAAGTGATGGACGCTGTCACGCCCGAACTGGTGGACGCTCTCACGAGACGAATGGTCAAGCAGATGATCTATTGAGAAGGGGAAGCAACATGGCGATCCAAGTGAAGGTGGAGTTCATCGGGCTGCTGAGAGAAATCACAGGCGAGCGCCAGCTAACCTTGGACATGGAGGACGGAGCAACTCTCAAGGATGTCATGGAGAAACTAGCTGACAAATATGGAAAGGGTCTTGAGACCAGGATCTTGGAGGAAAACCGCATCTCCGACGACGCGCTTGTGATACTCAACGGCAAGAGCATAAGGGTAGCTGACGTGCGCTCCGTGGTGATAGGAAACGGGGATAGTCTTGCGCTAGCCCCGGAGTCAGCACCCTAGGCAGAGGCTAACGATCAATCGTCCCTGTCTTACTGCTCACGAATTGGAGCTAGCACCTCCACTTGGTGCCCTGCCGCGTGCTGAGCCGACTCTAGGGGCCGGAGCGAATAGACATCGTGCTGCAGAGTCGTCCTATGAACGGCTATCTGAACCCTTTGTCTCTGGATCCGGGAAATAGTCGAGTATCCACTTCTTCATCTCGTCTCTCGTGCGCCGAAAGGCTGCAATCTTTTCCTCGTCACTCCCGTCGACTTCGGACGGATCACTGAAGCCGTGCTGGAAAAACTGCTTTGCTCCAGGTAACGTCGTCCTGATTATCTCAGGTCTGTCGCCACTTATCGGCGATGAGCAGAATGGACAGATCACCTTCGCACTGCTGGTGCAGACCGTCACGACTATGTCGATATCCTTGTTTTGGAACTCCTCAATGCTCTTGGAAGTCTGCTTGGAAATGTCTATTCCTATCTCGGCCATGGCCTTGATGGCTAAGGAATGAATCTGCGTTGGGCTTGAGCCTGCACTGAAGGATTCGTACCTTCCGCCATAGAAATGCCTTAGCAACCCCTCGGCTATCTGCGATCGGGCTGAATTGTGCGTACATAAGAAAAGGACCTTTGTCTTGTTCATTTGCAGGCGCCTTTCCGTACATTAGACTTCTCCTCCCCCGTGCATAAGAACCTATCGCGTTGAACAAATGGATACTAGAGGTCACGCGCTCGCGTTACTCGGGGGTCAAAATTCCACGACGAACCGCATACTTGTCCAACTCTTATGATGTCTGGAGGCGTCAGTCCTCGCATGGTCTTTGATGATCTATTCAAGGCGGAAAAAAAAGCTGGGAGAAGAAGGTCATTGAAGCCGCGCAAGGGAAGAGTCCGGTGGAGATAACGATAGAAGACCAGAGCCACAGCCATCGCGCGGGTTTTGGTGGGAGTTCACATAGACGAGTCGACTGGCACTACCAAGTCTGCGTCAATTCGGTTCCGGTCATCTGGGAGCCTAGGCTACAATTGGCGCAACAGCGCGTGGCAGAGATAAGCAGTCTTCTGACCCGCCGGGGATTCGTTGTGAGTGGTTCTGAGGCGATTCCACCACCACCGCCTCCTCCGCCGCCCTAGGCAACGCGATGGTCCAACGTCGACACTGCTGAGATATAGGATCGAGGTGCTCCGGGCGGGATTTTCATCTTTTCGCGATTTTGAACCCGCGATCCTCGGCTCGAAAGGCCGATATGTTTAGCCGGGCTACACCACCGGAGCACAAGCACGTGTGCTCGAATCTATCTATTTAGTTTTTCTAATCTCTCTTTGTCGTCCGACTCGATTTGCGTCTTCGTGTCGGCTTCACCTTCTTTCCCCCCTTGGCGGCCTGTTGTTTCTTGGGAGCCTTCTTGAAACCAACGGTTACTTCCATGTCATCGAGGGAATGGGATGCTTTGAAGAGCTCGCTTGGGATCTTGTCCGTGACCTTCACGCTCCTGCTTCTGACCAAGTAGGCCAGCGTCTTCAGATGACCGGCTATCAGTCCCTTTGATTCCGCGTCAAGCCCAGCCACATACACGACGTTCAGCATCTCAGTTGGGTTAAGCCCGGCCATTTTCCTCGTCATCTGCACTCTCCTGGCAACATCCCTGACCAGTCCCTCGGCTATCAGGACCTCGTCTCTGGTGGTGTCCAGCACAACGACAGCTCCGTGCTCCTCCTCTAGGATCCTCCCTTCAGGTGGCAGGAACGTCATTACCAGATCCTCCGGGGTCAGCTCGAACTCCTCGCCCCCAACAGTGATCTTGCTCCTTCCAGCTTCGAGTATCTCGTCAGCTATCTCCCTCTCCCTGCCCTTCACTTCCTTCTCCACGGACGCCAGTTTCTGCTTGAACTTGGGACCAACTCGGGAGTAGTCAAGAGTCAAATGAGGAACGAAGCCTGCTGCCTGCTTGGTGTGGACGACCTTCACGCCCTTGACGTTGGCAAGTTCGGCAAGAACATCCCTTGCCTGCTCCGCCTTGGTTCGTTTGTTCCCATCCTCAAGTATTAGCACCATCTCCTTCAGAGGCCACCTGCGTCTGAGGTTTGCCTTTTGCCTCGCCGCGTTCACTAGGGGAAGAACTTCAAGGGCGATGTCAAATACTCCCTCTTCTCTTTCATCTATCAGCTCGTCTCTCGGCTTGGGCCACTTGCACAGGTTCACGCTGACTGGCAAGCTCCCGTCGAATCTCCTCAACACGTGTTGGTGAACGTACTCGGAGATGAACGGGCAAATGGGGTTGGAGAGTAACATGAGAGTGCTCAAGCAGTGGAACATGACGGCGTATATCGAGTTTCTCCGCCTCTCTGCGTCCGGTCCCTCCTCCCACAGATCCTTGCGTATCGACGGCACGTACCCCCTGCTGAGGTTCTCTATGACGAAGTTCTCGAACTCACGCAGAGACAACTGGTGCCTGCCTGTCTCCAATCCCTGCGTGCACATGCGGACCAGTTTCTGGAGCTTGCTGAGTATCCAACGGTCTTGGATTCTGATGTCTCCGTCGCGGAGTGCCCAGTCAAGTCCATGCTTCTTCGAGTCGTACTTGTCGTACTCCGCGTTCTGCAGGAAGAACCTGCTTAGGTTGTAGAGTGTGCTCAGGACTTGGTAGGGTCTTCCTACCATCTCGCTCTCGTTGAAGCTGATCACGTCGATCGGTGAGGATTTCCACGTTAGGTAAAACCTCAGGAGGTCCCCGGAGTACTTGTCGATCATTTCCTCGCTATCAACCACGTTGCCGAGGCTCTTGCTCATCTTCCTGCCCTGATCATCCACTACCATGTTGTAGAAGAGATACGCCCTGTACGGCGCCTCCGATTTGTCCTTCAGTATGATGTTCAGCTTGAGGAGCGTGTTCGCCCAGCCTCTGGTCTGATCTATAGCCTCGGAGAGAAACTCAACCGGCACATATTCCCGGAATTCCTCGTCAGTCAGGCTGGCGTAGGGAGCCGAACCGCTGTTGTGCCAGGTGTCGAGGACGAACTTCTCCCTTCGCATGACACCACCGCACTTCGGGCACGTCATCGTTATCCTGTCAACCCATGGCCTGTGGAGTTCGAAGTTCTTGCCGTCTGGTAGTTCTCTCGCCCTTCTGACGATCTCCTCTCTTGAGCCGAAGAACTCCTTCTCACCACATGCCTCGCACACGAAGATAGGAAGGGGAGTGCCCCAATACCTGTCCCTTGATATGCACCAAGGACGCGCTTCTTCCAAGATGGCCATGAACCTGTTCCTTGGAGCCTCATAGAAGTACTCGACTTTTTCCGCAGCCTGAACCAGTTTGTCGTTTATCCTGTCCGTCCAGAGATAGTACTCCCGCTTTGCTACGAAGACAAGCCTGTCATGTGAACGCCAGCAGGTCGGGTACTCATGTGTCACCTTCTCCTCGTGTACCAGCGCTCCCCGATCTCTAAGGAGCTGGATGACCTCGGCGTCCGTGTCCCTGCAGAACCTACCTGCGAAGTGTCCAGCCTCCGCTGTGAATTTGGCCTCCTCGTCGAACGGAGAGAAAGCGGGCAGTCCCTTCTTCTGACCAGCAACGAAGTCCTCCTCACCGTTTCCAGGCGAGATGTGAACGACCCCGGTGCCGGTGGTAAGATCCACGAAGTCCTCGCCAACCACCGAATGGACCGGGTCGCCGTGCTCTTTCATCTTGCGGAGACCATCTATCAGATCGATGAGCGGGTGTTCGTATCGGCGCCCCACGAGTTCGCTTCCGGGGAACTCTGCTATGATCTGGTGCTGGCCAGATGGATGTATGGTATCCAGCACCGCCAGCCGATCCTTGGCGAGCACCCAAGTCTCGTCGCCGACCTTCACCTTACAGTAGGTCGCTTTCGGATTCACCGCTGCGAGCATGTCAGTCACTACCGTGAACGGCATCGTTGTCCAGAGGACGAGGAACTCTTTCTTCGTGCCCTCCAGCTTGAACTTGAAGTATATTGAGGGATCCTCAAGAGTTTCGTAACCCAGTCCAACCTCAGTGTTACTCAGCGAGGTTTGGCAACCGGGGCAGTACGCCACTACCCTGTAGCCCTCTCCCAACAACCCTTTGTTCCATGCAGCCCTGAGGTACTTCCACTCCCTCTCTATGTACGCGTCCCTGTAGGTCATGTACTCCTTGTCGTAATCCAAGAACATGCCGAACTTCCTGTCAACCGAGAGCCAAGCCTCGTGGTACTTCTCAACGGCCTTCTTGACTTCGGCTATGAACGCCTCTAGGCTGACCTTGGTGCCGATCTCGCGCTTGTTCGTGAGGCCCAGTTCTCTCTCGACCTCCAACTCAACCGGCAGGCCCTGCGTGTCCCAACCAGCTCTGTAGAGGACGTAGTAGCCCTGCATCGTCTTGAGCCTGTACCAAGCATCCTTGATCGCCCTGCCCCTAGAATGCCCCACGTGACACCTGCCGTTCAGAGTGGGTGGCCCTTCAACGAACCCAAGTCTGCCTATGTTCTCGCGCGACCTCTGCTCCTCTATCGCGTTCCTGATCTGGGCCTTATCCCAGAATGCCCTAACCTCGGACTCAATGACTTTCGCGTTGTATGTCGGCTCCAAGATCCTTGGCTCTCCACTTAGACTGTGTATTTTTTCCTTTTCTCTCGATGCTTGTTCCACCTAGACGGATCTCTAGACGTAAGCCCGTTGATATGGTGGGCCCGGGGCGACTTGAACGCCCGACCAACGGGTTTCTCAACGAGGTCTTATGAGCCCGTCGCTCTAACCAAGCTGAGCTACAGGCCCACTCTGAATTCGGCAACTGCTCGCCATTTAGATAAAGATTTCCAGCAGAGATGATTTCTCTCCTGCGGATCCCGTTCCGGTGAGGTCGGGTCGTGTATGAGGCCGCCCGTCAATGGGTCTAGTTTTGGTGGCGCCGGCGAGAGGAATTCCGGATGCGAACGTTCGGACCTCTGACCGACGGGTCTATGCCCAGGGCTAACAGCCTCGACGCTGACTCCGTCGCTCTGCCAACTGAGCTACGCCGGCTGAAGCTACCGTCAAGATTGACGGTATTAAACGCTTCTTGAACCGAGCAGGCTGGATGTGTTGCTTCTACTGTTTTTCGGTCAGTTTGAGTATCAGACCGACCAAACCGATTACTGCCAATAGGACCCCAAGCCCCACGAAGTACATCCAGAAACCACCGAGCTCTGTCTGAGAAGTGTAGCCCATGTACGCTACAACCGCCCCGACTCCAAGCAACAGAATCGAGTACCCCTTCGCGAGAATCCCTGGCAACGGCATCCGTTTTCTGAGCCCCAGTCGGAGTTCACGTGCTTTTAAAATATGCCCCACCGTCGGCTTCGCGTTTCACTCTCAGCCAAGCCGGCAGAGATGCGAAGTGCAGGAGGTCAGGCCCCCAATTCGTCCAGTCTCTTCTTCAGGTATTTGTCCACTATGAAGCTCAGTCCGTACTTGCTGAACGCCTCCTGCTCGGCCTTCTTCTTGATTTCGAAGAAGTGCTGTATTTCCTCCCTCCACCTGCCCTTCTGGTATCTCACATCCTTATTGATCTCATTCAGCCTCCTCACGTCCATGTCGGTCAGCTTGGTACTCGGGAGGTCATACTTCGTTATGTCGCTAGCATAGACGCCAGCCCACTTCGCCTTAGGGGTCACCAATTCGGAGATATGCGCCGCGTTGGCCGATCCTGAGATGATGACCTGACAAATGTGAAGCCCCCAGGGGTCCGCGTCGGCGAATAGGTATACCGGGAGTTTGAGTTCTACGTTCAGTCTCCTGATCAGCTTCCGTGTCGACCTCGGGGCCTGTCCTGCGGTGTGGATGAGAACAGCGTGGAACCTCTTCCAAGCCTGATCTTCAACGAACCTCGAGAACATGGCGCCCTTCTCGATGGCTATTACCTTGTCCGCGCTCGTCTCTACGAACTCCGCCGTGGCAAGCGCCGGACCCACCATCACACCGTCTGGGTGCATGGTCAGGTTGATCCGCTTGCCCTCGTATCCCTTCACTGTGTACTCAGCCACGACATCGCCAAAAATCGCGCTACGCTCCTCCGGATACACGTTGAAGTCCTCACGCGCGAACAACAGAATGGATTCGAGGTCTGTGATTATCCTGTCAGACTCAGATTGGTCTTCGAAGGCGACTTCTTCGGATCCTTCAGCCATGTAGTAGACGTCCCTTAGTGTCGTGGTCTTCTCGGTCTCCAGCAACTCTCTGGCCACGTTCATCCCCCACGTCATCTGGCTGATCGGCTTCAGATGTCTGACGTTCGCTGCACTTCTGACGACCTTACGGCCTCCCAGCACATAGTGGCCAACCTTATCATCGTACACGATGTTGTCCGTAGTTCTTGATGGCATGGCTATCCTAGGGAACTCGCGCCTCTCAACCTCGTTCAGCACTTCTGTGGCGGCTCGTTTGATGCTGGTCAGGACCGCCTGCCTGTTGCTCTTCTTCTGCGGCTCCTTCCTCTTCTTGGGCAACCTAGGACCTCTCCTCTTCTGCCAAGCCCCTTTTTGCCTTTCTCAGCAGCACTCGAACGTCCGGCACCTGCTTGCTCTTGGCCGCTTTCGCTGCGTATTCCACTATCACCGGCAGGTACTTCTCGAACATGTCCACACGCTTCTTCTGAACCCCTATCCTCCTCCTTTTCGACAAGTACAGGAACAAATCCCTAGCCACGTTGCGGAGCCCGTTTAGGATCTCGTGCTCGATCTCCGGCCTGTCCGCGATGTACTCCTTTCCAACAGTCTTGTACGGGATCTTCGTAGAGCATATGTGAACGAACACGGCGACCGGGTCCGCATCCGGTGAGAGGCTGTATCTCCTCCAGTTCATCTCCTCGTGCACCACCTTCCAAGACACGTCAGCCGACTCATCATACAACAGCGGTATTCTGTTCGCAAACCTGTAGAGAGACATCCCAGAGCTGGCCGGGATGCCGCCTCCATATGCAATGGCGACCTCTACTATGAATGGGTGTCCGGAGTATGCGGAGGGCTTTCTGGTTTCAACCGCCGTGAACTCAGGACTAAGCTCCTTCTCTATTCCTTCCTTGAATAGGTCTTCACCAAGAGGGGACAATGAGGATGGATCGGGGGGCAAAAACTCCTTGTAGGATACAAGATTCCTAGCAAGGGAGACGACATCCTTATGCGTCAGATCTTTGAGCTTGGAGTTGCTCATAGAGAACGCTTTCATGAACTTCTTGGCGGTCTTCCTCCCGACGCGCTCAAACTGACCTGACAGAAAGGAGACCAGGTCCCTGCGTTTGCTGGCAGCGATCATCCTGCCGAGCATCTCCACGTCCAAACCGTGTGGATGTGGACGGGTGACCTTCGGGGGCTTCGGCATCTTCGTTGTCGACCGGGCGAAACGATAGAGTTGTCCACTTGGGTCAACGAACGTGAGGTTCGCGTAAGGTGCCACCATTGCCGTCTGTGAGAAGTAGTCGATGATCTTCGGAGCTGCTCTGGTGTAGTTGCCCTCGAACAGGAACGAGACTTGTACTCCCCTCCATTTCCTCTTCAGCTTGAAGTCCTTGCGGGAGAATACCTTGGGTTTGTTCTCGCTTATGTCTATCATCAGGCGGAACTCGCTGCCCCGTTCCCCGTCGCCCGCGACCACCCTCAGGGGTTCGTTCGTCGTGATTTGCCCATAGAGGTAGGCCATCTTTCCTCCTAGGCCGAAGGTTCCTCTGCTTTGTTTCAGGACGTACTTTGAGCCGAAGAGAATCTGTCCGAAGGCATTGGGAACCATGTCCGGAGGGATTCCCCTGCCGTTGTCCGAAACCGTGAGTTCGATGATCTCCCTCTCCTCTTCCCGCCTCACAACCTTAACCCTGACGTATATGTCGGGAAGCGTTCCGACCTCCTCACAAGCATCGAGCGAGTTCTCGACGAGTTCCCTGACAGCCATGTAAGTGGACCTTACCGGATTGGTGAAGCCGGCGATGTCCCTGTTCCTGTAGAAGAAGTCAGCTGGACTTATCTCGATGAACTCAGCCATGCTCATGGTTCGTCTCCCCGTTTCCACAGTTCGTGTTCCTGCTTCAACCTTCTCATCCTAGATTCCAGGAACCTGTACACGGTCTGGTGCTGGAATCCGCTTGACAGCCTTTGGACGGCTTCACTCGCGATATCTGTTGTTTCCGAGGGCCCCAGTATCCCGACCTTGTTTCCGTAGATAGACAGCGCACATCCCGTTGCTGACTCGATTTTCTGCTTGGCTCTGCCCTTCTCCCCGATGATCCTCCCTTTGATTCTGGTGAGAGTTGAGGCCCGACCGCCGACCATCTCCTCTAGATCCAACGCTACGAAGGAGAGATCCCGTTCGATCATGTCACGGATCTGAGCTTCATCGAACCCGGTCGAGATTGCCGACATGATCTTCGTCACGCCTAGGTAAGCGTCGGCCGCCTTGTCCGGCGTATAGCTGACAGACACCCCGCCCGTTTCTTCGTCGACGGTCAAGCTGACGTCGAAGTGCTCCCTCATCAGCCGCCTGATCCTTCCGCCGTTTCTGAGTACGGCCCTTGCCTTCTCAGGCGGAACGACGAAGAACCACATTTCAACCATCGTTGTGTAAAGCAGCTAGGATTTCCTCTTGACTAAAAACCTTCACTCCCAACCCAGAGAAGTACCTGTTGACGTTGGACACGTCTCTGTTCAGCAGTTCCTCGGCGAGGGGGTGTTTGACCGACACAGCTTGGGAAACGTCTATCACGTATGCCTTCCCCTCGTGTATCATGATGTTGTACTCACTCAGATCTCCATGAACCAGCTCACCTCTCAAGTAAGCGGTTTTGATGAAGTCAACAATACTGATGTATGTTCCCTCGGGGTCCTCCAGGGTGGTCTCTTTCAGGAGCGGAGCTCTGACGGCGTCCTTTCCTATGAACGCCATCACCAGGATGTTCCTCCTCAGAGCAATTGGTTCCGGAACCCTGAGACCTATGCCAAACAGCGTCCTCAGGTTCACGCTCTCCTTATTGGCCCAGATCAGAATTATCGCGGTACTACTGCCTTTCACCCCCTGGAATCGTGGATCCCCAATGATGTATTTCGGAATGGCTTTCCTGAACTCCACGTTCCCGGTGGCGAAGATCTTGACCGCCAACTCCCTTCCTCCCTCTCCTTGAGCGTAGTAAACCTTGGATTCCTTACCGGTGCTCACTACCCCCCCAAAGCTCGACAGCACGCCGCCGTTCAACATCTTGTAAATGGCCATGAGTGTGGGCTTGTCGAACACGCCTTCTAAATAGTCGAACTCCTCCGACCTCTTAATCCTGAACCTTTGATGCTTCTCCTGTGCGGACTCGGTTCGCCTTAACCGGTCATAGACTTTCTTGCCCATGAGTGACTTCCTTTACGATTCCTTCCTTCAAGAACCCCTTGGAGGTCAGATAGATCACTTGGTTCTGAGTGTACCTGAACAGAATCTCCCCATTATCCTGCTGGAATGACCAGGGTTCCACCAAAACCATGTCATTGACCCTGACCCAAATCCTCCTCCTGAGCTTGCCCCTAACCCTGCCCCTTCTAGTCTTTCCATCGTCACAGAGAACAATCGCCCAACCGGACCCGAGCAACGCCATTACCTTTCCTATAACTTGATTCGGTCCTGGGGTCATTATGCTTTTCGTGATCTCTTCCTCTGTGAATACTTTTCTTTTCCCCATCGCAGTTCTATGTGAGTGGCAACCAAATAAGCTTATCCGAAAAGAGAGTATCGAATTCAGATTTTCATAAAGATCAGATGAGGAACATCTTCGAACACGATGACTGACCTCGAGCTTCCATATCCACACTCAAGGAGAAACTCCACGCTCTTCTTCCCGATCGCGTTGATCGAGACCGCTCCTCTGAGCTCATCCTTCAGATCCTCAACGTCTATCTCTTGGTCTCCATAGAAGGCAGGCTTCACGGCGATTTTTGCGTTACTCGGGCCGTTCAGTGTTCTTCCAATGACTTCAGGGTCACACATGGCTAACAACACTGTGCCACCCACGTTGTGTTTCTTGACGAGCAGCTTCAAGGAGGACCGCGCCTCATACCTTCCGGACAGCTACCCTAGCCCCACAGCTTGAACAAACGAGGTATTGAATTCCCTTTTCCTTCATGAGTGCAGTGTCGGGTTGGTTGCAGACCGGACAGAGGACATAGTCTTTCATGTACTCCTCAACCACAGCGTTCAACTGGTCTTTCTTGAATTTGCCCTTTAGGATGATCTTCTCATCCACTCTCGAACCCGATGTCGCGAGCCTCTTCACCATGTACTTGAGCAGATGATCTCTGTCTCTCATGAGAATCTGGGCTATCTTGTCGAGGTTGTTGATCATGGTCTTCATCCCCTCGTTGAAGGACTGCACTAGTGGAACCTCCAGTCTCCTGCTCGGCCTCTGTGGTGGCGTAGAGGAGAGGACCCGCTCGAGAAGCTCCGAGTATTCCTTTTCTTCCAAGTTCTGAGATGACTTCGATTCGTCCGCTTTTAACCTTACTTGGTTCGTCCGCTCTCCCCCTGCGCGGCTGAACGGTTATGAACCAGACTGACGTCATCAACAAGGTCCATGAGAGCAACCGGTGATGCAGAAAGCGGCAAGAAGAAGATCGAGTGGGCGCAGAATCTCATGCCAGTTCTGAGGGGTATCGCCTCCGAGTTCTCACTGAACAGACCGTTGAGCGATGTGATTATCGCGGCAACCTTGCACGTCACCAAGGAAACTGCGGTTCTCGTGCGAACGCTCCGAAGCGGAGGCGCCAAAGTTGTTCTGACGGCGTCGAACCCGCTCTCGACTGACGATGATGTGGCGGCAGCTCTGTCAGCAGAGGGCACGGCCGTGAGAGCTTGGAGGGGAATGGGGTCCAAAGAGTATGTCGAAGCGTTGGACTGGGCCCACTCACACGCACCGCAACTCATAATGGACGACGGGGCAGATTCGATAGTCCGGATCCACGAGACGGGCAGAGGTCTGGAGAACGTGTTAGCAGGCCTTGAGGAGACGACCACAGGCGTCATGAGGGCAAAAGCGTTGGAGAGAGACCGCAAGCTCAGGTTCCCGGTCATCGCGGTGAACCAAGCGAATACGAAGAGGCTCTTTGACAACGTCTACGGCACTGGCCAGTCTTCGTTCGACGGAATCATACGCGGAACGTCAATGATGATTGCGGGGCGGTGCGTCGTCGTGGCCGGGTTTGGTCCCGTCGGCCGAGGAATAGCCATGAGGGCGAGGGGCTTGGGCGCGAGAGTGGTGGTCACAGAAGTTGAACCAGTCAGAGCACTGGAAGCTCGCATGAACGGGTATGAAGTGATGACGATGCGGGAGGCCTCGCGTGTCGGGGATATTTTCATCACTGCTACTGGAGACATCAAGGTGATCACTCTGGACAACATCAAGACCATGAAGGACGGGGCCGTGCTGGCGAACAGTGGTCACTTCGATGTGGAAGTTGATGTGGCAGCGCTGTACGCGGCATCAACCTCTAGGAGAGAGATCAGGCCTGGACTTGAGGAACTGACCCTTCCCAATGGCAAGAAGGTTTTCCTCTTGGGACAAGGACGACTGGTCAATCTCGTTTGTGCGGAAGGGCATCCACCTGACGTGATGGACATGAGCTTTGCAGATCAAGCGCTGTGTGCGAGGTACGTTCTCGAAGAAAAGCCGAAGGCCCCGGTAGTGCTCAACGTACCCGAGGCCATAGACAACGAAGTCGCTAGGCGGAAACTGAAAGCAGTTGGCGTGAATATAGATGAGTTGACGGATGAGCAGGAGAAATACCTGAAATCTTGGCGCATCTAAACCTTATATAGAGTGCAAGCGAGTCAGCTCTGTTTCAGGTGATCAAAACTCGCTTCCAACGGTGGATCTAAGAGGAGGATTATCACAGCAGCCCTTCCTTATGCGAACGGGGAGCCACACCTAGGACACGTAACGTCAACGTATCTGCCCAGCGACATCTACGCGAGGTTCAGCAGACAGAAGGGATACGAAGTCATTTTCTCCTCTGGCACAGACGACCACGGAACTCCGATTCAAATAGCAGCCGAGCTGGAAAGGAAAGACCCCCGCGAATACGCGCAATACTGGCATGAGAGGTGGCGCGAAGACCTTGCCGAAGTCGGCGTGGCCTTCGATATCTTCGAGGGCACCGACACGCCAGAGAACAACAAGTTGGCCCAAGACTTCTTCGTCAGGCTGACCGACAGGGGGTTCATCTACGAGAAGGAGGTCACGCAGTACTACTGTGAGAACGAGGATCGCTTTCTGCCGGATCGATACGTGCAAGGAACTTGCCCGCACTGTGGCGCTAAAGATCAATACGCAGATGCATGCGAAGGATGTGGCAGGGTACTGAAACCGGGAGACCTGATCTCTCCAGTCTGTGCCCTGTGCAAGAGGCCAGCGTCGCTCAAGGCGTCGAGACATCACATCTTCGCCCTTTCAAAGCTGTCCGGACAGCTGAAGGCTTGGCTTGAGGGGAATCAGGGGTTGCAGGTTGATGTGAAGAACTACGTTCTCTCTTGGATAAAGGAGGGACTGCAGGACTGGGACATAACTAGGGACATAACTTGGGGAGTCCCTGTTCCTGGGAAGGAAGGTACCCAGAGCCTCTATGGTTGGTTTGAGAATCATCTAGGGTACATCTCGATAACCGAGAAGTTCGCCAAGCAGAAAGGAATCACGAACTTCCTTGACTACTGGAACAGCGCTGACATCTCGCATTTCGTGGGCAAGGACATAGTCTACCATCACTACCTGTTCCTGCCCGCCGAGCGACTCGCTGACGGGCGGTACAAGTTACCCAACAAGATACCAACGAGGGGCTACCTGTTGCTCCAAGGCAAGAAGTTCTCGAAGAGCAGGGGCTGGTACATCAGTTTGCGGGAGTTTCTGCGGGAGTTTCCAGCCGACTATCTGCGCTTCTACCTTACAGCGACGACATCCTACAGTCAAGGCGACGTGGACTTCAGGTGGGAGCAGTTCGCAGACAAGATAAACAACGACCTGATCGCCTCAATTGGCAACCTCTTCTTCAGGATCACCAAGTTCTTGGAGGACAATTATGACTCTGAGGTTCCAGATCCGAAAGGCTGGTCGGATGAGGAGGAGACCTTGAAACAAGAAGTAGCGGTCGTGGTCAAGAGGTATGATGAGCTGGTCGAGGGCAATCAGTTCGCTGAAGCGCTAAAGATCGTAGTAGAGCTGTCCCATAGACTGAATCGATACTTCCAAGCCAACGAACCGTGGAAGAACAAGGAATCCGCTGCGAAAGTTCTCTACTCGGAGGTGAACTGTCTCAGGACGCTAGCTGTCCTCCTCTATCCGTTCGTTCCGTTCTCCGCATTGAGAATATGGACTGTCTTAGGAGTTCACGAAGACATAGCCAGCAATTCCCTTACGAGGGCAAAGGACTATCTTATCGAGCCAGGTCACCGCATCTCAAGGGCAGCGATACTGTACGAGAAAGTGAGCAAAGAGAAAATCGAGAAACAGCTCGCCGCTCTGTCAGGTTAGGGACATGAAGGCCCACGTGGAATCGTACGGCTGTGCCGCAAACAGGGCCTACGGAACATCAATAGAAGACACGCTCTATGCCGGTGGTTTCCAGCTGAGTGAGTCCTCGGAGGCTGCGGATCTGGTCATCGTGAACACGTGCACGGTAAAGGGACAGACCGAAGCAAGGATGGTCGAAAGAATCCGGGAGATCTCACGAGCAGGGAAGCGAGTGGTTGTCACGGGGTGCATGGCAACGGCGCAGCGCGGCTTGGTTGCTTCTCTAGTGAATCCAGAAAATGTCGTCTCTTTGGAGGAATTCCGATCATCTTTCGGAGGGCACGTAGTGAACACTCACGAGGGCTTCTCGACCTCCTTGCCGCCCTTGCCTTCCAAACCAATAGGAAAAAGAGCCATCATACCTATTGCCCGGGGTTGCCTTGGTAGCTGTAGCTACTGCATAGTGCGATTGGCCGTCGGCCCCCTCAGGAGCTACAGAATAGCTGCATTGATCTCTCATATCAAGAGGATGGTTGACGCCGGGGCGAGTGAGCTCTACTTGACTTCCCAAGACTTGGCTACGTTCGGGCACGACAACGGAGAGACTCTTCCTTCTCTTCTGGAGGACATCTCACGATTGTCTGGAAACTTCAGGGTTAGACTGGGTATGATGACACCCAATCGGGCGGCTCCCTTCTTTGATGATCTACTCGCTATACTGGATGGCGACCGGAGATTCTATAGGTTTCTGCACCTACCCGTTCAGAGCGGGGACGGCACAGTGCTGCGATTGATGGGGCGAGGGTACTGTTCGTCGGACTTCCTGTCGCTTGTTGGCAAGGCTAGGCGCCGGATACCAACGCTGAACGTCACAACCGACATCATAGTCGGCTTTCCCTTTGAAAATGCCGAAGCCTTCCAGAACACGATATCCCTGATCAAGGAGGTGCTCCCCAACAAGGTGAACATCTCGAGGTTCACCCCGAGGCCCCATACCGTAGCCTCGCTTCTCCCTCAGACAGACCGGAGGATCATAGAAGAGAGATTAAGGGAAGCGTCTGGCAAGTGCAAGGAAGTCACGGGCCTGGCGAACCAGAGGCTGGTGGGCGAGAGAATCGAAGTCATCCCACATCGGGGTTCGGAAGGGGGCTATCTGGGAAGGGCTGCCAACTTCCTGCCGGTCAGGATTAAGACAAACAGGCCGCTTGAGGTTCACTCACCCATTCTGGTGCACATCGTGACAGCCACGCCATCGAGGCTTGTAGCGTCAGTCTGACTAGCTACTTTCCACGCACGTACTCTCGTTGTTTCCTGTCATAATTGTCTCTGGTCCCAACGGATCTTGCTGGGACGCCGAGCACCACCGTGTTTGGCTCAACGTCTTCGGTGACGACCGCGCCAGCTCCCACTACTGCCCGTTCGCCGATCTTGACGCCTGCCACCAGTATCGCTCCGCCGCCTACGACCGCGCCGTTGCGGATCTTGACTCCGATCATCCTCGAAGACGGAGGATACTTGTCGTTGGTGATGGTCACGCGGGGTGCCAAGAAGACTCCATTTCCGACCTCTGTTAGAGGCGGTATGTAGACGCCAGACTGGATGCTGACGTTCTCACCTATTGTGGTTCTGCCGTCGATTATGGTTCCAGAACCGATCAATGTGAAGTTGCCGACTACGGTGTCCTCCCTTATCAGGACATTGTGCCCCGTGGAGACACCAACACCCAAGGTCGCCTCCTCATAGATCACTGTATCAGAACGAATCACACATTTTTCGCCCAGCTTTGCTCCGGAGGAAAGGTCATCAAGCACTTCGTTGCCAAGCGTTCCCCCCTTCGTCAGTGTCTCCCACTTCTTCCTCGACGGATACCCGATGATGCAGGCGGATCCTATTCTGGTGTTTCTTCCCAGCTGGGACGGCCCGAGAACGAGATGGTCTCCCTCGAATATGACGCTCGAAGCATCAAGTTTGGCTCTTTTTGAGAGGAAGCTAACCATGGGCTTGTCACGAAGAAAACCATATTATATGCCTTCCCGCGCCGAAGGACACGTCGTTGAGGACAAGTGCCACGAGGATAGCATTGGGTGCCTTAATTAGCCTCATTGCTCTTACCGCGGTGCCTTTTCCTTGGGGAACTTCTCAGGGGATTAGTCAGCCCTCTGTCCTAAGAAGGGTGGTACGGATAGAGGAGTATCCGCTCGTGTCCTATAACGACACGTTCATGATATCAAAGTCCGATATCGAAAGGGCGGAGCTCACATCGTTCAATTTCACTATACCTTATGCCTACGCAAGTCGCATAGTCAGCTTGCCCAAGCCGTTCTCCGTCTCCGTTTTCGGTGTGGTGAATTCCGACCTGTTCACACTCACTGAAGAATCGGGCGCTTTGGTTCTCACAACCTCGTCAGCCTCGCTACTGGGACTAGTGCAAGGCGATTATGTGAATTTCTCGTTCGCTTATCGGATCGTGATATCGGCGGAGCAGTACGCCATACAACTCAAGAACGTGACCTTCCCCTTGAAATTCGCTACGAGCCTTCCAGTTCACTTGTTTTCGGCTAACATCTCCGTGCCACAGGGCGAGCTATGGGAAACACCCACGTACTTCGAGAAGCAAGACTTGGGCAACAGGACTGTGGCTTACATGAAGTTTCCGGCCGAAGAAACACAGAGTTTCTCTCTATTCTCAATATTGCTGAGCTCCTACCCCGCGAGTTTCACTGCTGATACTCAATACAGGACCATAACCTTGGATCCGCTCTTCGGGCTGACGGTCGAAGAGGGATATGTCGCGAGGTCCGATCCCCTCAAGCCACAATCGACGATTCCGCCTGTGTATATCACCAATCAGGCTACCGAGATCTCAGCCAAGGATTTCATTGGCCCAATAACATTCTCAGTCCACGTGATCGCGAACAGCAGTCAGAATGCGGTCTCGGTCACACCTAGGTTCAGTCTGGCAACGGGAGGAAGCTACACCTTCTTTGTAGACTACAAGATCCCAGCATCAAACTTCACGAGCAGGAATGGGGACACACTGGCCATCAAGGTACCGGCTGCATCCAACTTCTCTCTGTTGGTCACCAACTACACGGTCACACTCAATCTACCGATTGGAGCCAAGGTTGAAAGGATTGAGCTGGGCCAAGTCGCTCTCCAGGGTCTGGAAATCCCGTCCTCAGGCATGGCTCGCGTTTCAGTCAGGGACTTGCCACTGGATGTCTTGTCGCAGAACCTCACGATCACCATAAACTATCCTCTTCTGTGGACAGGCTATACCCCGTCGGCACTCGTTTTCGTCTTGGGGGCGGTCCTGTTGGGCACTTACTATACGGCCCTGAGGAAGCCAGCCGAGGCAGAGAAAGTCGAAGCCACGCCGTCGCTCAAACTGGCAGCCGAGGTAGCTCATTCGATAAAGAAGTCCGTCGCTTTGTTCTCTCAGATCCAAGAAGTCGAGATCAGATACTACGAAGGGGACATGAATCGCAAGGAGTTCAGGGGACTTCACCAGAAGCTCAGGTCGGATCTTGAGCGTGCACTGTCTGAAGTCCGCGATTCGTCGAGGAGGCTGGTTGGTGTCTCGTCTCAGTACGGGAGTAGATTGAGGAACTACGACGGCCTGTGGGCTGAACTCCAAGCCAAGCATGCCTCTCAAAGAGAAGTAGGCTTCGGATACCTGAACAGGAAGATTTCTAGGGCGGCATACTCCGAACTCTCTGAAAGGTACTCTCGCGAGATCTCAGATACTATATCCAAGATTCGATCTTTCCTTGAGAGTTTCCCCACGAGCTAGTCGCGCGGACAAAAGCCCTTAAATCAAAGGTACAGCCAAAACTCTCGCCCGAAAAGCCCGGTGGTGCAGCGGTCAAGCATGGGGACTTCAGGTTGCGCCTGAAGCCATAGGGCTTTGGACCCCTCGACGAGAGTTCGAATCTCTCCCGGGCTACCAAACTCCAGCGCTTAGCTCATGCTAATTGCGTCGATCCTTTCTTCTCTGACATTCAGGAAAAAGCCATAAAACTGTTGGGGAGGACGAACATGATATGCCGACTGTGGAAGAGTTACAGGAGAAGGCAACAAAGCGGTTCCAGGAGCGTCCTCCGAATTTCCCCGAAGGTCGTCCCTACAACTGCTGCGAAAGCGTCCTCTTGACCCTCGCGGAGTACCTCGGCGTTGAGTCCGACCTAGTTCCAAAGATAGTTACAAGCATAGGCGCAGGTTTCTCTCTGAACGGTCTTACTTGCGGGACAATCTCTGGAGCTGCCATAGCCATAGGTCTGAAGTATGGCAGGACCGGCAATGTCGAGAATCCACAGATGGCCTGGAACAAGACTGACGAGTTCATAGAGGCCTTCAGGAAGAAGTGGGGAGCAGTGACGTGTCGGGAACTCACGGGCCTAGATGTGAAGACGCCCGAGGGAATGAAGGAATACCTGCGAAGCGTCCATGACTATGCCTGCACCGACAGAGTGAGATTCGCAGTCAGAGAAGCGATGGCGATACTGGGAGAGTAGGGAGACACTATCAAGTTCTGCGCCTATCACACAGACAACATTCTGATGTCGTTATTTCAAGGCGAGAGATTGAAGGGCTTTCCTTTTCCGACGATTCTCTCGGGCAACTGATCCCTATACTGCTTGAGGAACTTCAGATCGTCCCCTTCTTTCCTAAGCTCGTCTGGAAGCAAGATCGGTATCTCGTCCGTTACGGGATACCACCTACTGCAGGTTTGGCAGTTGAGTACGCCAGTCTTGATCTCCAACCACCGTATCAGGTCACCATCCTTGGTCTTGGTCTCCTTCCATCCCTCCTCTATGACAATCAGCTCTAGAGGGTGCTTCTTGTCCATGGGACATGCCAGCATGTCAAGCAGCTCGTACTTCATGGTCAGGAACCTCCGGGGCTTGGTTCGCCTGTGACCCTAGAGACTATGGTTCTGTCTGCGGGGATGTCGCCCTTCACAACTTTCTTGTAGTCAACTATCAGGGCTGGTCTCTTGAGTGGTTTCGCCAGTTGCTCGAATGTCAGTTTCGTGAACTCCTCATGCTCCACAGTCACGCACACAGCCGAGGCACCAAACAATGCTTTCTCAAGCGTGTCGACTCTAGAGATGTTCTTGCGGGAAAAGCGGACAGTAGCGGCTATGGGATCGTAGACTCTCACTTCAGCCACATGTGGAGCCAAGTGTTGTATCAAATCAATGCTCGGGGACAGCCTAGTGTCACCGGTATTTCCCCTGAACGATATGCCGAGGACAGCGACCTTCGCCGCTCTTGATTTGATTCTTGAGCGCTTCATCAGGTTCAGGAGTTCAACTGAGAGCTTCTTGGGTCGGTCCTCGTTGCTTCTCCTAGCTGTAGCGGTTATCGGCGTCGGAACGGAGTTCCTCTTTCCTTGGTCTATGATATAGTTGCTGTATACCGGGATGCAGAAACCCCCTACGCCGACCCCAGGAACGTGAAGATGGCTGTACGGCTGGGAATTCGCGGCGTCCCTCACCTCATAGTAGGATATACCGAGCCTGCTGGCGAGATCCGCCAACTCGTTGGCAAGGCCGATGTTCACGTCTCGATAGACGCCCTCAAAGAGCTTCTCGAGTTCAGCTGCCGTGGCGCCACTCATTGGCAGGACTCCTTTCTTCGATATCTGGGAGTAAAGTTCAGACATTATCCTCAGGGCTTTGTCCGAGTCAGAGCCGATGACCTTCGGGTACCTATCGACGATGTCTGCGAGCGCTCTGCCAACGAATATCCGCTCCGGGCTATAGACGAGCCCGAAGTCCTCTCCTGCTTTGAGCCCACTGTGACGCTCCAGCAAAGGCTTCAGGACCACGTTCGTAGTGCCTGGTGGAACAGATGACTCCAAGTCAACGATATCACCTCTCTTCAGGGCCTTCCCTATGTGCATGGCAACATCCTTCAAGGCCGAGAAATCAGGTCTCTTGGGCGGCTCGAACGGAATCGGGACGATTATGATCTTCAGGTCAGTCTGATTTGCAGCGAGGGAAGAGTCATCTGTCACCTTCAACCTCCCCAAGCCAAGGCATTCCTTGATCCCCTCCGCTAGGCCTTCCTCCTCAGGGAAGGGCGACTCACCTCTCTCGATGAGTTTGATATGTTCGCTGTCCTTGGTGACGCCGATCACCTTGGCCCCAGCCCTCCCCCAAGCTATGCCCAAAGGTAGTCCGACATGGCCGAATCCGAACACCCCAACCGAGAGGTCTCCATTCCTGAGGGCATTCACCGCTTCATGTGGAGCTAGGTCGTGAAGTCTCACCATACTTACTTCCGAAGTGGGGCGAATTCTATTTTAACTTACCCCGTTTCTGAAGCTCCAAGACATTGAGGGTCTTGATGGATATTCTCACCCCAAAACAAGCTCGTTTCCTCTCGAAGCTGGGTGAGCGTCTGCGCTCTGATGGAGTCAATGTGTCCTACACCACGAGGAATTACTACGAATCAGAGAGGATGCTCAGGTTGCTCGGAATCAGGGCGACCGTGTTAGGGCGTTGGGGCGGCAACATGCTGGAAAAGGCCCTCTTTTCAGCGCGGCGCACAGAAGATTACGTGAAGCTATTGGCTGAGATGAAACCAAACCTAGTGTTCACCTTCGGTTCTCCCGAGGCCGCCAGGGCTTCGTTCGGCCTTGGCATACCGCACATGATGGCGAACGATTCTCCTCACGCCGAAGCTGTAATGCGGCTCACGATCCCTCTCTCTAAGAAGCTCTTTGCACCTTGGGTCATACCAAAGGCCGCATGGATTGGCTTCGGGATTCCGGAGGGCGATGTAGTGCAATACAGGGGGCTAGATCAAGCCGCTTGGATGAAAGAGCTCAAGATAGCAGACTCCGGCGCGCGTCCCAAGGATCGGCTCTCCGTGATCTATCGACCAGAAGAGTTCAAGGCAGCCTACGTGGGTAATCAAGAACCATCGTCAGCTAGGGTAGTAGGACAGACGCTGGACATCCTCAGGACCAAGCTCGGCCGGAAGGTAACGCTCGTCGTGTTGGGGCGTTACGGTCACTCCTCCATGTATCACAGACTATTGGGCTCCTCTGTCAGAATACCGCGAGGTCCAGTCGACGGGATCGAGCAACTCAGGATTGCCTCGACGTTCTTGGGCTGCGGGGGGACAATGACAGGAGAAGCTGCCCTTTCTGGAGCTCTGACCATCAGCCTGTCGCCGCGTCCGAACGCTATCGAGAGATTCCTGATGAGAGAGAAACTCGTGTTCCAACCGTCCTCAGCCAGGGACATCGCTGATCTCATCTTGGCATTCTACGAGGACGACGAGAAGAGCAGACAACTAAGGGAACGTGCATCAGCCTTGCTGAGGAAAATGGAGGATCCGACCGAGAAGATATGCGAGTTCCTCCTCAAATGGAAGAGCTAATGGTCCTTAGAAGCGTTCTTTGATGCTTTCCTGTACAACCTGCGGAAGCTTTCTCGCCAAGCATAGAGCCAAGTGCCTCCGGCAACAATCGTCAGTGCCGCTTGGACGTAAGTCACAGCCGTTCTGCCGACGATGGGGGACAGCACCCTGTAGATCCCTGCCAGAATTTCAAACCAGATGCGCGGGGCAGCCGCTATGAACAGGACATTCACCATCAAGATGATCAGAACAGGCTTGGCCCGGAATCCTTGGCTCAAAGTCTCACCACCAGACAAAGACGCCGCAAATGATCGCGGCCAACGCCATAGCCAGCGTCAGCTCCATGAACCCCGTGAGCAGGTCCTTCTCGTTATCGTATCCTAGGAGGAGCATTAGCCTGGTCAGCGTCAGCGGCGCCTTGGGGCTAGGGTTGGAGGATAACCTGCCATCCTCACCGATGAGAATCGGTCTTTCCTTGAGCTCTGACCTCTCGAACAAGCCTCCGTGGGAGAATATCGAGAAGAACGCGTTGGTTATCGGAACCATCATGGCGGCCACTGCGGGGAACTCCAATCCATATACGATGGCGACTGCTCCGATGGCCGCTCCCATAGAAAGTGTTCCAGTGTCGCCAAGAAAGATCTTGGAAGGATACCGGTTATAGAAGAAGAGCAGGGCTACTGGCGGCAGAACCATGAGAGCTCCGTCGATTATTGACGCCATGCCTGATCCGCCAGTGACAATGAACTTCACGAACCAACTCAACACCAACGCAACTAGCACAACCGATGATGTCCCGGATGCCACGCCGTTCATCACATCGAACATGTTGATGGAATTCGCGGTGACGGTGAGCGCGACTAAGACGAGCAGGGGGTACAGGGTTGAGATGTGAAACGATATTGAGAACGGAAGGGCGAGGTTCTTCGGGTAGGTGCCCATCAACACGATGGGCAATCCGGCGAGCATACAGAGTGCGGGTTTGACTCTCTTGTTGAGCTTGAATACGTCGTCCGCAATTCCGATGACCCCTGCAACCATTATCGTTAGGAAGATCGCCAGCAATTCATACGTGAGCGCGTCGAGCAAGATCGTGACGACTACAAAACAAGAGATCCCAACCAGTAGGGCCGTGCCGCCCATTTCCGGAATGCTTGGCTTGTCAGGCTTGTGGACATCCACGCCCACTATTCCCCAACTTGGGAACATCTTCACTACGACTCTCGTGATGAAGAAGTACGTCGCCCAGAGACCCATGACCGAGGCGACTAGCAGCTCAAGCATTCGCTCGTCGTGTTTGTAATCTGCCTTAAAAAGTTGGCGACGCCGTCTCACGGTTTGTGGACGGTTCGCGTTGGTGTCCAGCCGGCGCTGCCCTCGCGCTTCTCGAAATGCAGCCAACCACCTCTAGGAATGGCACGTTTTCTCGCGTTGGCGTCCAAGATCCACAACCCTCTGCTGGATACTACCCTGCCAACACTGTAAAGCTCGAACTGCTTTTCATGCGCAACTTCTAGCGCACGATTCCACATGTCCTTCTTGACCGACAACACCAAGTGATATTCCTCTCCGCCGTTCAGGGCGAGATCCAGCGGGTCTAACCCGTTGAGCGCCGCGAACCCGTTGAGGTGGTCAACACACGGTACGTGGTCCAATATGACTCCTCTGCCGGAGTTGTCTGCCATGTTGTGAAGACTGGCGGAGAGACCATCACTCGAATCGGTTGAACCGCTCAGCACCTTCGCCGCCGAGAGTGAGACGCCAGCAATGACCTGTGCCACTGGCCTGAGAGCGGACTCCACCAACTCCTTGCGACCTCTCTTTGGCACACGCGCCCCACTCATCAGGATCAGCAATCCGGCCGGGGGCCCTCCGAACTTGCCGGTCGTCGCGACGATGTCGCCTTCCCTTCCCAAGGTTCTCGGAACAGGTCTGTTCTCGCTCAGGCCCACCGAGGTCATGCTGAGGGTGAGCTCTCCTGCCTCATTCGTATCGCCGGCAATCAATTCCCCGCCGCACTCCGAAATGCCCGTTTTGATCCCCATCAGGAGCTGACCGACCTCCTTCGATGTCGTGTCCGACCTGAGCCCAACAGACGCTAGGTGGTAAACGGGTGTATGACCTTTGGAAGCAATATCGCTGGACGACATCACGACCGCTTTCCTAGCGGCGAGTTCGTAGGTCATCCCGGGAGGAATATCAGTCCGCTCCACTAGCATGTCTGTTGAAATGGTCACAAACGTTCTCCCTATCTTGAATGCCCAAGCGTCATCGTACTTCTGCAGTATTGGTCTCTTGGGATGCCACATCTTCTTGAACAGCCTGACAACGCCGAGCTCACCCATGTCGACGACCGTCCGATCGTGTGATGACGGTTTCATCTACTCACCTTGTTGATCGTCCATCTTCCCGTGGAAGAAGATAATCTGGCATTAATGCTTTAAAGCGGCTCGGGCGAGATCTCGCTCAGCCCCGGTGGCCCAACGGCAGGGCGGCAGTCCTGGCCGACTCTCGTAAGCTGCAGGTTGCGAGTTCGAATCTCGCCCGGGGCTTCTGATTCTCGTCGCGACGAGTCAGTCGAGGTTAGGATGTGCGGCGGGTCGGATTCGAACCGACGAACCTCTGCAGGAAAGGATCTCTCCTCTTTCGACTTGAGTCCTCCGCCTTGGGTCACGCTTTTGGTTTGACCTGGCTTGGCTACCGCCGCTGAATCCGTTCTCCTCTCTGGAATAGTTAAACGTTAATCCAGTCTTTCCTCGATTGGATCCCAGCGCATAACGATAATAACTGAGCGAGTCACCGGTCTATCGTGGCCAGCCTATCTTCCGTTTTCGGCAGGTCCGTGAGGGTAAAGGTGCTGGAATGTCTTCTGGGAAACCCCGGCAGACTGTACAGTCAGTCGGAAATCTCCAGGCAGGTCGGCTGCTCGGTGTCCAGCGTGGGTAGGGCCACAGACGCATTGCAGCGCTTGGACTTGGTGAAGGTGGTGTATCTCCCGGGCCAGGCAAAGGTGATTGCGCTCAACCCCGAAAGCTCTATTACCACCATACTGCTCAAGCTTCGAGAGGATCTCAAGTCCCAACCATGAGCCTTTTCAAGGAGTTCGTACTCAACGATCCGCCTCCTGGCGCGAACGTTGCAGTGATGGCGATCCCTGGCACTACCATGATCGGTCGGCACGTGGTCGAGAAGCTGATGGAAATCACGAAGGCGGCCGAGTTCATCAAATGTGTACCTCAGTTTCTGCCGGATGTGTTGCTCGGAGAAGATGACGGAAGGCCATACGTGCCTGGCATCGATATCTACAAGTCCACAAAAGGAAAGCCGGACCTCCTCATAGCCACGAGCAACTTCCAGATAGGACTAACCCCTGCCCCCTATTCATATTGGATGGCCGAGTATCTGGTCAGGAAAGCCAAGCAGGTTTCATCCGAGAGGGTCGTGGTGTTAGACGCCGCTGTGAAAGATCACGCCGGACACTTGGGAACATTCTACATCGCAAGCGACTCGTCATCGGCAAAATGGGCTCAAGGGTTGAAGCTACGCCCCCTTCACCCGGGAAAGGTCATGGGGCTTTCACCTGTGATAGTGGCTACGTGTAGGCTGTACAAGGTTCCAGCGGTTGGAGTGATTTCGGTGATGAACGACAAGTCCAAACCCGCCGCGCATGTCAACAGGAGCTTCGCAGCCCTCGTCAGACTAATCGATCTGCAGGTTCCTTAAGCCGGCCGCGTTACTTGAACCAGCCATCGACGAGCGGCATCGCTTGATGGGATCCTTTCTCGAGGCCTTTCCGGGAAAGAGGTTTACTAAGATGTCTCATCGCCCCTGCATCAGGAAGATATGTACCCGGCTCAATGGCCCTCTCGACTTCGACTGTCTGTGGTTGACGGAAAGCTCGACCGCATTTGGGGCAAGCATAGCCCTGTCTGAGTCCCTTGCTCTTACATCGCTTTCCGCAATCCGGACAGACTGGCGGTCTGATTATTTTCTTCGCCACGACCTGAACCAAGTCCAGTCTCTCCAGGTTCAAGCACAGCACTTTTCCCCTTTCTCTTGTGCCTCCACACACTTCAACAAAGTCATCTCGCTCAAGCTTCCTGACTTTCTTCGTGAGCTCACCTGACTCCGCAAAGCAGATGACTGGAACCTCTTGAGCCTCCCCTCCTACGGAGAACAGGACGTGCCCGCCCCTGATCGCTTCGGGTCTACGGATGACCTTGCCGGACACACATCGCACGGAATGGGACACCAGCTCTTCAGAGTGTCTTTCATGAAACGTTCTGAAATGTGCATCGGTTCCTTGGTTGGTTTTGAACACCGCATACCCGAAGATGGGTTCGTGAAATCGCAACATCTCGAGGGCTCTCAGTAGCACGTCAGGAGTCTCGCCTCTGATACCAACTAGAACTGGGTCGGGTCCACGCGGGGCGATCAATACCCGTTTGTGTGTGTAGTCATAGTTGTTGAAGGTGAGAGGGCTAGTCTCGTGATCCATGGTGATCACGCTTCCCTTGTCGACCTGCCGTGGTTTGCCCCACATATCCTCGTCCCTGTACGCCAGCAGCTCGTATGTGTGGTCTCCGGACAGATCGGCTCCCAGCGCCGCCAGCGCTCCAACCGCTCCCTTGTCTGAGTCCTTGAGGAACAACAGATCGATGCCATGCCTCTCGGCCAGTTCGATAGCCACTCTAGGGCGAAGAACGTTGATCAGAGTTGAATGGTAGAAATCAGCGAGTGATTCATCTCTCACCAGATTGGTCGCAAGGGCAATCGCTGGTTCGGTGCCCTCCTCATCGATGCGCGAGTGGCTTCTCACGACATCGGCAATGGTTTCGGTGACTGTTTCCAAATCAGCGTCTACGTCCAGTTGAAGCGAGACCTTGATCGCGCCGTTACCTTTGGTCTTTGGTGGATAGTTTGGGTTCAGTCTGATCAAGTACGGGTAGTCGGCGACCTTGACGTGATGCTTGTCCGTAACCGTTTTGATTATGTTGTATGCAACGAATGTCGTGCACCCACCATTGAGCGAGTCAGTGTCATCTATTCCGATCTCCAGTCTCTTGGGTGGTAAGTTCAACGACCTAGGTCTTAGAAAGCGCAGGGGATCAGCAGTGATTTAACCGTTCTAAGGCAATGCCGTAGTGAGCAGAGCCTTCTTGGTTGTGGCCGGTCTGTTTCGTAGGTGTCATCGATCGGCACATAGGAGGGACGATTAGCGGGTGCAACGAATGCCGTGACCAGAAGTCGACGGTGTCGAAAGCGGCACATGATTCACCATTGCTTCATCTCGTCGACTTAACATACACCTAGTGGTTGACAAGCCAAGAAGGTAGAAGAAGTAGCGAGGGGACGACATTCGGCGACTTTGTGTCGCTTTCGAACGTCCGGTCTCGGGGTTATGAGCCCCGCGGGTTAGACCTGGCTACCCTACTTTACGCGCACGAGCGTCTCGCTTTCCCTCGCCAATTCCACCAACTTGCCCACACACTCTTAAGTTTTTGGTGCGCACCCCACTGCAGTATTCCTTCCGGAAGTCGTTCGTTGCGCTCTAAGACGACTGTGACTTCAAGTCAGATAGATTCAATGTGTTGCGCGTCTTTGAATGTTGATGCGATGGTCTTCCACTACTCATGGATCCGGTCCAGAGTCGGTAGCAGGTCTAGGTCGTGGACGAATCAGCAACATGTGGATGTGAGGGTCATGCTGTTCTGGAGCATGCCATAGTACGTTGTCAATTGCAGGTGATGTTGGAAGCTCGATTGAGCAACATGCTTGATAGTCACACAACTCTCTGCGATCTCTCTCGGTCCATGGAAGCCCCATTGCCTGTGACTTATTGCCTCGTTTGCCACCACCTTGGTAACGAACACTTCGTCATCTGAGTGGAACCCTACGGGCTGTCAGACTGGGTCGGCCTCAAACGTGTCCAGACCGAACAGGGAGGCGGGGAAAGAGGGGTAGAAACGCTTAAATACATACGTTTTGTTACGTAACGTAACGAAATGCCTACTATCCGCGTTTCCATTCGAAGAAGGAGAGCGGTGGTGCAACTGGAGGCCACCAACATGGACGAAATCAGTCAACTCCTAGAAGGCGTGCCGAAGCTCCTCAACCGGATAGACGCGGCGGTGGAAAGTGCCTCGATGGGTGAAGAGCAAGTAGACATCAAGGGCATAATGCGGTTCGACGAGAAGGGCGCTCCCATACTCAAGGTGATGGACAGTTCTGTCACCGACAAGGAGGCGATAGAGTTGCTGCTGCTTCCCGCCGGGGACAAGGGTCTCAAGAGTGGTGACATAGGGGTCCAGCTCAGCCTGAGCGGTATCGTGGCCGCCGGCTATCCCGCACGGCTTACAGAGATGAGAAGGGAGGGGATCGTGTTGCGTACTCCCTCGGGCGAGTACCTGCTCACGGAGAAAGGCAGAACTATGGCCACGGAGCTGGTCAGGCATCTGAAAGGAGTGGTACAACAATGAAAGCAGAAGATCTGGAAGTATTCATTGAAGTTAAGAGCGGCGAGAACGTCGTCTCGTCCAAGTTCTCAGGCGAGACAACAGAGGTCGTGAAGGCAGTTCAGAAATTCCTGTCGGACTCCATTCCTGCGTTCTCAATAGGGAGCAAGATCTTCCTACGAATTCCATCAGCATCAGAACTGGCTGACATGATCGGGAGTGACGTCAAGATAAGCGGCGCCGACATCATATTCGTCAAGAAACCCGCCGATGCGATCGAGGGGATAAGAAAGGCCCTCGTTGCCGCACGGGTTGCTAGCGAGTTGAGCGCGCGACCGACACCTACCTTGTCCGTCAAGGAGATCGCAGTAGCCACCGGGATTGCTGAGAAGACGATCAACAACAACCTCACGAAGCTGACAAAGCAGGGAGAAGTGGAGAGGGTTGCCAAAGGAGTGTACAAGATAACGGACAGGGGAATCTTGGAGACTTCGCCTATGATCTCTCCTCCAGGTGATGTGAAGTAGGATGGATGTAGCGGGTTGTGAGGTTCGGGGGAGCCTCACATTACGGGGGATGAAGAGGAATGGCCCGCCACACCCAGGTTGAGATACTTCTGTCCGAGCGTATAATAGACTTACCATTCGTCAATGACGCGCTCGGAGGAGAGAAGTTTCACGTCGGTGAATTACAGGAACAAATCACAAACGATGGGCCCGAAACGTACGACATATACCCGCTCGAGACTGCTGGCGACAAAGCTCCAGTCGCTGCGGTGGACTGCTCCAATGTCCAGCTTGGGTACGGGGGCGGGTTCAGTTACGAAGCCGCTCGCGCTGCAATAGTCACCAAGTCGATCGCAGGAGATGTGCATGTCACGAAGATAGGTCCACTCGTGGCGAAGTCACCAACCAACCAAGGTTCCATACTGTTCGCGCTCGAAGCATTCGCCCAGAGTCTTGCCGTTGATCTCGTAAGGGATGGAATCGTCCTTCTTGATGGGGTGGCCCTCCCCGAAGACGTGTCCTACCACGTGCCCAGGAAAACCAAGGTGATTGGCCTGAGCAAGACGGTTCCCCCACAAGACAAGGAGGACAAGAGTTTCGGGTTTCCGAGCGGGCCGTTCGTCATGATCAAACGGCCGTTCAACTCCTGCTTGGTCAGACTCTCAAGCGGAGGGTTCGTGTTGAACGGTAGAGTGTGGTCACATCAACCTGACGACATACCGTCGGCGTTCTCATCCCTTTCGCGCAGCGACGCACTGGATGTCGGGTACCCGGACTCGCTGAAACTCGCCCACATATTCTCGAAGATACTGCCAGCAGAGGTGCTGTCCGCGAGGATCGTGATTATGAGGAAGCACGGGGTCAGGTTGCTCGATCCGCTAGACGGGAGAAAACTGCTTTTGGGTTCGATGTGGGGATGAATCATGCTCTACCTCCTTTCGAAAGCGAGTGAGGATTACGAGATACTCGAGTTGCCCGCGGGGAAATCCCAAGTCGGGGACTTCTTAGCGCTCAAGGACGGGTCAGAGGACAGGTCGCTCGTTCTTCAGGTGGTGCACATCTCGTACCTGAAGGTTCCTGGCGAACTGGAAGAGATCATCAGGATGGCCCGCGCCTCCGACATACTCGTCGAGTCTCAATCGGACGAGCTGTTTGAACAGGTCCGTGGGGAGATCATGGATTCCAAGGTACTGAGATGCAAGGTCAGAGGTTCACTCACGAACTCTTCACTCACCGGGAACGCGCTGTGGGCTCCAGCGCGGATGGGCTCGACCATAGTGCGCACGACTCTCCGTGAGATCAGGCGCGTCGTCGACGAAGAGCAAATGATTCCATTCCCGGTTGGACTCCTGCTTGACGACGGCTCGGAACTGCTCATCGACCTCACTGATTTGGATGGGGCTCTCACTCTGATCTTGGGCAGAAAGGGCGCCGGGAAATCCACGCTTGCCAAGTCCATGATAAGGGGTCTGGTAGAAAACGGTGGGAGATGCGTCGTCTTGGACATCAACAACGAATACATGCCGCTTTCTCACGATAGGAGGTTCGTCCAACTGGACCCCGGAAAGAACCTTACTTTCGAACTCCGCATGATACCGAAGTCGGTCTTCCTTTCCCTGCTCGAGGACTTGATGGAACTCCCGCAGACCTCCATACTTGAGATATCGAGGGTTTGGGACAGGCTTGAGGCTTCGGGCAGGCTCTCGTTTGAGGGTCTGAGAAAGGAGATACTGTTCTCGAGGATGAACGACTACGTGAAGGACGCGCTGACACGCCGTCTTGAGGTAATAGCCGCGTCGCGCATCATTAACGACCAGCCTGCAGACGTGGAGGTGATCTCCGAGCTTCAGAAGTCTGGCGGTCGCTGTCTCTCGGTGTTCTTGAGAGGTCTGCCCACCATTTTCAAGAAGCTGGTGATAGAACTCATCATGAAGAACATAATCCAGGCCATGGAGCGGGGGAGACTGGATCCGATCTTCCTCTTCGCCGAAGAGGCACACATCTACCAAGGTATGCCGTTCTGGGAGGACCTCGTCACTAGGATGCGCCACTTGGGCATATCTCTACTGTTCATCACGAACGAGCCCAGCAGCCTCTCGAACTTCGTGTACAGGCAGGCGGACTCGGTCTTCCTGTTCAACTACTCGAACGACAGTGACCTCGGGTTCCTGGCCCGAGTAACGCAGGTCGACAGTGAGTCGCTCACGTCCTTCGTGAGGGGACTCCCTGAGCTATGCTGTCTAGCGGTGGGGAAGGTCTGCTCCGGCCTGCCCGTGCTCTTCAGGGTACGTCACGACGAGCAGTTCTCTGGCGGAGGAACGAAGCTGTTCTTCAAGAGCAGGCTAGCTCAGCCTTTGAAGAGTTCGGTTCCCGGGTAGGTTGTGCTGTCCTCGCATTCGTAGAATATCCTGAGCAGTCTGTTGTACTTGGCCGTTCTTTCTCCCCTAGCTGGTGCTCCTGTCTTGATCTGGCCAGCAACCTTGCCGACAGCGATATCCGCTATGTAGTTGTCCTCTGTTTCTCCAGACCTGTGACTCACCACGACTCTGTACTTGTTGCGGAACGCCAAGTCCATCGTCTCGAAGGCCTCAGTTAGCGTGCCTATCTGGTTGACTTTGAACAGCAAGGCGTTGGCTATCCCTTTCCTGACCCCGGCCTCCAGCCTATCCTTGTTCGTCACGAAAACATCGTCACCCACCACTTGTATGTTCGAACACTTGCGGGTGAACTCAGCGAAGCTATCTAGGTCGTCCTCAGCGACAGGATCTTCAACGGAGGCCAACCGATACTTCTGCACTATCTGGGACAGATAGTCGACTAGTTCTCCTCCCGACAGTTCCTTCCCGTCTATGTTGTACCTTCCGGTGTTCTCGTCGAAGAACGACGAGGCCGCGCAATCAAGGCCCAGACGGATCTGGTTCGCGCTGGAGTACCCTGCCTCCTCAATTGCGCGCACGAGCACGTCCAGAGCCTCGCTGGTCTGAGTGAGTGGCGGTGCGAACCCTCCCTCGTCCCCGACGTTGATGGCCGTGCGCCCGTACTTGCTCGACAGCAGTTTCTTGAGTGTGTGGTAAGTTTCGACACCTGCTCTCAGTGCGTCAGGATAGGATCTGAATCCCGCGGGGATTATCATGAACTCCTGTATTTGTAGTGCGTTGCCCGCGTGCTTGCCCCCGTTTATGACGTTCATCATCGGAACCGGGAGCACACAACGACTCTCACCCTTGCTCAAGTAACGGAACAACGGCAAGCCCAAGTGTTCAGCTGCTGCCTTGCAGGTCGCAATCGAAACGGAGAGTATTGCATTCCCTCCGAGCTTGCTCTTCTGGGGGGTTCCATCCAGCTCCAACATCCGTCGGTCGATTTTCTCTTGGGCCAGCGCATCCCAACCGACAAGGGTGGGGGCGATGATCTCGTTCACTGACCTGACGGCCCCCTGGACCCCCATGCCCAAGTAGGCCTTCGAATCCCTGTCCCTGAGTTCGATAGCCTCGAACTTTCCGGTTGAGGCTCCGGACGGGACCGAGGCCCTTCCTGAACTGCCGTCTTCCAGTTCAACTTCAGCTTCCACTGTGGGGTTGCTCCTCGAGTCGAGGATCTGGAAGGCTCTTACCTTCTTTACGTTGCTGCCCTTGCTCATCGATGTCTGGTCGCTGGCGCCAGATAAATCCCTTTCAAGCCAAAAGGGAGGGCATTATGAACTCACAGAAGAAAGCCAAGAGAAGAGCGCCGAATATCAGGTCTCTTCCCCTGTACCTGTTGAACTTGGTGGTGTACAACAGGACGCCGAGCACGACCATCGGGGCGTAGACTGCTGCCATGATTGTCATAGTGGCCGACAGCACGGACTTGGCCATACTCACGATCATGGTCTGTACGCTTTCTAGCACACCCTGTATTATGTCGCTGAAACTGTACATCCTCTGAGAGAAATTGTACTCATCAGGCACTGCAGCTGTCCTCGCGAGTCCAGCGGAGAGTGCAAGAGAAAGGCAGAGCCCGCATATCGCGACGCAGTGCAGCTGTGCTCTCATCACACCCTGAGAGCCAACTTGTCTTTTAAGGGCCACCCGCTCAGCGTTTGAGTTCACGAGCCACGGCGGTTTATTGGCGGGTCTCCTTTCGGTGTGGTTGTGCTGTGTGCAGCTCATGCTTAAGAACGTGCAAGCGTTTGTTACGAGTGGTGGTGGTGGGGGGCTGGGCGCTCGCCGTGCCCTATCCCGAAACCGGCGGTATGCGGGGCTCGTAACCTGAGGATAGCGAAGCGGGATCGTTGCCTTGCTCCTCCTGTCCGTTGAAAGGATTCGAATCGCTGGGCGGTGGTAGAGCACGATAGGAGCTCGTAGGGGCTCCGAGATGCTCGAATCGCCGAACTCGCTAGGCTCGGGAGAGAGCAGCGCTAAGGCGAACCTCCCGCGTTGGCGAATAGGATTCTGGATGGCGTGTGGAGTGTCGGTGCGGTTTCAAATCGTGAACCTTGGGGTCCACCATCACCAAAGAAATAAATCTGATAGAGGGTGGTCGATCGTCAGGGCCGGTCGTCTAGTCTGGTTAGGATACCACCCTTACAAGATATCTGAGATAGGTGGGGGTCGTGAGTTCAAGTCTCACCCGGCCCACCATTCGCGCCAAGCCTAAGGCAGATTAATAATGGACGGGGCGAGTCATATTCGTCTTGAGAATTCTTAAGTCCGACAGACAAGACGGCACGCTATCGGCCGTCCCAACGGGCCCCGAGGACCTCTGGTTGCTGTACAACTTCATCCAACCCGGGGACAGGGTGGTGACAAGGACCTTCAGAGTTCTCCGAGTTGGCTCAGAGGACAAGGCAGAGAAGGTCAGGAAGCCGATCACAGTCAGGATTGTGGTGTTGAAGAAGACCTTGGACCTGCCCTCAGCGAAGCTTAACCTCACCGGCACCATCGAGCTCGCTCCTGAGGATGTCGAGGGTGTCAAAGGTCGCTCGCACACGGTCTCTCTGGAGCCGGGCAAGCACGTGACGATACTCAAGAGTTCTGCGGATTTCATCGCGTGGGAACTCCTGAAGCGGAGCCGCAGTTCCACCAACAGAGCGGTGATAGCTGCGATCGAGTACGGTAATGCGGCAATCGGGATTTTCGCGGACGCTGGACTGGTCGAAGCGCAGGAGATCCGGGACAACATATCGGGGAAGGAGAACCCCGACGAGAGACGGAAGGACACCATCGAATTCTACAAACACGTCGCGTCGCTGCTTGAGGAGCTCTCAAGCAGGGCTGGCGGGCCGGTTGCCCTCGTGGGTCCGGGATTTGCCAAGGAGGAATTCATGTCCTATCTTGAGGATAAACACAGAGAACTAAGGCCAAGGGTGGTGCAGGTGGGAACATCCACGAGCGGCACCATGTCGGGCGTGCTGGAGTCGATAAAGAGCGGCGTTCTGGCCAAGTTCCTGAAGGACCTTCGCTTCTCTCAGGAGTCGCTCTTGATCGAGGAGGTTCTGAAGCGTCTGGCTCAGGAGCCCGGGGCAGTCGCGCTCGGTCTCAATGAAGTATCACAAGCTTCCACTTCGGGAGCAGTATCACACCTACTCGTGCTGGAAACGGTCCTGCAAGAAGGCAACGTTGATCCCATCAACCTTGAGTCGGTGCTGAAGGCGGTGCAGAAGTCCTCCGGCGATATCACTTTCATAAGCCCTAGGCATGAGGGCGGTGCGAAACTGAAGTCACTTGGCTGCGTCGCCGCCCTGCTAAGGTATCCCTTCTTTCAAAGGGACCGATGATGAACAATCAGACCCAGAAGAGCGGATTCACGGTCTACGACTTGGCAGTGTTCTCATTTCTGTTCGGGTCACTCTTCATTTGCTGGCACTTCGGAGCATTGAGAACGGCGACCCTGATCCTGTCCATAGTGGCTGTCCTTCTGGTCCTGCTGGTGTTCTTGACTCTCAGAGCAAGTCTGAAGTCACCAGGAGGCACACTCGGAGCTGGCAGGAAGTTCCTGCACTTGGTGGGCGGATCGGCTCTGGTCTTGGGTGTGATATTACTCCCCTCAGAGCTACCCTTCCTGGCGCTGTCGCTGTTGGGCACCTATCTGGTCTATGAGGAGTGCAGGTGGGGAATTGTAAGGAGACAGCTGTGGCTGTCAACCGCTCTGGCTTTCTTTGGCAGCCCGGAGGAAACGTCCAGAAGGCCCTTCTGGGAAGCGATACTGGGAATGACGGCCATATCTATGGTTCTCAGCCTGTTCAAAACGGAGGTCGCCCTTGCGGCAATCGTCAACTTGACATTCGGTGACGGCATCGCCGGCCTGGCAAGGGAGAGACTGGGGGAAGAAGTTAGGAGTTTCAGCGTTAGGAAGGGTTGGCGTGGATCCTTGATCGGAATGCTTTCCTCGGCTCTGGTCATCCTAATGTTGACTGGCAATACATCGCTGCTGATACCGATAGTTGTTGGGATGATCGTGGAGCGGCTCCCCCTCCCTATTGACGACAACTTCACTGTGCCGGTGTCGACTGCCCTCTCAGCATGGCTCTTCTCAATCCAAGGCTGAGATGGTTGAGCAAAGGGCTCAGATCAAGTCTTTGAGATACATGAGCTTGGAGATCCCGTCTTTCATGAAATGCACACCTAGTGACGCGGTTGTGGGTTCGATTCCCAGGTTCAACTGGTAGGGTGTCTTGCCCTGCCAAGTCCCGCTGTTCACTATCTGTGTGCCTCTGTAGCTGGTGATTCCAGCGACGTGAAGGTGCCCAGCGTGGAACACCTCTGGCTTGAAGGGAATCGTCAGATCATCCTCGCCCTCGGTGCAGATCTGAGTGTTACCGCCGTAGATCGGGGCCAGATGCCTGGCCCTCAGGAGAAACCTCATTCCATCGTGAGGCCGGGAATACTCTATTCCGGGAACAGAAGCCACAATGTCCTCTAGACTCTGCCCGTGGTAGATCAGGAACTTGATCTGATGCAGTGACACTTGAGCTGGGTTGCCCACAATGGTCGCGTTTCCCCTCTCCGTGACAAGGTCACCCAGCAACTCTTTCGGTATGGGTGGCTGAGGAATTGCGTCTCGAACCACATCGTGATTCCCTGGCCCAATGATGAGGTGAACGTACTCTGGTAGTCTGGAGAGCGCCTTGACAGCCTCCTCATACTGTTTCTCCAGGCTCACTATCTTCAATTCATGTTCCTGTCTGGGATAGACGAAGACGCCATCCACTATGTCCCCAGCGATGATGACGTATTTCACGGCGTTAGCAATCCCCTGAGAAGAGGCAGTGCCCCTAGCGCCGGAAAGCCACTCCGCAAGTGTGGCGAACTCCTTCTCTAGATAGTACTGGCTGCCAACATGCAAATCCGACAGCAGCAGGGTTACGATCGGATCCTTGGTTTTCTTGGCCGGGGTGTCGGGTACATCAGGCAGCACGACATCATTGACGAACACTGCATCTTGGAATTTCCTCAACTCTAGGCCAACCACCATGTCAACAACTAGGTAGGAGAGCTTCTCCTCAAGCTCAGGGTCTGGGTTCTTCGGCATGTACAGGGTAGCAGAGTCACTGGGATCTTCAACCTCCAGTCTCCTGCTATCCTTCTTGAGTATCATGGCGATGGTTTTGAACGGTGCCTGCGCGCTGGCCTTTGTTATCTCGCCCACTGGTACAGGGTTGCTGAAGTCGGGCCTGCTCATCAGGATTCGCTCGAGTCGTCTGAAGCGGCTCCGGAAATAGTCGACTCTTGAGCTCACCGAATCAGACACGGGCATTGTGTCGCTGGGACTGTACATCAGCTCCACTTCGGGATCGATCTCCTTTCCTAAGGTTGCCCTCACCCTGGCTCCAAGCTCCACGACCTCTCCCTTTGACACTGAGATCGCTGCCATCACGTGCCTGACCTCAATCGCAGTCGCCTTCTCTTGTCTAGCGATTTGGATTGCGCTGACAACGGCTTTCTCATAGACATCCCTCGCCGCCGACTTCCTCAGGAGATCGAGCGCGTCCCTGCTAATGAACAGCCCCTCTGAGAGAACCCTGTTCACGACA
>JBGOYZ010000010.1:0-38567 GCA_041479945.1 Thermoproteota archaeon
CAGTACTCCCTAGAACTGCACCTTCCTGAGGGCTGGAGATGTGAGGAGATCGGCAGAGACGGCCTAACCCGACTCTTTAGAGTCATGCCAGTGTTCGCTGAGGAGGGAAAGGCATATGCTATCACCCCTCTCGTGAAGAAAGAGGGACAGATCAGTCCATCATGGCCGCTGGTGCTGCAAGCCGCCGGGGAAGTTGACTTCAGACTCATCTATCCCGTCCTTGAATCTCCTTCCGCCGAGTCCGACCACGACCTTGAAGTGAAGAACCGCGGCAAGGCCAAAGCCGTGAAGTTCAGGCTGAGACTCCCGGATGGATGGAAGGCTGACAACTCCCAGTTCGACATGAACTTGGACGCAGGAGAAGTCAAGAAGGTGGGAATCACTTTGATGCCTCCTGATCTCCACCTGAGGTTCTTGGATCAGCTCGACGTGACGATTCCGTTGGAATGGGAGCTTGAAGGGCTGGTCGGGACAGCAACTGTCGTGGTTAGGGTATTCCCCAAGCGGTTCCTAGTCTATGCGAAGGGGGTAGAGAAAATGATCATGCATTCGTACCCAAACTTTGAGTTCGTGGCGAGCATCGACGAGGCCAAGTCCGCGCTCAAGAGGAGAGAACGCGTTGCGCTCTGGTTCGCGAACCAAGACCCGGGGCAATGCCGTTCTGTAGTCGATGAGTTCGTGTCAATGGGAGGAGGAGTCGTGTGGATGGGAGAGCCATTCGAAGGAGTCAACTGCCCCGTCACTCCAGAGGGCGGCAAGTTGGAGTCAAAGCTCATCAAATACATTGAATTCCCAGGGGAGTCTGAAGACAGTCTGCTCCAGCCTGCGAGGAGGAAACGCGCCCAGTTCGAGTCAGAGACTGGCTTCAGAGGCTATGGCGTGAAGGTGAAGGATTGGGGGAGAGTCCTCGCAGTGTGGTTGAAACAACCGGAAAGCGGGAGCGACAGACAATCCACACTCCCAGCCGTGGTCGTGTCCGGAGATCCCGGGAGGAGGGTGGTCTACGTAGGTTCGGACTTGGAAGCAACCTCCGAAAACAGCTACAGGTTCGAGGAGAGGAACCACCATGAAAGCCACTGGTATCAGACCTACATCTTCTACAACCTGCTGAGCTGGGCGTCGAGTGCGTTCAACCTTTGAGCCAAGCCGACAACGAATCTTCGTCAGCTCGAATCGTGATGCTCGTCGACCTTGACTACTTCTATGCCCAATGCGAAGAGAGGAGGAACCCGTCGATCAGGGGAAAGCCGGTGGTTGTTTCCGTCTACTCGGGGCGGACCGAGGACAGCGGCGTCGTGAGCACTGCCAACTACCTAGCCAGAGAATACGCCGTCAGGTCGGGCATTCCGATATCCGTCGCCAAGAACAGACTGAAGGGCGTAGACGCAGTCTTCCTTCCCGTTGATCACGTGTTCTATGATGAAGTGTCGGAGAAGGTGATGATGGTTCTGCGTGGCTACGTTGATCGGTTCGAAAGGGTCGGGATTGACGAGGCGTACCTAGACGTGACCGAGAGAGCAAAAGGAGACTTCGGAACTGCAACCGAGATAGCGCGGAGCATAAAGGAAGAAGTACACACTCAGCTCGGGTTGACTTGCTCCATCGGGATAGGCCCTAACAAGTTGATCGCCAAGATTGCTGCGGACGTGAACAAGCCCGACGGCCTGACTGTTGTCAAACCCAAAGTGCTGCAGGAATTCCTGCATCCGTTGCCTGTAGGGAGCCTCATCGGAGTCGGCAGAAAGACTGAGGACAAGCTGAGAGCCTTGGGCATGGGTACAATAGGCGATTTGGCGCAAAGCAATGAGAAGACACTGATTGATGTCTTCGGACAGAAACTGGGGAGCTACTTCCACAAAGCGGCAAATGGGATCGACAGCACGCCTGTCCAAGAGAGGGGCGAGGCGCTGTCCATCAGCAGGATCTCGACCCTGAGGGAGGACACTCACGACCTAAAGGCCGTTGTTGAGTTGTCAGAACGACTCTGTGATGAGATCCACTCAAGACTCGTCGAAGCGAACCTGAGCTTCATGTCGATCACCGCAATAGCGATCACGAGAGACCTGACGATCCACACGAAGTCCAAGACCCTAGATGGGCCGACCGACCGGATTGAAGTTCTGAGAGGCACGGCAACTCAACTGTTCGGAAAACTACTGGACGAGTGGGAATTGCCTTTGAGAAGGGCTGGGGTTAGGGTCTCGGGCCTAACTAAGATCGAGACGCCGAACAGGCGACTGACGGATTTCACTTAGCGCAGAACGGATCGAGTCACGGTGGGGGAGGCGGAGGGTGCATGACGACGGATTTTGGCCTCTTGCGTGCCAGCACACAGATTACTACAGCCCCCAGGCACAGCGCCCCAACAGCGCCAGCGGCTATCAGGAGCGGCTGAATGTCAGATGACGGACCTTCCACATCGAAAGTCCAGCTCCTCCTGCTCATGCTTCCCGTTGTGTCCCAGACTTCGACCATGACAACGTGGTTTCCAACAGTGAGCCCGCTTGATGGAACATACATCAGGCCTGTACTTGTCAGAGTCGAGGAGGATGTGATGTCCTCACCGTCAAGCGTCAGCTTGGTCTTCGCATGATCAATCAGGCTCCTCGTGCTGCTGTAGTTGACCGCGATCGTTGTTCCCGGGGAGACCTTCGAGCCCGGGGCCGGCCACAGACCTTGGATCGTCGGTGACGGGACGACTTCTATTGTTACTTCCCCGAGTAGCTGGCCTCCCTGCGTGGTCAATCGGACTGACATGTTTATGGACAAATCACCTGTGCTCGGAGTCGAGAGAGTCAGCATGAGAGACTGGACCGCAGCGTTGCTGAAGTTGAGGATCCTCACTGAGCTCGAGACCGCCCAGCCAGACTTGGGTTCTGTCCAGCTCACGAAGAGCATCTGATTGCCCTGAGACTCCGCGACAAGAGGCAGGCAGATGAACTCGCTGTGGAACGCCTCCACTCTGACCTTCTGGATCTTCTGGGGCAGTGCCAAGACTGTCCATGATGCTTGATGAAGTTCAGTGAAGTTGCACGGCGAGGGATTGTAGACAGACATGGGGGGTGCCAGCATGGTGATGTGCTGTGACATCAGGAACGTCTCCGGGACAAGTCCTCCAGTGGGCATCCAGAAGGAGCTCTCGTACTCCACCCATTGGCTGCTCGGGTAAAGGACCGCAACCCAGGCGTGCCCAGACGAGGACTCGGGGCGATCAGCAACGAAGCCCATTGATGTCACAGAGGGTATGCCGGCTGCTCTCAGCAGGGCCGTTGCCAGATTGGCGAAGTTGACACAGTTGCCAATCCGATCGCGCAGAGTGCTGGAGGCATCGGCCTCGAAGGCGCCACCGACCGGGCAGCCGTATTGCACATTGGAGGCGACCCAGTTCAATACTCTCACCACGGCGTCCATCTGGCATAGGGACCCGTCGGTCAGCTGCTTGGCAAGAGCTGCTATGTCGGCATCGTCGGCTTGTATCTGGCTTTCTGATCGCAGGTATGGTGAGATGTCCTGAGAGAAGAGTCGTGAATCAACCGGGAAAGGCGAAGTCGTATTGAAGGGGCGATAGTCTACAGTGTGTCTTATGCTGGCTCTTGTGCTCGCTGTCACAGTTGGCGGTGCATCTTGCCAACTCAGCTCGGTGTACTGGCAATCGAAGTTCTGATACCTGTCATATTGTCTCCTAGACGAAGCAGCCGGAGACTCGAGTATCTCCTGAGACAGAATCTGCTGATGGTAACCATATTCGTCCAACGACTGTAGCTTCAGCAGATTGACGATCGCAGTCCCATCGCTTCTCCGAGAGGCATTGACTGAGTACGTGTAGTCGATGGTCTCGACAAACTGCCCGTCCAGAGCATACAGTGCAGGTGTTACAGAAGCACCGGATCCCGTGACCTGTGGAAGAATGTAGATGACACAGATGAGGAACGCGAACGACGCCCTGCTGCCAGCACTTCTTTCCATGTCTCACTTGGGCATCCAGGAGTCGGGTCCTCCTTTGTGACTATACCGGAGGAGGCGGAGGCGGGGCTTGAGGAGCCATTCGTTGCTTTGTCTTCGATATCACCCCGAATGCCAATACCACGATTCCGACAGCCGCCAAGGCCAGGCCAGGAAGCATCAGGTTCATAGGCTCAGACACCTTCATGTTCAAGCTGAACGGAATGCCGTTCGCCCAAGGTGCCACCCCGTTGTCCCTCCGGGGATGAATGACAAATGTATAACTTCCATCGGCAGGTATCTCCTGCTCGAAGCTCACTGGCTGCCCGAGGCCTGTGGGTTCCACCCAAGCCAAGGCATCACTCTGCCCTATTCCACTGCTTCCCAGATACAGCGTGTTGTACTTAGTCGTGGTCATGAGTATCAGCAGAACTGAGTCACTGGACTCAGAAGGAGTGACAGTCACTGTCAATGTCTGATCTGCCGTGAAGTCTGATGTGACGAAAGCATACCTATCATCTTGGGTCAGTTTGGCAGGAGTGGATGGGAATATGTCAGACCAGCTGAATTCCTTGTACGATTCCCAAGTGCCGAATGCGACGAACCCACCGATGAGGATTATCACAATCCCAACAACGACGAACAGAGTCCTCATTTGCCACCGCGCCGTGATTTCTACTTATAAGCCTGAATCATATGACCGCCTTCTCGTTCGACATCTCTGAGTGTTTCAGCGCAAGAGGGCAACAGCGACGGACTAAATGAGCAACTTGATGAGGCCGACGATGCCGAGTACCGCCAAGATGATGCCTGCGAGCACTAAGGCACCCAACACGAAGAGGATCTTGCCGAACACGCCGCCGCGACCGAGCAAGGCACCCACAATTGCCAGAGGGATCAGGATTATCCCCAGCACTAGCAGGAGAGGTAGTGCGACAATCCCGAGAACAGCTGCGACGATTATGACGGCTAACGCTATTGCGAGTCCAGCTATGCCCAACGCTAGCCCTACGATCACGCCGATGTATCCCATAACCGTCATGTTTGTCCCCTCGCTCTAGGTCCGCCGAGATGAGAGGCATTTAGACTTTTGCTGGCCACGAAACGATCCTTCAATTGCCATCACGCTACGGAGAGACCCTCCATCTTTGCCTTGTTCTCGACGTACGAGACTGCGAACCGGGCCAAGACGTAGGAGATCCATGCCAATCAACCCGTCGTTCTCACGAGGAAGGTTCGTGAAGACCGCTTCATTGCCAATAGCAACTCCGTCCTCGTTGACGCCCATCTCGGCGCCCCACATCCAGTAGGGGCGGGATATCAGAACGGAACGTGTTTCATCAACATCAGGGATGGCGATGTAGGTACACTTGACATGCCCACCCCTTCTCGACCTCGGATAGTATTCGACTGCTTGGGCCTCATTGGGTTCGCGATCGCTGTTATTCCCGAAAATGACGCAGCCGTCGGATGTCGCACTCGCCAGGCCAACGATCATATCGCACATGGGTCGGGAGGACGGGCGAAAACTATTATGCCTTCGGGAGCCCCCTGTGCAGAACATGCTGAGAGACAGACAGGATGCGCAAGGTCACGTGTTCTACGACTACTTCAAGGGCGAGGAATCCTATGAGATAGTGGAGCGGGACGACGGTTACTTCGATTACGGCAACCCTGCGCTCTACTTCGCTCAGTACAACGACTGGCCCGAGGCGGAGAGAAAGGCAATGAAGCGGGCGCGAGGAAGGGTTCTTGACATCGGGTGCGGCGCAGGGAGGCATTCCTTGTATCTACAGGAGCAGGGATTCGATGTCGTAGGGATCGACAACTCGCTGCTTGCAGTGGAGACGTGCAAGTTGAGAGGACTCCGCGATGTGCGACTTCTTCCGATCAATGGCATCTCACCTGAACTGGGAGTGTTCGAGACAGTTCTGATGCTGGGCAACAACTTCGGGTTGTTCGGAAGCATTGATGGGGGCAGACGACTTCTCAGGAGACTTGAAAGGATCACTTCCGCTGACGCAACAATAATCGGGGAGACATTGGACCCACACAACACGGTCGTACCAGAACACCTAGAGTACCACAAGTTCAACAAGAGAAGAGGAAGGTTGCCCGGGCAGGTCAGGATCAGGGTCAGATACAAGAAGTACGTCACACCCTGGTTTGACTACTTGTTCGTCTCGAAGGAGGAGATGCTGGGCCTGCTCAAGGGCACAGGCTGGAAGGCAAAGGAGTTCATGGATGGCGAGGGCCCCGTCTACATAGTTATGATAGCGAAGGGCAACGACGAAGTGCCGGGTGGTCCTGCGACATGAACGTGAGTTCATCAGAGAAGCTGAAGCTCACATCCACGAGGTCTACGAGCAGAAGGCAAGACGACCAACGCGGACTCAGAAATCGATGAAAGCATAAGGGAGTCCGTCCAAGTCATCGACTCGGTCTTTCGATCAACCGCGTTTGAGACCAAGCAGGGCTCTTCCCATCTCTTGGATGCCCTGACGTATGTTTGGCACTGAGTTCGCGTAGCTGATCCTGACGTATCCTTCGCCGTATTGGCCAAAAGCCGTGCCGTGGAGCAACGCAACCCCTCTCTCCTCGAGAAGCTGCGAAGCGAAAGTCGCGGAGTCGATCCCTGCCTTTTCCAGGTGGTGCCTTACGTTGATGAACCCGTAGAAGGCACCTTTGGGCCTCACCATCGAAACGTTGGAGATCTTCGAAACCTCATCCATCAGCGCTTCCCTTCTTTGAGCATAGGTCTTGATCATCTCATTGACTGGGTCCGCCGGACCACGCAATGCTGCGATGCCGGCCCTCTGAACGAAGGCGCTGGCGCATGAAGTCATCACGTTGAGCATCTTGTTCGCGCCGTCGAATAGTCTTGAAGGTAGGATCAAGTAGCCAAGCCTCCAGCCCGTCATGGCGAACTTTTTCGAGAAGCCGTCAGCGATCACGGTTGTCTCAAGTCCGTCAGCAAACTGAATTGACGAATAGTGCTTGGCTCCGTCGTAGATTATGGATTTGTAGATCTCATCAGACAGCACCACTGCCCCGTGATCCTTCGCCAGCTCTGCCACGGCTCTGACTTCCTCTTTCTCCATGACCGAGCCCGTTGGATTCGAGGGCGAGTTCAGGACTATCGCCTTGGTCCTCGGGCTGAGGAGCTGGTTCACTTCATCGGCCGATGCCCTGAATCCATTCTCTTCCCGCAAACGCAACAGCACTGGCTTTGCGCCCATGAACCTGACTCCAGCCTCGTAGGCAGGATAGCTCGGATTCGGGACGATCACCTCATCGCCTTGTTCCAGGATGGTCGCTAGGATTGCGAAGATCGCCTCCTTGCCACCCACAGTGACCAGGACATTCTCCCTCCAGTTGACATCTACTCCAAGTTCCTCTTTCGTGTTCTCGGCGATGGCCTGGCGGAGTTCAGCTATGCCTGGCGTGGGCGTGTAGTGAGTTTCACCCCGTTGGATCGCCTCGATGCCTGCTTGCCTGATGTGCTGCGGAGTGTCAAAGTCAGGCTCGCCTATCTCCAGATGAATGATCTTCCTGCCCTTAGCCTCAAGCTCTCTGGCCTTCCCCAGAACTGTGAATGCGGTCTCAGCTCTCACGGACTGAGCTCGCTCACTCGCGCTCGGCTTCATTGGTCGGTTGGCGACCCTCTGACGATATATCTCTAATCGATAGGGACAGCTCGGCACGGCGGAGAGTACCGTCTGGCCTGTCCCAATGCCTATATTGGTGCCCCTCTGACGCGCTCTGAGCATCATGAGCAAGGACGAGGAGTTCATAGAGATCTGGTTGCGGTGGGCGTTCAACTTCATACTATTGCTGGTTCTCCTCATCGCTACGGGGATAACCATCGCGGGGTTTGCTGCAGTATCCTCCCTTGGATTCTGGCAGAGCCTCTCGCTGTCATCCACCATTCAACTCGCCCTCATGCTCGTGACATTCTTTGTAGCAATACGAGTCCTTGTCGATAGCGTCAGGTTGTTTGACAGGTTCACAAAGAACCTTCTCAGCAGAGTTCCGATGGTCCATGCGCAGAGCGGGCCGAGACGCCTTCTGGTGGAAGCAGTCCTACTCGCCGCTCTCTCGTTATCCTCCAACGCAGCAGTCTCTTTCCTTTCGGCGAACGCCCCAGACGTGATTCCCATACTCTCAGTCATCGTCTCTATCGCGATCATGGTGTTGGCCTACGATGTGAGCAAGACAGTCTACATCATGTTGGAGACTCCGATTCACAGCCTTGCCAAGATGATCACGACCGGCGAGGGTAAACCCGACAAAGAGTAGCGTCTCCATTGGCCATCGGATCTGTCAGCGTCCATCCTCAGCACAACCGTAATATATGAGATGAGGCTTTGGCCCCAAGCCTGATGCCGGATTCTTCAGGAGGTTCCAGCTGGAAGAGATACGCCTACGCAACGAACTTGCTGTCCTCGGTAGCCTCAGGCTTGATCGGGCCATTCACCGTTGTCTTCGCCCTCAGGCTGGGAGCGGATGCAGCTATGATCGGCCTCATGGTGTCCATTCCTCCGCTCATGTCCACGATCATTCAGGTTCTGTGGGCCAGAGTGACGAGAGTGACCGGGAGCAGGAAACCGTTCGTCGTGGCCTCAGGGCTTCTGAACAGCATATTCTGGGCCTTGATGGGCTTCTCGGGAACTCCGATCCAACTGGTCGCGCTCGTGGGTATACAATCTCTACTGGTATCCATGGGTTCCCCTGCAGCTTGGGGTCTGCTCACCTTCTTGTTGCCCGAAAGGGAGAGAGGGAACGTAATAGGTGAACTGAACAAGTACGCCTACGCCGGAGCCCTTTTGGGGAGCTTTGCGGCGGGACCGACTCTGGACTTCCTAGGCACCGAATGGGGGTACCGGACGATCTTCTTGGCTGCCGCACTCGTGAACTTGGCAAGCGTGTATGCCTATCAGATAGGAATGCCCGATGCCAAGATCAATCTGGCCGTGCGAGCCAAGAGCGAGTTGCCTCCCGACAAGAGGGCGCAACTCCTCAGATTCATCGCAGTCAGGTCGCTCTTCACCATGAGCGTCAGCCTAGCGAGCCCCTACATAGTGGTGTATCTGATCGATCGTTTCAACGTGTCGAACAGCGTGATAGGAATGATGTCAGTCGTGAGCAACGTCATGTCGATTGCCACGACCGCAGCATGGGGGACTGCAGTTGACACATACGGGAGAGTCCTCATAATCTCCCTCGGTAGCTGCCTCACTTCTTTGCTCCCTCTTCTCGTCATCGTGGCGGGGGATGTGTACGTAGCCTCGATTGGGTACGTCGCTGGAGGGATCTTCTGGTCGGCGGATGGAATATCCTCCTCAGCCTATCTGATGGACCTGACTCAGGGAGGTGACGTGGAGGGCTCCGTGGCCATGTTCAACGCAGCGATGGGCCTGTCGAACGCGATAGCACCACTCTTGGGTGCGGCCATCACCTCTTTCACTGGGGACATGACAGCTGTTTTCTACCTGTCCGCATTGACCCGGTTCATAATGGGTTTAGTCTCATATGCAGTTCTGAAGGAGATCTACCCGCACGCGAAAGGAGTCTCCATAGGGCAAGTATTGGTGCCGGTGGGGGCAATACACCTTGGGATCGACAGAGGCGTCAGGTTTCTCAGCTACATCACCTCAAGGCAGACGATGAGAAAGGTGGAGGAGAAGATAGGGAAGGTCATGGAAGAGGTCGAGGAAGAGGAACCTCTGGTCTGGGTAGACGAGTTCTAGCAGTCTGACTTGCTGACTTCATGAGAGAATGACCGCTGTCCGCATTGCACAACAATCCGGGGATAGCCGTCAAGAGGTCTACAGGAGCAGGACATGAAAACAGAAATACGGGGCAGGATAGTGGTACGGAGAATGACGGTCTCTGCGAGACTGAGTAAGGCAAGAGTCGAACGATACACCGGCAGGACGATCAGGACCCTGCTCGATCCAAGGGCCACGGGGACCAGCGGTCTCACCCTAGGTATTATCACCTATCAGCCGGGCTGCAATGTTGAACCTCACTCGCACGACGACCAAGAGGCCCTGTACGTGCTCAAGGGAAGAGGCAAGGCGAAGATAGGTGACGAATCCATCAGGTTGGAGCCGGGAACCGCCGTCTACATACCGAGAGGAATGACCCACTCAGTTTCGAACTCCTCCGCCAAACCGATAGATGCTGTTCTGATCCACGCCCCGGTTGGTTCACCTTGATTTTCACCAGCCCAGCGAGCCGGAGCACATCAGTGGAGTGGCGCACGATGTGAGTAGGTTGAACTCTTTTATCTGCATCCGGGGAATCGGCTGATCGGATTGGGAACAACAATGAGTTCCAAGGAGCTGCTCTATCTCTCGCGAGCAGATGTGGAAGCCGTTGCCTTAGACATGCCTACGATTGTCGGCCTGCTTGAGGATGCATTCAGGATGAAAGGGAAAGGCCGTGTTGAGATGCCACCCAAGCCGGGCATACACACCAAACCCGACGCGTTCATTCACGCCATGCCCGCGTACATTCCTGAGCTCCGATCGGCCGGCATAAAGTGGGTCAGCGGCTACCCAGAGAACTACAAGCAGGGGCTACCATACATCAGCGGATTGCTGATCCTGAACGACGTTGACACGGGGCTGCCTCTTGCCGTAATGGACTGCACTTGGATCACTGCATATCGGACTGGGGCTGCAACAGCCCTGTCAGCGAAATACTTGGCTCGTCCGAAGAGCGAAACGGTGGGAATCCTAGCATGCGGGGTGCAGGGGCGAACGAATCTGGAGGCACTAGCATGCACGTTCCCGGTCAAACATGTCTACGCCTATGACGTATTGCCGTCGGCTCAGCAGCGGTACATCGATGAGATGTCCGCGAAACTGGGTGTGGAGATCGAAGGAGTTGACGCCCCAAAGAAAGCAGTGGCCGAAAGCGACCTCGTTGTCACCTCGGGACCCATATTGAAGCATCCGACACCCACCATAGGGAAGGATTGGCTCAGACCGGGTGCATTCGCAAGCGCTGTGGACTTCGACAGCTACTGGAAGCCCGAGGCTTTGGCGCAGGTTGACAAACTCAGCACCGACGATCACGCGCAGTTCCAGTACTACAAAAGCACAGGGTACTTCCAGAACACGCCAGATCCATACGCCGACCTCGGCGAGATAGTCGCTGGGCTCAGACCCGGAAGAGAGCGAGAGAACGAGAGGACAATGGCCATGAACCTAGGGCTGGCACTCGACGATATGGCCGTGGCACCTGAGGTCTACCGCCGCGCTAAGGAACGGGGAATCGGAACTTGGCTGAAGCTCTAGAACTTCGGTGACTTCGCCAGTCTCAGGAACGCTCGGCCAAGCGCGAAAGTTAATGTACCATGTCAGCGAGGGCTGGTTGTTGCACCCTCGGACGAAGGTCGTTGACTCCATACCAGTTGAGATTGACCATGAGGAACTGAGCCGGAGTCGTGAGTTCAGGAGGCTGAGAGGTAGAGAGAAGGAGATCGAGTTCCTAGCTGAGAAGAGCAGAGACCTCATCAGGCCAAGAGCCGTTCTCACCTTTCTCGAAGTGAAAGAGATCAACGAGGACTGCATCCAACTTGAGGGGGGCCATGTATTACGGAGCCAGATACTCTCAGACACATTGAAGTGCGGGCAGGTGGTCTCTCCTTACGTCATTACTATTGGGCATGAGCTTGAGGAGGAAGCTTCGAGAATGAGTGACCGTGACGTTTTCGGTGGCTGGGTTCTGGGGAGGATAGGTGACTACGCATTGGGTAAGGCTTCGCTTCATGTGAGATCCTTGGTCGCACACGAGCTCGGTGATGGTCTTTCCGATTTCGCACCCGGCACTGGCACTGGCAAGCTCTTCGGCCTAGAGCAACAGACAGTGCTCTTTGACATTCTGGACCCTCTGAGCAGTATCGCGGTCACTCTCACATCGAGCTATCTGATGATACCGATCAAGTCAGTATCCGGAGTCTTCGCAAGGACGGGGCAGGACTACGTCGCGTGTCAGTATTGCCCGAGGGAATGCGAAAGCAGAAGGAAACCTTTCGCAGGGGAGTACCTGAGTGTCGAGTGCAAGGGTGGAGATGGCGATGGGGCCGTCAGCCCAGATCATGTGATACGGTAGGCCAGTGGCGTGAAATCGCCCGAAATCACCTCAGAGATTACGTCAGTTCGAGGATCAGTATCACGATCGAGGATATGAAGAACCCGATCTCGAGATAGGAAGCGACCCTCTCAATCCACGGCCTATGCGGGAGGCGGCCCCAATCCGCCCTCATGAAAATGAACGGAGCCTTTGTAGGGATAAGGTGCAGATTCACTATGAGGCCGCCGATCTCTGAGAAATACTCAGCGTCGTTCATTACAGGGAGCGACAACATCCGAATCCGGTCGCCACTCTCATATCCGATCTCCACTCCGATGTTGCTGATGGCGGACGCCCGCGCCAGAACTGTGTTCAGTGCACTCGGCGCTATGTGGGACATCGCGACTTGACCCAGCACAACGCTGCCTATGCTTCTCATGTGCACCTTGACCTCGCTGCGTGAGAACAACAGGACGCTGGGGCGGCTGTAGATCAGGTAGTCGGGCGCGAAGACGACTTCACTCTTGAGCAGGCACCAGAAGATGTAGAAGAGGAAATGACCTAGCGCGTAGATAAGAGCTGCCAACAAGAGGAAGACGGCCAGGTGAACCTGACCTCCAAGGCTCACGAGAGCAGTAGTCCACTGCGCGATCACCAGACAGACCATGAGGAGCCCTAGGAGCATGAATGGAAGTCCCAGCACGGCCAGTATGACTCCAATCCACAAGCGGTCTCTCCAGAACCTTGGCCGATAGGTCCTGCGTTCGCTTGGCATGGCCTTTGATCCTCCAATCATCTCTTCCACGTGGACCCACTCGCAGAAAGCCAGAGGGATATTTGAGCTTGACACATCAAACAGGCTCGCCGAGGAGTACCCCCAGAGAACGTCAACAAGCCGTCACTGAATATCCGAAGGCTGTCCGGCCGTCGTTCACTATCTGATCCACGAACTCATGCACCCAGACCAAGCGACACCGTCAAGGCATGCGCCATCGCCGACAAAGCTATAATATCAGAACCGTCCCCCCCGGTCCATGAACAGCGAGGGGCTTGCAGTCATCGAGACGAACTCAACACGCATGGAGTTCTCAGATGTCCAGCACGGGAGCATTGTGTCACTGGTTGACAAGCGAACAGGTCATGAATTCCTCCGAACGGTAAAGACTGCCACGGCGCTTTGGGAGGCAACTTTAGTGATGACCGAGGGAAAGAAAGAACTCTCCGCCAGCGACGCGCGCAGGTTCCGAGTCGAGACAACGAAGATAGGGAAACGTGGCACGAGGTTGACAATGACTTGGTCAGACTTCGCGAAGCCCTTCCAAGGTGTGAGCGTCGTCACGACTGTTGAATACGAATGCCCTGACTCCCAGGTCAAGTTCAGACTACTTCGATTCGAACCCGGCACCGAGGTCGGAGTCTGGCACGTCGACTTCCCGATTGTTGGTGGCATAGGTGAGATTGGCAAAAACGAAGAGGGAGATGAACTGGAAATACCATTGCTGCAGGGACTTCTGGTCCACAGGCCTCTCACCACGATCGTGAAAAACGAGAAGGTGAACCATACCTCATACGGGACATATCCGGGACTGCTCACGATGCAGTGCTTCTCATACTTCAACGAGAACGTAGCTGGTCTCTACTTGGCCAGCCACGACGGGCTTGGTTGCAGGAAGGACTTCGTGTTCGACTCCGACCGAGAGGGAAACGGAAGGTTCCGCGTACGGAACTATCCCGAGAACATGGGATTCAAGGGCCGGAACTATTCCTCCAGCTACCCCTTCGTCATCACGGCCTTTCAGGGAGGATGGGCAGAGGCGACTGAGATCTACAGGGGTTGGGCCACACGCCAAGCCTGGTGTAGGAAGGGCAGACTGAGTCAGAGGTCCGATCTCTCAAACTGGTTTAGGAACACGTCGCTGTGGGTTTGGAACAGGGGAAATGCGGATAGAGTCTCTCCCGGACCGATCGAGCTGAAGAAGAAGACCGGAGTTAACGTTGCGCTTGACTGGTACTGGTGGCATCACAATCCATACGATGTGTTCGTCCCCGAATACCTTCCACCTCGCGAGGGCGCTCTCACCTTCGCCAAGGCCGTGGAGAAGCTGCATGCAATGGGAACAAAGGTAGTCGTGTACATCAATGGGAGGATATGGGACATGAACTCGGGAAGCTGGGATGAGCAGCGGGCAAGTAAAGCCGCCGCCTTGGATGAGAACCTGAAGCCCTACGAGGAGAAGTACAACATCTTCATGCCAGAAAACGTGATCGCGCCGATGTGTCCCACTACTCAACTTTGGAGAGACAAGATATCCCACTTGGTGAGCGCCCTGATGGAGGACTTCCACTTGGACGGAGTGTACATAGATCAGGTGGCGATAGCCACAGCTGAGTTGTGCCACAACCCAGAGCATGGTCACCCCGTAGGAGGAGGTCACTACTGGGTGCACGGATACAACGACCTGATCAGAACCGCGAGAGATGGAGCGAGGAAAGCGAATCCAGACGCTTGCCTTCTCAGCGAATCCTGCATAGAACAGTTCATCGACTCCTTCGACGGCTTTCTGACCCTGGACTCAAGTTGGGAGCGGACTGGAGCCAACCTCGATCTCAGTTGGGACAAGATGGGGCTCCAAGGACAAACGTGGGAACCCATTCCTGTGTTCAATGCCGTCTATCACGACTACGCAATCACATTCGGTAGCTACACCTCTATGACGGGAGTTCCGCCCTACGACGATCTATGGCCTGAGTCGGGAAGACCCCGGGAGTTCGGCAAGTTTGCCACCTACAATGACAAGTACCCGGACCAGTTTGCATTCGAACTAGCCAGGACTCTCAGTTGGGGAATACAGCCAATGGTCACGAATGTCTATCCCGAGATGCTGGGGCGAGAGGAGTTCGACGCTGATATGAAATTCCTTGAGGAGGTCGCCAAGTTCCATTCTGTAGCGAGGGAGTATCTGACGCTCGGCAAGTGGCTGAAACCCCCAGAAGTGGATTGCCCCTGCGTAGCAGTCAAGATGTATATCAGGTCAATCTACACGGCGCCAGACAGGATCAGCGAAATGGTCAGGAACTCCCCAGCGGTACTCACCTCGACATGGACGACTCACGAAGGGAGCGTCTGTGTAGTGCTCGTCAACTTCACGAGAGATCCGGTCAATGCCAAACTCGCAATGGACCTGAACGAGTACGGGTTCGAACCCGATGATAGGATTACGGTATCGGACTATCCACGCTCAGGAGTCCAGACCGCACTCCCCTCGCACAAGCTGGAGAAAACCGTCAATCTGCCCGGCAGATCTATAGTGGCTTACGAGTTCTCTGCGAAGTGAGAACTCTTGGATGGCGGAAGGACAGATTCGGAGAACACACGCAACGAACCTGAGGAATCGAAGCAGCCCACAGAAGAGCGAGGAAGGCCTTCAGCTGACAGCCTGTGGGAAGTGGTGAGCTCGCTCGGCGACCTCGAAGACAAGAACACCGAACTGCAATCGGGGATAGAGAATGCTCGGAGAAGACTCAATGAAGCCCAAGACAGAATGGCTTTCTTAGAGGAGAAGTATCAGTCGCTCAGGAAATCCCAACTGAACGAGGCGCCCTCGAAAGGAGAAACAACTCCGGCAAAGGAACAAGTGGCGGGCACGCCATTCTGGAGCCGAGTCGCCTCGGAGATAAGCGAAAACCGCCGATTCCTCACAGTGCCAATAGCAGTGAACATGGCGAGAGTTTTCGTCGCGGTTCTTCTCTACCTCGCGCATAGCAGCTCGGGAGTTCTCACCACAACTTACATGGACTGGCAGTACGCCGGGGGCCCACTGGGCGAGCCCTTTCGGATACCCGTTCCCACGGGGGATTGGTCATATCTCTTCTTTGCGTGGGACAGCATCTGGTACATCAGGATCGCCCAAGTCGGGTACTATGGAACTCGGTTTGCCTTCTTCCCTACACTGCCCTTGGCAATCCGGTTTTTCTACTCGGCCACTATGGACTTCGGACTAGCAGCGGTGATAGTGTCTTTCTTCTTCGGAACACTGTGGATTCCCTTCTACCAAGCCGTTGCTGAGCAGTACATGCGAAGAGATCAGGCCTTGCTGAACACTCTGTTGTTTGCCTTCTTTCCCTTCGTGTTCCTGTTCACTTCCGTGGCTTACACAGAGTCGATATTCCTGTTCGCATGCGTTGCGGCCTGGTACTTCTATTCGCGGGACAAGCTCCCGCATTCGTTTACTATGATAGCTCTCGCAACGGTCACGAGGATCTACGGCGTATTCATGTTGTTGCCGGTGCTGCTTGACCTGGGAGCCAAGAAGCGATGGAGGGACATGTTGTACTCCGTCATTCCGGCCTTCGCGCTGTTCCTGTGGTGCTTCTACTGCTACGTCTCGACTGGCGACTGGCTGGCTTTCAGAACCGTCCAAGTGGCATATTGGGGATCTCCGACACTGTTCAGCGAGTTTATCGCGAAGTTCTTCACGGGAGCGTCGATCACGTGGAACACTTCCACTGCTTTCATCTTGGCCTTCACTGCAGTTGCAGTTTACCTCGCCTTCGCATCGTGGGAGGTGGATAAGAGGCTCGGGTCGTTCGCAATTGTGGGCGTGGTGTCTAACCTCTTCATGGGCTATATCTGGTCATACACCAGACATCTCATGTTCTTCTTCCCAACATGGCTTGTCGTGAAACCCTCAAACAGACATCTGGTCGTAGTTGCTTGTATTCTGTTCCTGTTGTGCTCGGTCGTGCTTTGGAACCAGTTCATAATGAGGCAATGGATCGCCTAGGCTAACCGAAAAACAACCGCCGAGGCCCAAAGCAGGGCCTCGACATCAATGCATTGAGCCTGTCCTACTTGTACAGTAGATACTCCTTGCGCTTTTCCTTGAACTTCGCCAGCTTTGTCTTCCAAGCACCAACGATGTCGTCAGCAGGTATGCCTGCCTCAAGTTTGGTCCTGAGATCGTCGGATCCAGCGAGTATGTCCATCGGGTAGTGCTCCGCGTCCTTGGATTTCTCTCTCCACTTGAACTTCTCAGGGTCGGCTCTCATTATCGCGTCGAGCAGGTGGACAGCTGTCCTTACGGGCTGATACGTCTTCCTGTCCGTGACATAGAACCTGACTCCTTGGCACTTCTCACCGGCGAACTTCGAGAAATGCTTCAGCGGATTAGGGGTCGGGATGAAGTATGCCTCGCCAAACTTGATCCCTGGAAGACTCCGACCGTTGAGTTCCTCACTAAGCGTCTTGGCATCCAGCCAGGGTGCCCCGAATATCTCGAAAGGCCTAGTCGTTCCTCTTCCTTCGGAGATGTTGCAGCCCTCAAACAGGCATGTACCCGCGTAGGTGACAACGGAGTCCACGGTAGGCAGGTTTGGAGATATCACAGGCCAGAACAATCCCGTATCCTCGTACCACATGTCGTGCTTCCATCCTTCCATCTTGACTACCGTGAGATTGCATTTGATGTTGTATTCCTCGTTGTACATTGTCGCCAGCTCTCCATGCGTCATGCCATGCACGTTCGGAATCTCGAACCAGCCTATGCCAGACTTGAATCTCAAGTCTAGGACCTCCCCTTCAACAGGGAGAGGCGCTATCGGATTGGGCCTGTCCAAGACTATGAGTTCAATTCCTGCTTTCGCTGCAGCATCCATTGCGAAGCACATCACGAACTTGTGTCCGTAGTACCTGGCGCCAGCCTGTTGCAGGTCGACCACGATTGCGTTGATCTTGTGCTCCCTCATTGTCTTGACATTGTCCTCCAACCTCAGAGAGTAGGACGGATAGACAGGAACTCCTGTCTTCTTGTCTATGTGGTATTCCTCTTCGGAGTCCTGCGCGTCGCCTCGGACGCCATGGGGGGGACTGTACAGGTACGCTAGAGTGTAATCCTTACTTGCTTTGGCTATGTCATAGAACGAAACCAGATCCTTCGTTACCGCGGTATGGTTGATTATGGTAGCTATGCGTTTTCCCTTAAGGACATCCTTCTTAGTCGTCGTCGCGACATCGAGTCCAGATTTCACCGAGTCAGTCATGAGGGCAGAGTCCATGCATGCACTTATTATGGTTTTTTGCAGCCAACAGCAGGAGGCGGCTCAATCCCCTCTTCGGCTGAAATGTACTGTTTCTCTAGTCGCGCAGGCTTCTTGCAAGGTTGTCAAGGTACCCTCCCTCGACATTCAGGCCGATCTCTCTAGCTGCCACTATCACAGCACCGACCACTGGCTTGAACCTCGCACGCACCAACTTCGCGCGCGGGGCTGAGTCGTGGACCGTGGTCTCAAGCGGGGCCAATACAAACTCACCGAAGTTGTCCAAGACTCCTCCCATCGTCGCCACCTCGAACTCGTCTTTCAGCATGTTCAGTTGTCTCGCCACGGCCACGGCAGCCATTCCAAGTTCCCTCCCCGCGTATTCCAGTAGACCTTTCGCTACAGCATCACCCTCTCTTGCCGCTTCAAGCACCAAGGGGGCGAGAGCCGACATTTGGTCTCGAGGCATTGCCTCGGCGTAGACCTTTCCAACTAGGCCTTCAATCGAAGACAACCCAAGACGCACCGCCAACTTCTCCGCAAGAACGGTCTTTTCGCCGCGCTTATCGTGAGCTCTCAGAGATACAATCATTGCCCTTCTCGCTATGTCATAGCCGCTGCCCTCATCGCCGATGATGTAACCCCACCCGGAAGCTCTGCCAAACTCGCCCTTGGAGCTCATTCCGAAGCAGACCGAGCCAGTTCCCGATATGAGAACCACACCGGGCTTGCCTGCTGTGGCGCCCATGAGGGCGATGACTCCGTCGTGGACTATCACGTTCCTTTCCGAAAGATGGAGAGATTCCAAGACCTCCTGCATCAGTCTCTTGCCCTCTGGGTTGCCCGAACCCGCCGCTCCAACACAGAGTGCGGACGCTGTTCCACCCAGCCCCTTCCCACCCGTTGCCTCTTTGATCGCGGCCGACAGAGACTCACTGGTCTTGTCTTTGCCGACGACCAGTATGTTTGAAGGGCCGCCTGTCCCTTTTCCCCTGACCGATCCGTCCCGCCCCACGATCAGGCAGGTGGTTTTAGTCCCTCCGCCTTCGAAACCGATGAGGAAACCCGAATCCTTGCTAGCTGTCAACTCCGCAACACCTAGGTCCGACAGAACCCGTTTTATTGTTTCATCGCACGGGTTGGTACAATGGCCTAAGGGTAGAGGAGATGCCTCCTCCTCTTTGTCTGAAACTCCCTCATGTCCTTCGCCCAACTCTTCTCTATTTCCTCAGGCTCAACTCCGTTGAGAAGCCGCTCCCTTATCGAAGCCGTTCCAGCAAGCACGTCGAAGCTGTAGTCGTGCGCGCGCGTGCGCAGCGTGGATATTGCCTGCCTTCCCTTCCTGAACTCGATTTTGCCCGGAAAGAGATCCATTATCGCTTTGATCATCTTGAGACCTGTGAGGACGGGCCTGAACTTCTCCCTGTCGTGAACGTGGAGTTGGACTCCCCCGCATATCTCCCCTACGAACTTGCCGAACACCGGTATGAAATAGAGACCCCGGAAGTCCACGCCGGGCAGTCTGTAGCCGGTGAGCTTCTCTCTAAGCTTGAAACCGTCGATCCAAGGAGCACCTATGGTTTCGAACGGCCTAGTTGTTCCCCTCCCCTCTGAGATGTTGACGCCTTCGAAGAGGCAAGTGCCAGGATAGACTATCGCGGAATCCAAAGTCGGCAGGTTGGGCGACGGGATCACCCAAGGCAACCCAGTCTCATCATACCACATCTTCCTTCGCCAGCCCTTCGCCTTCACAACCGTGAGCTTGCACCCGATGCCATACTCTCTGTTGAACATCTGTGCTAGCTCCCCCATTGTCATGCCGTACCTAATTGGTGTCTCCCTTTCTCCCACGAAGCTCCTATAGCGCTCTTCTAGGATGTTTCCTTCAACAGTCGTGCCGTTGATTGGGTTGGGCCTGTCGAGCAAAATGAACTCCTTGTCCTGTTCAGCCGCCGCTTCCATGCTTCTGTTCATCGTTGCTATGTAGGTGTAGTAGCGCGCACCGACTTCCTGGATGTCATAGACGAAAGCGTCCATGTCTTTCATCATATCAGGAGTGGGCTTGTAGTGCTCTCCGTAAAGACTGAAGACACGCAGCCCCGTTCTCGCGTCTGTAAAGGAGTCTATCTTGCGCGCGTCTTGCACATCACCTCTGATGCCGTGCTCTGGGCCGAAGAGACAAGTCAGATTCACCTTCGGGTGCTTGTGCAGAACATCCACGGTCCACTCAAGGGAGCTGGTCACACCTGTGTGGTTTGTCACGAGGCCGATGCGTTTGCCCTTGATCAGGTCAACCTTCTCTCTCAGCAGCACGTCTATTCCAAACTGGACTTTGGGCTTCATCGCACGGCTAATCCGCGCTGGGCGTATTTATGGGTTCGACCGCTATCACTAACCAAGAACCAACATGAATGTTACCCAAGACTCCCTATGTTCTGGCTGACGCTCAGGTCTTTTCTATGTAGGACATCTTCCCGTCTGTGGTCAGAGATCTCCACAGCAGGAACTGCTTCCTTGTCGAGTCGACGAAGTCGTAGTTGGCTGTCATCCAGACGCTCCTCTCTCCGCTTGTCTGCACGAGTGCGAGTTCGAACTCCCACTTTTGTTCCGGAAAAGTCTCATGTCCCACAACCGTAGCCGTCTGAAGGACGTTTGCCTCATACGGAGCCAATGCAACGGTCATCTCCAATTTCATCGAATTCGTATCCAACCCGAAAGCGCGAACCTGGAAGCGCTCAGCCGTCTCCACGGAATGGACTTGGGCGAATTCCTCAAGGTAGTTCAGCAGACCTGTTGCCTCTTCCTTGGTCGGAAAACTGAACGGCAGCGGGATCTCCCACCTGTTGTTCACAGGCTTCGTCGATATTCTCCACTTGCGCTCCAGTGAGGGCGTGGCCAAACGAGATGCGAGGATGGCCGGGTAGAGAGCAGACAGCAACGCAGCTATCATCGTTATCCCTAGTGAGAGTATGATAAAGACGGACGAGAAGTTCAGCACAAACGAAGAAGGTAGGAGACGGAGAGAGATCAGCATTGCGTTCGTTGCGAGTCCTCCTAGGTAACCGATGAGAGTGCCTATGATCACGAGCGTGAGCACCTCGGAGATGTACAGCACGCCTATTCCCCATGGAGATAATCCTAACGAGCTGAATATCTTGGTCTCGTTCTCCCTCTCTCTGAGAAGTCCCAATAGTGAATTCATTATTGTGCCCCCCGCCACGACCAATGGGAAGATGAGGAATTGATAGCCTCCGAGAATCGTGGACAGCAATCTCGACACGTGGACTATCTGCCCTTCCACTCCCGCATTCACCTCGACATCAACCGTCATCGCAAGTTCCTTCGCAAGCATCACGGTGGTATCCGGGTCTTCTGATCTGACTGATATGCTGGACAGACTCCCGCCCAAATCCATGACAAGTCGATATGGCAACATCAGAACCGAATCCCAGCTCAGTTTCTCGAACTTCTCTTCACCTGCCGCGGTTTGCGACGCAATGGTGGCAACCATCTTGTTGGGGTCAAGAGGAGTGGCTGGTCTCTGGTCAAGTTCGATGAATTCCCTGTTCAGGAGAGTTTCATTCACAGATCCTACCACTGTCAGGGTCAATCCCTCCCACTGGACACTGGATCCGATTTCGACGTGCAACTGATCCATCGCCGACCTGCACAGAATGACGCTGAGATAGTCACCGTCGATGAACCACCTCCCCCCGGCGATGAGGCAACTGTTGATGGCCGGATGCACGTCAATCTGCTCGGGAGACATTCCCACAGCGGCATTGATCCTGTAGCTCCCGGTGCCTGATAGAACGTCGGAGAAGACCTGAGTGGCAACCACCGACTGTGGATAGTAAATGGCTCTAGGTGCGACGATCACGCCGTAGTTCTTGATCCTCTCGAGAGCCACCTCGAGATCTCTGCCCAAGAAGTCGGCTGGCCTCATGTCTCCCTGCTTCAAGTACAATCCATTGTAGGGAGCCGCGGTCTCGCTAGGGGTGACCTGAACCATAGTGAACACTTCGGTCGATGTCAGAGAGGTCAGACCGAACACTACTATTGCCACGGTCGCAACCAGAAGAAGTGTCCTCATTTTCCTCTTTCTCATGTTGCTTAGCGAGAGTTCAAAGGAGAAGAGCGAAGTGGAGAGCTTGCTTTCTTCGATCCTGTGTTGACCCTCAGTCTTTATCCTATAGTAGCTGACCGTCCGAATGGACTCATTTGCGATCACAACAAGGACGATCCCCAGCAGGAACGACAGACCAAGACCCAGAAACCCTATGAAAGCATTCTGGGCGACCCTCAGTGAGGGGTTCAGGAAGTAGAATACCAGCAAGCCTGCCACCAGCAGCCCGACCAAAGCCGCCAGTCTGGACATTCCCTTTCTCACGAGGGCTAGTCCCTCGAAAAGGAAGCAGAATGGAGCGAGAATGAGGAAGAACACAATGCTTGTTACTGAGGACTCCATGAGAAGACTCATCGTCTCTACGTACGTTGAGTCCGCCCAGCCAAAAGCCAAGAGCGAATACGACTTGCCCATCGCATATCTGCCACCTCGCACAGCCGTGTCAGCAGCATTGATGTTTGCGAACGCTTGGCTCAGTCCGCTCTCGACCGAGGATCTCCTCACAAATGAGGCGTTCATTGGCAGATACCTAGCCAAGGTGGTATAGTACATGTCCTTGGCTATTGCCAACGCGACATTCTTGATGAGGGTCTGAGACCCCTCCACCAATCCGTAACCTGAACCATCCGGCACTAGCGTACTCGAGTTGGTCAGGAACCCCGCCATGCTCCTCTCCGGTCCAAACCTCGACATGAGCTTGAACCTGCTATCGGAGGGACCGAAGATCACAATCGCCTTGTCCTCCGGAGCCCTGATCATCCCCCAACTGATGAACGCGCTGATTGTCTTGGCATCGAACGCCTCAAGGTCCGAGGGGATGTTGATCCAGTACCTCGAGGTGAATCTAGGATCGAACACGGTCGGGGAGCCGAGCTTCGTCGGATCCACTAGGTTGACGAAGGCGGCGCTGGAGCACCTGAAGACAATGGTCCGTGCCTCGTAGGGATACGTGTCTGCAGAAGCCCAGAAGGACATTGCCCTCGCTCCGTAGTCGCCTAGGTCAGGAGCATACTCAATTGCCCCGTTTGTCGAGTTCACCACGAACGCCTGAATGTAGTATCCAGGAACGACTGTTTCAACTCCGTATGTGACCGTAACGCCACCAAGGGCATAGCCCATGCCTGCACCCGTTATGTTGAACCTCCCGCTACTGTCCGCGAAAGTCATGATGTCGCCGAACAGCAGCGGCGTGGTCTGTTCTCTGTTGGTCACTACAAGAGCGCCCGGAACTGGCGTGTACCAACTCTTCGTCAGGTTGAACATCATGACTGCTCCGGTGATGTGTGTCAAACCGGCGACTTCAAGGGAGGTGGTGCCAAAGACCCTCTTGGGCCCTATGCTGCCCCAGTTGATGGGAAGACCAAGGTTGTTGCACAGTTGGTCCGCTATCGAGACAGACAGAGCCGCTTGAGGAATAAGGTTGTCAATGTCGTATTCCCTGCTGGTCTGGGATGTCGTTCCGAAGAGTGGCCAAAACGTACTGCCCGTTCTGAGCGTGAAACCCAGACAGTGAGCGATTGAGAAAGGTTCACTATCCAACATGTATGGCTGTGCGCTAGACCCCCACCATCCTTCGGATCTGAACCCGTCCTCGACAATCTGGTTGTACTGGATGCCAAGCTCGTTGGTGAGAGCCGGGACAATGCTGCTGAATATCAGCGGCTCTAGCCAAGACTGGTATTTCGTGACTGAGCCGGCGCTGACGTAGTTGTAGAGGAACCCGGCATAGAGCAGGTCCATGTAGCTGGTCTCGGTTGTGAGATCAAGTCCGAAGAAGGCCAAGAGTTTCTTCCTCTCCGGGTTAAGCTTCGGGATTTCAGAAGGTTTGTCTTCAAAGGCGAGAAAGTCCTCCGCGAACGCTCTCGCGCCAGCAAGCGCCTCGTAGTGGCCGGAGAACACGGTAATCCACAGTGTCCTCGCTGGCTTCTCAACTGAGAAGTACCTAGCCAACTCCAGCAATGCAGCAACGCTGGCAGCCTCGGACACCGGTGAGGAGAGGCCGGGAACTGGGGACCATGAGTCCAAGTGGCATCCGATTGCCACTACCTCGTCGTGAATCTGCGTTCCTTCGAGTTTCGCTATGATGTTCTCTGCCGTAATGGCCTTGTACTCCATACCGTTCACCACCGTGCCCTGTGAGCCCTCAAGTGCCTTCATCCTATCCACGTCCCTACGCGGGACGCAGACTCTCGGGAAGTACAGTGGAGACCTCACTACCATTTCCTGCACCGCGACTGATTTCATCTCGCCCTCAAGGTAGATGAGGGCCTTTGCGCCGAATTCAACCGCGTTGAGCCAGTTGCTCCCCGAATCCAGATTCATCATGACAATGTTGCCGTCAATGTCCTTACCTTCCATCTCCTCTAGTGAGCCTGAGCCGACGTACACAAGAGTCCCGGATACTCCCCCGGGCGGCGTCTTGGAGGTCTGGACTAGGTTCGGCCACACGGCATACGCTGCGATCTCGATCCTCTGACCATCCTTCTCCGCTATGACCTCGCTGCCCGTGTCGACAGGCATAACCACTTGGTATGGTTCATACTCCACGTCATATCCCATCGACCTGAGCGATGAGGCGACAAAGTCGAGGGCAGACGAGTACCCGGGGTACCCCGTGGCGGTCCCGACAAACTTGTTGAACTCCGTCAGATATGATGACATCTGTCCCGTCTGTCCCGAACGTATGAAAGACGCGATACTCGAGTAGTCTTGAGCGGAGGTCTGAGCAGACGATGATAGCGTCGCACCGCCGGATGACACAGCCGGGATCAAGAGGGGAATGAAGAGCAGAAGAGCCAAGATGACAGTCAGTGGGACCTGAAGCGTTCCACCATTCTCGCGTCTATTCCTGATCATTCTCATCACCATGGCAACACCCAAGCGGCCTTCGATATCATGACTACTGCCACAGATAGTCCTACCATCACGGCAAGGCCTGTGAGGAACCCTGCCACCAGCGTAGTTCTGTATGACCTCCACCAACTCTCGCCGAATTGCCTGCGTATGACGAGGTTCCCAACCATTCCCCCTACAAGCGTCGTGATGGCATAGGGTGGAAGCATGACCATACCCAGCACCAGAGCCACAGAGGAGAAAGGCAGACCGGTCACCCCTCGCAGCAGTTCTCCTCCGACTGATACCGCCAACGCAATCGCAAGAGCTCCGATTACCACCTCCATTGGCACTCCCTTGACCTCGCCGGTGATCCACATGGAGTTGGACAGCACATCGACGGGCCATTGGATCGTGGTGTACGGATACACAGTGGACGGTATGGGGGCCACGGACCAGAAGAACGACACGAACACGAAGCTCGAGAAGATGGATATTGCGACGGCCAGTATGTACGCCTTGAAGAAATCGTTGATGTTGGTGTTTGTCAATCGCGCCGACTTTATCATGTTGGTCCAAGCAGGGGCTCCCGTTCTGGCAAGTGATGTTGGAGTGGGCATCACCCCGCTAAAGGCAGGGGCCATCAGCCAGGGGCCAGGCCCGGAGTATCCGGATGCCAGCACGACCCCCTGCCACATGTAGCTGATAGTGAGCGGGTAGCCGGTCTCAGCGAACGATCTTGCTCCTACAAGAGCATGTAAGAACCCTCCGACGAGAGCAGCTACGAGAGCCAAGAGCACGGGAAAATCAGGGACAAGCCACCAGAATACTGCTACCGAGCCCAGCGTCCCCACGAGATACATGCCGATGAGCAGGGGCAGCGGAGGGTACCCCTTCGCAGCAATCGAGGAACCTGCCCTGGAGATGCGCCGGAGAACATCAACTATGTACCTTCTCTGGGCTATCAGGGACACGAGGGCTACGGTCATGGCTATGACGACAAACGGAACAACCCACACTCTGATCAGTGACCGTTGATAGACGAGCTGCAGGGTCATCCCAGGCGCCCATTCGCCTGCCCAGTCGGGGAAGTAGCCAGCAAAGAATGTCCTAGTAGCCCAGTTACCGAACACCCATACCGAGATTGACCCAACTGCTATCTGAACGGCATATGATAGCGGGATGATGAAGCCGCTCAGGAAGTAGGACATGTCAGTCGCAATGCCGAGAGCCGCACCCGGCAGGATCCTTTCGATGCCGTAAGACCCAGCCGTCAAATCAATCCATGGTATCGGGATGAGCTGATACATGTGACCCAAGAGTCCTTCTGAGACTGTCGGGACCACGTACATCACTGTCGCGTAGAAAACTCCCAAGATGGCGGCGATGGAAAAGACTCGCGTCCTGCTTTCCTCCCTCTCTGCTAAAGTGATACAGACTTGGGCTTGGACTTCCGCCATAGGGAACGGGAGATCCTGTTCCTCTACGAAAAGAAGGCCACCAATGTACCCGAGAGCTATTTCCTGCAACAACCACAGCACAACGAACTGGAGCAGGAAGACGCCGACCGGCATTATCCACTGAGAATTCATCAAGGTTCGCGTGTCGTATGCTGCCGAGCCAAAGGAGGGTGCGTACCAAGAAGGTATGAGTTCAACCAATGGTGTCCCACCCAAGGAGAAACCCTTGATGTAGGGTGAGCTGACGAAATAGGCCCTGAACACGAATTCTAGGAACGGTGTGGCAAGAAGAGTCGGTGAGGATGCCATGTAGATTATGAAAACCTCCTGAGTGGTGAGAGGTCTGCCCGAGATGCGGGCGATCTCCGTGAACAGAACTGCTGCTACGTAGACCGTTGCTCCGACTATGAGGGCGCCTGACACCAGCTGCAGGTACAGCACTACTGGCAATAGGAACACACATGTGAACACAACCGCAAGAATGGATCGCGATGTCAGACCTGAAGGAGGGCGTGCCTCTGCGTCTCCAACTGGGTTCATCTCTTATGGCTCCCGACAGCGCTGCGGCAGGCAGATAAGCGTTTTCAACAGGATGCCTGCAAGACTCCCGGGGAATTGCATTTATGGTTGAACTCAACCCTTTTATTCAGGTCGCTCTGCCACGACGCTATCAGCCAAATGACGGCAACCAAAGTGTCAATCACCAAAGAAGGAAGTGCGGAAGATCTGGTAAACGAAGCGCTGAACCTACTGGATCTCAGGAGCAGACTGCCCTCAAATGCCAAGGTGTTCGTGAAGCCCAACCTAGTGCGAGTGCCGAGAGAAGCGAACATCAGCTACGAGGACGGAGCATGGGAGAAGACCTTCGTTCCCGAGGGCGACATAGTACATCGAGAGGTGATAGCTGCGCTGCTGGGTGCACTTGTGGACATGGGGGTCAAAGACGTCACGGTAGGGGAAGCACCTGGGGGATGCCGCGCTGACGCAGTCTACAAGGCTCTCGATCTCTACAGCTTGGCCCATGAATACGGCGCCGAGCTCATTGACCTGAACCAAGAGGAGGCCGACAAGATCCCGATCGAGAACGGGCTGCTCCTGAACTACGCGTGGGTGCCGAGGATTGTCAGGGAGGCTGACTTCAGGATCAACGTCGGAGTACTCAAAGTACATCGTGGCACTGCAGTATGCTTGGGGCTCAAGAACTGGGCGATGGGAATCCTGCCTGGAAGATACTACGGCCAGAACAAGTCGGGGACAGTTCAGTATGTGAAGGGCAGCGACAAACCCTTGCCGATACATATGGGCAGGTTCGAAACTAGGGAAGCGCAGGCCGGACAGGAGGTGGCCGTCTCCAAGCTCATAGCGGATGTGTGCTCCGTCCAGAAGTGCGATTTGACACTGTTGGATGGACTGGCTGTGATGCACTATGCCTCGATGGAGCCCAAATCCAAGCCCACGTTCATCAAACCTAACCTGATATTGGCCGGGTACGACATGGTGGCGACAGATGCAGTCGGCACCAGAGTCCTTGGCTTGGATCCGTCCAAGATACTCCACATCGGCCTCTCGTCCCAGAAGGGCGTGGGAGAGAGCGATCTCAGCCGGATAGAGATACTAGGAAGGAAAATCGAAGATGTGGGGCTCAGGTGCAACCCCCTATACACGCAAAGGGAAGTCGTCCTTTCCTAGGATAAAGGCAAATCCCCTATTTATTTGCAGCAGTAAGTATTATAAACGATATAATGCCCAGTATGGGCGACAACCAATGAGCACTCATGAGAAAAAGTCTGGACTAACCAAAAGGATGGCCGTGATTCTGGTCATCCTAGCTCTACTTGCAATGGTGCAAACGATGTTCACCCAAGCCTTCACCAACTGGGCCGGCTTCAGAGAATGGATACCGTTCCCTATGATCATTTCCATCGCCTTCTTCTACCTTCTCGGCAGAGCGAACAAATCATGGAAGCTGTCCGTTCAGGAGTACGCCGTTCTCTTCGTGGGATCATTCCTGATAGCAAACACGTTCACTTGGGGCTACTACATGTCTGGAAGTTACGGTCCGACGGCGCTGATCGGAATCGGACAGGTACCAGCGATATGGGCCGCAACACAGGAGCCGTTTAAGTCAAGGGTAGCGATGTACATCCCGTCCTGGATAGCCCCGACGAGCGCATCTGCCCTCAATGGAGTCTGGTTCGGAGGCGCTATGGACTGGGGCGCTTGGCTCCCGTCAATCGCGTTCTGGAGCGCGTTCCTGATCCTCATAACAATCTGGCAACTCTGCTGGGGCTTCTTCCTGAGGAAACCTCTCGTGGAAACCGAACGCTTGGCCTTCCCTGGCATAGCAGTAGGAGCGTACCTAGTGGCAGCAACAAAGGAAGAGGATGGCAAGATGGACCTCTTCAACTTTTCAAGGGGATGGACCAAGCTCTTCTGGGTTGCGTTCGTCCTGGGCTTCCTGCTGACATTCCTGGACACGCTGAAATACTTCGTTCCCTCTATCCCAGGATCTTCGTATCTGGGCATCTGGAATGTCGACCTCTCACCGTACACCAAGGACTTGCTCCCTGGGGCATACTTCTTCAACCAAGTAAGGGTCACTGACATCCTGATCTTCATGTTCGCACCAATGGACGCGCTGCTGACCATAGTCGTGGGTTGGGTCGCACTGATGGTTCTGTACCCCACAATCGCGGTAAGGTTGGGATGGGTAACCTACAGCCCTGGCATGGAAACGGGAACCACAGGGTACCAAGTGCTGAGCCAGAACACTGGACCATTCAAGTATGGCTTGCTTGTAACCATAGGTGTCCCCATAGGCATGGGGCTCTGGATGATATGGCAGAACAGAGCTCACTTTGCTGAGATATTCAGGGCCGGATTCGGAACAACCAGTGGACCCAGAGAAGAGGAGGGCGTTTCGTACAGGACCGTCACCTACGGTGCAGTCATCACCTCAATCATCATCTTGGCACTCATGATCGTCCTCGGCGCACCCATCCAATCGGCGATTGTCTTCCTTGCACTGGAGCTTGTGTTCTCATATGGGCAAGTGAGAGCTATGGGAGACGTACATGAGTACAACTCGTTTGGCTACTACATGAACTGGTACCGCTTTGATTCGGGACTGTGGGGGCTTCCACCGGTGAATTCAGCAGCTATGTTCAACTCGATGTTCATGTACACAGCGTTCGACAGCAGTGCAACAAGGATTCAGAGCTACCCGGCCATGCACCACACCTTCAAGACCTACAAGGTGGGTCAGCTCAACGACACAAGCGCAAAGAGCATGTTCGACACAGTACTACTCACAATAGTCCCGTTGGCCATATTCGCCTCAGCGTTCTCGATCTGGTTCTTCCACAACTTCGGGGGGATAAGCAAGCTGGCTACGGTCGCCAACGCATGGGCTCCCGGAATCGCTGATGAGGCCTACAGATGGACGATCACGACTCCCATTTTCAACCTTGGTGGGGTCGAAAGGTACGCCCTACTCATCGGTGGCGCCTTGCTGTCAATCGTCATATACATCGCTAGGATGAACTTCCCGTGGTTCTTCCTGAACCCGTCGGGTCTTATCATCCTCGGAGCTGCACCATACATCGGCGTGTTCGCAGCGGTCATAGCGCTAGCCATCAAGTACGTAGTCCTGCGAGTCGGAGGCACCAAGCTCTTCGAGAACTCCGCCGTGCCATTCGTAGTCGGCTTCCTAGTCGGATACGGTGTCAACGCGGCCATAGTCGGAGCTCTCGCGACCTTCATGATAGGCCTACCGAAAATACTCGTCTAGAAGAGTCACTTGCTCCTCGTCCCAATTGGGGCGGGGGGCTTTCTCCATTTTTCAACGTGACTTAGCCACTGCGCTACTGCCTAGCGCCCAGAACATCTGTTCCGCAGACCGGATGAGGCAATCTGTTATCCCGAGATACGTCCGGAAGGCCAGAAGGCGAGCACGACCAAGATGGCAACGAGCATCAGCCCTGCACAGAGGAACAGAATCGTCGTCACAGGCACGAACGAGGCCAACACACCCACCGCCACCGCGCCGCTGGAGTGAGCAACGTCCCAAACCAGGGGGAGGAAGGATGACGCGATGGCCCTGCTCTCTGCTGGAATTTCATCCTGGGTGGCTGTCCATTCGAGGACTACCCTGACGCCCCAAGCCGCCCCCAAGACGACCATGGCAAATCCCATCAGCCAAATATCAGTGTAGGTGGCGAGAATGAGGTAGGAAACGATCAGCGACCCGAACGACACCACAAACGGCAGCTTTTGGCCGAACTTATCCGAGATCGACCCCGCCGGAGATCTGACCAACGCGTTTGCGACACCTCGTGCGGCCAGCATCAACGTGGCCACGGATGGATCCATCCCCAACTGAGTGACCGCGTAGATAATGAAGACGGTGTCCAAGAAGGTTATAGACACCGAGAAGAGGAAGTGCAGAATTCCCGCCAACGCCACCCTTCGCCTAGAGATGATGGAGAACAACTCCGAGAACGCTTTGGTCAAAGAGGAGTTGCCGTTCGTCCCGATGCGCGCATCGGACGAGATGACGCCAGCACATGAATTCCCCAGCGCGCTGGATCCGAACCTCATGTTCAGCAGCACGAATCCAATAAGCGGAAGCAGCGAAGCTGACATCATGATTTGAGCGTATGACAAGGCTGACAGAAGTACAGAACACACGATCGGACCCAGCATGGTGCCCAGGCCGTAGGACGTGAGGTACGTACCCACGGCCCAACCGATCCTCTCCTTGGGCGACATGTTTGATATGGTTGCGGCCATGCTCACCATGAAGATCGCACTAGTCACGCCCCAGAGTACCCTCACTGGGAACAACCACTCATAGGAAGGAGCAAGTCCATACATCAGATAGGCGAGTCCTTCTCCCAACAGTGCTGCCGAGACAAACGTCCGGAACCTGACTCGGCGGCATAGGAAACCTGCCGGGAGCCTTGACAAGAACGCGGCGATCGAGGCTACCCCCACAATGGCGCCCAAATCAAGCAGTGAGGCGCCCATTGCCACGATGCGCAGAGGGAGAATGGGTTCCACGATGTTCTCCCCTGTGAACGCAGCAGATGCTATCAACACTAAGTAGTACAGGTTCGTGGCCAGTTCATCCGACCGATGGCCCATGAGTGTGCCACCGCTGCGAGCTAGCAGAACCGGAAACTCCGAGTCCCGAGCATAGTCAGAGCAATGGCCATCTTCATACTCACTTGGCTACGTCCATAGGTTTGCCCTGCTGACAGGATCTCTCTATCGCCTCAATTACCTTGGTTACCGCCAAGCCGTCTTCCCCCGGTGCCGGGACCGGCTTGTCCTGCAACACGCAGTCAACGAAGACCGCGGTCGACTCCTTCATGAATCCCGCATTGACGCCTTGGAGATTCACAAGCCCGAGTATGTCTGGACGTGTGTGCTGTTTCTCGCCGTAGAGTTCGATGCACCTCTCTGTTGTGTCAACGAAGACTGACCCTTTTGACCCGACCATCTCCATCTTGAAATCGTATACCGACGGATGAGAGGTTGGAAGCACCCAGAGCGACTCCAAGTTGGCAACCGTTCCGTTCTCGAACTCCACAATGGCTGCGTAGAGGTCCGGAGTGTTGATGCCCATCTTCGACAGTACTGCGCTTCTCGAAACGCCGTACACCTTCTTCGCCTCGCTCCCGGCGTACCATCTTGCCAAGTCAATGGTGTGACTCATCAAGAACCAAGCGACTGTGCTCTTCGCAGCCCAGCTCAGCATGCCGGTGGGGACGTAAATCGTATCGCTGAGCCTGAGGTACAGGTACAGAAGGTCTCCAAGTTCCTTGTTGTCCAAGGCTTCCTTCGCCCTGACGAATGGTGGGTTCCACCTGTTGCTGAACCTGACCATCAACTTCACGCCAGCCTTACGCGCCGCGCTGATCATGTCCTGTCCGTCTTTCGCAGATGTGGCGAGCGGCTTCTCGACAAGGACGTGTTTTCCTGCTTCGGCTGCTGCCACGGTCGGATCTCTGTGAGCGAAATCCGGTGTGCATACAGCGACAGCGTCTATCGACTTGTCCCTGAGCATCTGTTCGTAGTCTCGGTATGAATCGGCCCCGTACTTGCTCGCCAGTTCCTTCGCGCGCGACTCGTTTATGTCAGAAACTGCTACCAGTTTGGTGTCTGGCAGTCCAGAGTAGATGGTCGCATGGCTTGTTCCAAGAATTCCAGCTCCAATTATCCCCATCCTGAGTTGCTTCAATTCCGTACCCACCGCGTGAGGACGCGGATTAAAGGTTTGCCAATGAAGCCTGTGCATTCGCATCGCTTCAGAATCCGATGGATCTGTCCCGACATACTGCTCAGCGTTAAATCTTCGGAAGTGACTGGTTACTCATGAAAGTATACGTCGTCACTGACATGGAGGGAGTGGACTGTGTCGTGCTCTGGAGACAGACTGGCATGGAAGGACTTGATGATCCCATGTATCAGAAGGCAAGGCATCTTCTCACCGCTGAGGTCAATGCAGCCGTCGAAGGAGCATTAGAGGGGGGGGCAAACGAGATCCTCGTGGTAGACGGACATGGGGCGAACTCAGCCTACAACCTTGTCCCGGAAGAACTCTCCGAGCGTGCTCAATACATACTGGGAACACCATGGGACAAGTACCTACCCGCGTTCGATGATACGATTGACATGGTCTACATGGTCGGGCAGCATTCCATGGCAGGGACGAAACAGGGCGTCCTGGATCACACGATGTCTGCCAAGAGTTGGGTTGGCGCACATATCAACGGGGTGAAAGTCGGGGAAATAGGGTTCGTGGCGTACTACGCCGGGGACTTCGACGTACCTGTCACGTTCCTGTCGGGTGACCTCGCGGCATGCAACGAAGCAAAGGCCCTGCTGGGTGACGACATCACCACGTCGACCGTGAAGGTTGGACTAAGCAGAACTAGCGCGAAGTGCCTTCCGCCCAAAGCGGCGTCAGCTCTGATCAAGAAAGGTGCCAGGGCGGCGATCTCTGGTGCGCACAAGGTGAAGCCGATTCGCTCCCAGTCTCCGGTCCAAGTGGAGGTCGAATTGCTGGACTCATCGACGGCAAAGAGTTTCCTTTCAAGGAGGAACTGTGAACTTGTCGATGAACGCACTGTGAGGTTCACGGGTCAAAACATCGCAGAGGTCTATGCAGACATGTTCGGATAAGGGGGAGTCCTGGGTCCCATGGGCCGCATATGTAGTTGAAGAGAACGTCAGCACGTCCTCGCTGCACAGCGCGGAAACCGACCTGAAACGCGGGCACTCAAGATGGGCGTCTAGCTTGGCTCCAATGGTATGATGATCCACGCAAGCAAGTAGAGCAGTATTCCAGTGCCATAGAGAAGTGCTGTCAAGGCCCAGGCCAGCCTGATCCAGGTGGGATCCACATCAATGTAGTCGCCTAGACCTCCGCAGACGCCCCCCAAGATCCTGTTACGTCTAGATCTGAAGAGGCGCTTCGCCATAGGTTGGCCGTTTCCACGCGGCATTTAGATGTTGTTCTGCGAAGCCACTTGCTTACTGGCGATGAAGATAAAAGCAGGAACTACACAGGCGCGGTAGAGGGCAGAAGGAGAGAATCCTTGGCCGAGACTCGCAACACAGCGACGCCGTTCCTCCGTGTCCCCGCTGACTCGTTCTGGAGGGAGAGAGGTTGAACACAAGGAGGCGATTGCTGGGATTCCTCGGCAGTCTTTCCTCCATTAAGTGGCTCTCCCTTTCGGTGTATGGCATCTCTGCAGGCTACTTCCTATTCTTGATACTTGGACCGGCAACGCTGGGGATACTGAGCAAACTCGGATCAATTGGCCAAGTCATCGGAGATCGGGCTCTTATGTCGAGAGCCCTGTCGGCCGTTCTCGCCTCCTTCGTACTGGCCACCTCAGTGTCGATCCTTGACATAGTGGCGGGACTTCCCCTGGCTTGGCTCATAGTCAGGAAGAAGGGAGTCTTGCTGGACATACTGGATGCGCTCGTCGACCTTCCGCTGATCATCCCAACTGTGACGCTTGGGTTCTCGGTTCTGCTTTTCTGGTCGTCAGGAGGGCCCCTAGGATTCTTGGGGGTAGCGCCCCTCACGCCCGGTTGGATACTGGTTGTCCTGCTCCATTTCTCGTTCTCCTATCCGGTCGTGGTCAGGGTTCTCGTCGGCAAGATGCTCGAACTCAATCTCGTGTACGAGACTGCTGCAAGGACCCTTGGCGCGACACCCTTCACTGCCGCTAGGACAGTGACCGTCCCGCTGCTCAGCTCAGGCATCGTTGCCTCCTTCCTGCTCGCGTTCGCCAGGTCGATGTCCGAGACAGGAGCAACCATCATAGTGGCAGGAGCCTTCGAGAACGGCCCAATCTTCATAAGAAATGCGTTGGACGCCGGGCTTGAAGGCCCACTCGTCGTGACCAGCATCGCCCTGACCGTGATATCTGTGGTCGCGTTCTATGCGATCAAAGTCCTGAAGGTCAATCTGCGGCTACCCTTTCAGAGAGCGAATGTGAGTCTGGAGAGGAAGCTCAGTCGAGGACTGATACCGGAGATCGGCGCAATAGCGACAGTGGGAGTCCTCTTCGTTTTCGTAATCTTTCCTGCGTTGTCATTGAGCCTGAAATACGCACCCGCAGCTATGAGTGGAGGAATCCCTGCCCAGATACTCTCGGGCTCGGGGATCTGGGGAGACTTCTGGTCGGGCGTCATCCTGTCCTATTCCATTGCACTGCTTGTCACGGCGATCAACCTCTTGTTCAGTTTTCCCATGGCCATTCTGATCGCGAGGAAGAGGTTCGGCAAGTCAGTGTCCGCCATACTGGACAGTCTCTCCAGTGTCCCGATAGTCATTCCGTCCGTTGCGCTGGGGGTATCAATGATGTTCTTCTGGAGGAACTTCGCAATTCCTGAGTTCTGGCTAATCGTTCTGTCACACCTTAGCATAACCTACCCGTACTTGGTCGCCACCTTGGTATCCGCGCTGGATGACATCCCGACGCATCTTGAGGAGACAGCGAGAACGCTTGGCGCCGACCCGTTCACGTCTTTCTCCACAATCACGCTTCCGCTCGCAAGGTATTCGCTGCTCTCCGGTGCCATCTTGACCTTCACCAGAAGCGTGGATGAAACAGGTGCAACACTGGCAGTCTCTTCCACCCTGCGAACTGTTCCCGTTCTCTTGGTGAACTGGGTCAAGAATCCGTTCCCGGGCAGCGAGCTGGCTGTGGGCATCGGCACTTCCATTCTTCTTCTGACCTCTGTCGTGATACTGCTCATTCTCAAGACATTGTCGAGGGGAAAGCGCCTTGCCTAGAATAGAACTGCTGGAAGTGACCAAGCGTTTCTCTGATATTATGGCGATCGATGGAATCAGCATCGTCATCGAAGATGGAGAATACGTCTGTGTCCTAGGACCGACCGGAAGCGGCAAGAGTACACTACTCAGGCTGATCGCGGGTTTGGTCAATCCGGACAAAGGGGAGATCAAGATCGACGGAAACAAAGTCAATGAAATTCCACCTGAACACAGGAACACTGCGCTCATGCCCCAGAATTACGCTCTCTTTCCTCACATGACAGCATGGGAGAACGTTGCGTACGGTCCAACATGCAGAGGAGTTGACCCCGATGAAACCGTGAGGAGGGTTTCAGCCCTGCTCAAGACAGTCAGACTGCAGGACTGGGCAAGGGCGTACCCGAGCCAACTCAGTGGAGGCATGCAGCAGAGAATAGCGCTGATAAGGAGCCTTGCCAGCGGGGCGAAGGTCCTGCTTCTCGATGAACCCCTCGGTGCACTGGACGCGAGACTCAGACTGGATCTGAGGAGGTACCTCAGACACTTCGCCAAGGATTTTGGTCTGACGGTAGTTCACGTGACGCATGATCAATCTGAAGCCGTCTCAATGGCTGACAGGATCTTGCTGCTGAGACACGGCAGAATCGAACAAGAAGGAACCCCGCGGACGGTCTACTTCAATCCGAAGACTCTGTTCGCAGCCAACTTCGTGGGAGATCGAGTTCTTCTGGAAGGCATAGTGCGCGGGGTTCACGATGAGATTGCCACCGTGGAGGTCGAAGGGGCAGGCGAGATACGCGCGAAGGCTCGTGGGCTTAAGGAAGGAGAACTTGCAGTGGTTGCGATAAGGTGCGAGAGCCTGCAGCTGGCGGATCACCCTACAGAGAATCTGAACAGGCTCAGTGGAGGGGTGATCGAAATCAGGCCCCTAGGAGCCTACTTCAGGTACTCCGTGGAAATTCAGGGTGGAAAACGCGTGTACTCGCACGTGCCTGCTCTTCAGGCGATAGGCAACCGTCTGCGCGTCGGGTCTCACGTCGATGTCTGCTTCGCAGCTGAGGACGCGCTCTCATACAAGTATCCGGAAAGGGGTCTGGCTCTGGAGGTGGAGGCCTTCTAATGCCGGCCGTGGACATCAGAGAGCTTCGGAAGAAGTTCGGACAGTTCGAAGCAGTCCGAGACGCAACCATGAGCGTTGGGAATGGCGAGTATGTATCGATCATAGGCCCCAGCGGCTGTGGGAAGACGACGCTTCTGAGAATGATTGCGGGCATCCTCCGCCAAGACTCTGGCGATGTCAGGTTCGACGGAGAGCTGGTCAACGACAAGCCGATTGAGGAACGGGGAGTAGGCTACGTCTTCCAAGACATCGCGCTTTTTCCGCACATGAACATCTGGGAGAACGTATCCTATGGTCCGAGAGCCAAAGGTGAGCCGACCGACCATATCAGGACCGTTACACTCGAGATGTTGGAGATGATGAAGCTTTCCGAGAGGTACCGAGATCCTCCCTCCAACCTGAGTGGGGGGATGCAACAGAAGGCAGCAGTTGCAAGGGCGATTGCCCACGGCAGCAAGCTCATGTTGCTCGACGAGCCTCTCTCGATGCTGGACTCCAAGGTCAGGTCAGAACTCAGATTCGAACTCAGGCGCATCGTCAAGGATCTGGGCCTGACGGCCATCCACGTCACTCACGATCAAGAGGAAGCGATGGCGATTTCGGACAGGATCTTCGTGATGCAAAAGGGTGCTCTGGTGGAAAACGGCAGCCCGTCTGACCTCTACTTCAAGCCCACGCACCTCTTCACCGCCTACTTTCTGGGCGAGTCCAACATCCTGACCGGGAGGATGGAAGAATCAGACGAAGACACGTGCATCGTGAGGATAGGTCACAGTCAACTTAGAGCGACCGGAATGAGCGGGGCAAAGGGCAGCAAGGTTGCGGTTGTCATAAGGCCCGAATTGGCGGAGATCGACGGCGAGACTAATGACAACCGCATCAAAGGGAAAGTGCGAGCAAGGTCCTTCGAAGGACCCTTTATGAGATATGTGGTTGAGATCGGAGATGATCTGTTTCTCAGAGTCAAGTGCCGGGTCGACGAGAGCGGCCGCGGACGCCCAGTCGGAGAGCAAGTCAATGTGAGCGTTGGGAGAGAGCACGTTCGGGTGTACGAGTTTCCTGCCGGAGGCTTAAATAAGGAAATCAGGGGATAAGCGTCATGGCCGCGCCTCTTCAGAACTGGTTGAAGGCCAGGAGAAAAGTCAAGGTACTCGAGTTGATGGTAGAACACTCGAACAAGGCCCTAGAGGTCACGGATGAGTTCCTGCTAGCAGAGAAGGCTGCTCTGGAAGGCAACATCAAGGAGAGGGACGCTGCCTTCAGGAGAGGAACAGTGAGAGAAAGGGAAGGTGACGCCCTGCGTAGGAAGACCGAAGAAGAACTCGCGAAGGGTGAACTGTCCCCGGAGGAGAGGGGCTATCTCATGAGCCTGGCTAAGCACATAGATGGCGTGGCAAACTACGCTCACGGTGCCAGCCGGATCCTCACTTTCATACCGGCCGACAGATTCGACGAACCGATGAAGAATGAAGTCCGCGTCATGGGCTCCAAGGTCAGGGACTGCGTGGCTAGCATGGCACGCTGCATGCGAGCACTGTCTGAAGGCGATGTCGCCGGTGCTGAGAAGGGGGCTGGCATGGTTGAAGAGCTGGAAGAGGAAGTCGATGAACTGCACATGAACAGCAGGAGGATTCTGATGGGAGGTTTCTACGACGGGTCCGATCCTCG
>JBGOYZ010000011.1:0-32403 GCA_041479945.1 Thermoproteota archaeon
CTAGTGAATGAGTCAAAATCGTCGAGGGCAATCAACGCACGCTGTCCTCTGTGTTCCAAGTAGTCTTGGACCGCGGTCACCAGTTCGCCAGCGCCATACCCGCGGGTTGACATCCCAGGTATTATCTTCATTGAAATCATCTGGGCGAGCGAGTAATCCGAGGTGGCAAATCTGCAGTTCACATAGTCAACGAGCGCCTCCGAACGCTTCTGGACTATGTCTCTCTTTGTTCTGTCGAGTGCCCGACGAACTGCCACCGTCTTTCCAGTTCCGCTCGGTCCGAGAACCATGACAGCCCAAGGAACTTGATCCTCTCTCTCAGTGAAGGGCTTGAACAGTTGTGTGATCTCATCCACGTGTTCCTCCCGGTGCGGTAGGTTCTCCGGAATGTACGAAAGGCTGAGTTTGTACACTCCATCACGAACGAACACGCTGCCCAAGTCTGTCCTCACCCCTGTCGTTATGCTTGACCCTCACGTTCTCTCGCCTCGTCTATTATCTTCTTGCCGCTGCTCGTCCCAATCAATCGCGCACCGGCCCCAAACATGGACATGGCATCCTCAAGGTTCTTGATGCCTCCTGCTGCCTTCACGGGAGTTCTTCCCGACACCGCTTCCACCATCAGTCTGACATCCTCAGGTGTCGTTGGTCTGGGGCCATATCCGGTGGAAGTCTTGAGGAAGTCCACGCCGGCTGACGAGCAGGCCATACAGATCTCCCTCGTCTGTTCCTTCGTGAGGTAGCCGACTTCGACTATGGCCTTCACGACGTCTATCCCCAAGTCCCTTGCCTCCCCAATCAGATTTGACGCTTCTATCTCAACAAACTCTACGCCATCTGAGAAGTATCCACCTAGTCCCACCACGTAGTCAACTTCTCTCGCGCCCATCTGCGCTGCTGTCCTGACCTCCTGCAACTTGGAGGACAATGTGTTGAAGCCAAGTGTGAACCCCACCACTGTGCCAACCTTGACGTTCGTTTTCTCGAGAAGTCTGGAGGCAGGCTCAACAAGATACGGGGCGACGCAGAGCGATCTGTAGCCAAGCTGTGCCGCCTCTTGGGACAGAATCAGGAGGTCAGACCTTGAGGAAGTTGCCTTCAGAAGTGCAGCGTCAATCCTACCAGCTATCTCCCTCCAGCCGAGCGATGACTTCATCTGTGGTTTTCGGGAGCCGACCGCTAATAAAGCTCACAAGAGATGAACGTGCTATGCCTCGATCGTCACTGTGCTCCATCCGGACAAAAAGCTCGGCTGTTGACCTACCCTCCATGTCCCCTCCCACGTGAAGCTACCTTGTTCGTTGAAGAGAGAGTTCGTGGTCTCGGCGACGTAGTATTTCTTTCCGGAACGCTCCACGTAGTAGGCCCCGGGAAATGGCTCGGTGTCCAATCCGATGCCGATGTTCATGTGACCGGACTGCCCGGCCTCCGGGTTCTGGTAAACGATCAGTATCGTGTCTATACCGGCTGACTTCAGAAGGGATGCAGCCAGCACAGAGAGGTGGGCGCACAGTCCGCTCCCTTCGACTAGGGTCTCGGTCGGGTATTTCATGTACCAGTTCCCGCTAGGTGGTGAGTAGTAGTAGAGCTGGTGCACTATGTCAAGGACGGCCTCAGCGTAGTCCAAGTCGGCCGGAAAGGTAGCCCGTAGTCTCGCCTTGATGCCCGATATGGTAGGATCACTGGGTGTCACGAACTGCTGGTAGTCCATCTGTTCATACCCGACTGTGAGGTTCTGCCTGACTCTATCCCGCAAGTCCATGTAGTCTGCGCCACTTACCGTCAAGGGAACAGTGAGGGTTCTGCCGCCGACGTTCACATAGAAGAGCCGGAAGTACACCATGTCAGAGGAGTGCAGCGCGATCAGCCTGGATCTGTACTCGGCAGCGGAGAGAATCAGGTCGTCAAACTTGGACTGATTGTCTGCGAGGAGGACTATTGCTGCCGATTCAACAACCAGCAGAACCACGATGGCGGAAATGAGGAAGTTGCTTCTCATTGGTCGGCAATCATTATTAACCTCCATTAAAGCGTTTGGATGAATGGCCGAGACTCCTCCGGAGCAGGAGAAGCAACCTAGCGGGTTAGAGAAGATGGTTGAGAAGGCCAAGGTTATCTCCAGATCCTCCAGAGTAACTAGGATCGATCACAACACATTCCAGGTGGTCGGTGACCACGGAATCTACATAGTCATAAGAGGTGTTGACGGTCTTTTCCATTGCGGTTGCCAGGGGTTTCTGACCAGAGGTTTCTGCTCCCACGCCCTTGCTGTCAATATGCTGGTCGGCAGGAGAAGACCAAGACCGAGAAGAGAAGCTCCGTCACCTGAGCCGGAACAGGAGAAGAGCGAAGGCGAAGAACCAACAGAAGCAGAGGACGCATCCTGACTGAAATCACGGGAATATTCTCGATTTGATGCTATTGCAGTATCACAGAATAGCTTTTTAAGAGGAAGGCCGTTGGAAGGCCGGAAATGGTAGATGTGAAGTTCTCCGACCCGACGACTTCGGAGGATGATGTCGAAACCCGTCAGTTGATCGTGGGTGGAGCTGCCGTCGGAGTCGTGAAAGCCTACAAGGCGACGGAGGAAGAGGCCAAGACGATAAAGGGCAAACTGAAGAAGAAGATCAAGCCTGGTCAGGTCTTCTCTGCCAAGGTTTTCTTGGAAAAGGAAATCGATGAGACGACGACAGAAGCTGTGGCCACGGGAGTCAGAGGCATGTACGCAGACCTGCAGGGCAAGGTGTACTTCGTGGTCAAGACTCATGACGGCATCATTCCGTTGAGGGTGGGGTGATCACGTTGGACCGAGGCACAATCCTCCTAGCGGTCTCTGGCTTGGGTGCCGTGCTCTTCGCTCTTTGCTCTATTTCGCTGTTCAGTCTACTAGTGGCTGGCCCGGCATACGATGTGACAAGCAGGACGGTCTACAGGCTCAGAAGAGATGTGCTGATCCCGTCACAGAGGCAGGTGATCTATCCTTCATCAACCTATATTGCCTACCCTGACTTCGCGTCCCTCCCGAGGTCAAACTACACCGTCACGGGTTCCGTGTCAGGCAATTCATCTTTGGCTGTGTTGATATTCGACTCGGCCGGCTACACCAGCTACGTCGGGCAGGTGCCTTCAAATCCATTGGTTTCGGTCACATCACTGTCCGGAGAGAACAGAACCTTCCAGATCCACCTTGATGAATCGAGGGTGCTCTACTTGGTCATCAGCAAGCAGAGTGGGCCCTATGCAGCCCAAGTGAACCTGATCGTCTACTATGAATACTATGAACCCGTGACAGAGACAATGTCAGTGCCGAGCATCGTGAAAACCGTGATTCTCCCGGGCGCAGCTGTGTTGGGGCTTGTGCTGTTGGCGTACGGATTCATCAGCTTAAGGGGGCTGGCAAAGAAAGCTCGCGAGTCGACAGAAAGCCAGCTGTACATGACTCATCGCACAGACCCAGTCTCGCTAGGTTGAGTCGGAAAAGAGCCCGTGCATGAGCTCCTCAATGTCTCTGTCCGTGCGCGTGAAGCATTTTGTCAAAGAAACGGTGATCCCCACAGTCGTCCTTCTGGCGGTTCTCGTTGCGGGCTACTTCGGCTTGGGTATTGCCGTTCACAACAGCACGCCGGTGAGACTCGTTCAGATAGACATGAGTCCTTGGTACGTGACAAGCATGTATCCCGCCCTTATAGCTGGCGATGTGATATTGATCGAGGGCGTCAGACCTGAAGATGTTAGGGTGGACGACATCATCATATTCTCCAGATCCTACTCTGCGAACCCGATTATCCACAGGGTGATACAGATCGTACAGCTGGGCGACGGTCGCCGGGCTTTCAGGACCAAAGGTGACTACAATCCCATACCCGACACTCCATTGGTCGATGAGGAAAGCCTGCTCGGCAGGTGGTCGGGTCTAAAGGTTCAGCTTATCGGGTTGCCCGTCATAGCCGTGATGGAACCTCTGGGTCGTTATGTCACAATCGCGCTCATAGTTGCGCTATCGCTCTACTCCATATTGTTCCCAGAGTCCAAAGTCGCCGAGGGTTCTCAAGACGGTTCGGAAGCTTCTCAGGGGAGTGGAACGCTTATATAAGCGCCTATATAAACCGACCCGACTCACGTTGTTCTCTAAGTTTATAAAGGATACTAAGAAGCCGGTCTTCGACATCCAAAACGTAGTCGCTTCTGCGGTCCTGAACCAGAGGATCCAGCTCTTTGACATTGTCAATTCATTCGACGAGACGACGGTCGAATACAACCCTGAGCAGTTCCCTGGGTTGGTTTTCAGGCTCAAGAAACCCAAGACGGCCACCCTGATCTTCAGCTCAGGCAAGATGGTCTGTACCGGGGCCAAGTCCGAGAAGCAGGCCATCAAGGCCGTTCACAGGGTGGTGGAAGAGCTGAAGACAAAGGGGATCAACATCGTCAACAAGCCGGAGATCACGATCCAGAACATAGTGTCGTCTGGATCTCTGCCGGGGAAAATCGACCTGGAAAAGTGCGCGTTCGTCTTGGAGAGGACAATGTACGAACCCGAGCAGTTCCCGGGCCTGATATATAGAATGGGCACTCCAAAGGTGGTCCTACTGCTGTTCGCGAGCGGCAAGTTCGTATGCACGGGGGCCAGAAAGGAGGAAGCGGTCCGCGAGGCGGTTGACAATCTCTACAAGAGATTGACCGAACTGAAACTACTTTACTGAATCAAATTCGCGGTTGTGGACGTCGGCAAAGCTTTTTTATGAAGGTCAAAAGCGAAGTGGTATGTTTTCAAGGCGAAATATAGCCTTTCTTGCGCTTATCAGTGCGATTTTGCCGCTGTCCATTCTGGCTTCGGCGACAGCAGCCGAAGTCATAGATGTCAAGTACTTCAGGACTCCGACTCTAAACGGAGCGATCTCAACCGGAGAGTATCCTGCCGAGGTCTACATTAATCCAACCGTCAAGGTTTACACATCTCACAACGGCTCAGCCCTGTTCTTGGCCATCTCCGTCTTGGACGCGACGAACAACCCGCAGGACAGATTCCAGTTTTACATGAAGCCGTATGCTTCCCAGAATCTCATGACGACCGATTGGATGATCGAGGTGAACAGGTTAGGCGGATTGAAGTTCTACTGGTATTCTGGCGGTTGGAAGCTCAAACTGACCTTCCCCTCGTCAATAAAGGTCGTGGTCACTCCCGGGACATCCTCTTGGGTCACCGAACTCAAGATCCCATTTGACTCGTCCTATCTGGACATCGCGCCTGGTCGGAACAGAACCTTGGGTTTCCTTCTGCGGGTCTATGATGCCAACACCAGCTTGTTGGTCAAGCCCGATGACGGCGATCCACTAGATCCGACCACGTGGGGACTGATGATCTCGTCCTCGCTTTGGGGTCAGGTGGACCTAGCCGTGGTTGGGATAACCTACAATCCGTACGACCTCATCGCGGGCCAGAACGCAAAGATATACGTCACCTTCAAGAACACTGGTCCGTCACCTATATCGAACGTTCAAGTTGACCTGACCATCAACGGAGGGCCCATTCCATCCAAGGTGTTTGCCGGGAGTCTGACGCCCGGAGACACTGGGAGTGTTGCGTTTGACTGGGTTGCGGGTGATGGTAGCTTCACTTTCGTCGCCCAAGTCAGTCTTGTCGGTGGAATCTACGAGGCCAACACCGCGAACAATGTCGCGGAGAAGACTCTCTCGACCGGTCTGCTCACCCTGTCAGTCGTCGCCCCTGCAGGGGTCATGATCACTGTCGGCACCCAGACCGTGGAATCAGCCGGCATTTCGATGGCGTTCACGCTGCCTTGGGGACCTGTCAGGGTCTCTGCCGCAGCCGTCTCGGAAACACCGGGGACTAGGCTGATGTTCAAGCAATGGAGACCCACTGGGGCAACAAACCGGACGATCACGTACAATATGACCGCGGCCACGACTCTGGAGGCTGTCTACGAATCGTACTACTTGTGTACCTTCACGTTCAAGGACAAAGTGAACAGAGAGTTGAGCGGCATAACGTACAGGTTGCGCTTCCCGAACTCAACCGTCCGGTCATTCGTCACTCCTGGAACCGTCTGGATGCCCGTAGGCGTGTCAAGGCTTATCGGAGCTTACGTGGGCGGGCTCAATTTGCTCGACATCAATCAAACTGTGACGGTCGAGGCTCCGCTGGATCTGACTTACTTCCTAAACCTAAGGGATGTGACATTGAGGGTTGTGGACGTTTTCGGGTTGCCTGTGCAGGGGGCGGCACTCTCCTACACGTTCCTGAACGGCACGACGGTCAGCACGACCACTCCGTCCGACGGAATAGTGGTTGTGGCGAAGGTTCCCTTGAGTAAGTTGAATGCGACGGCTTCGTTCCTTGGGTTCTCCAGCAGTTCTACGGTAGATGCGACCGTACCACAAACAGAGTATCGCATAACGCTTACCATCTCGTTCCCAGTTCTCGCCGTCTTGGTAGGCGTTCCGCTTGTCATAATAGTGATAGTCGCGGTCGTCCTGATCAGATCCAGGTTCAAGAGTTGAGCGGTGCAGTCTCGGACAGCCCGATCGAGCTCGTAGTAGCAGCGGAGCCATACTTGCCGTCCTACAGGACTTCGATCATGGCCGTCAAGCTGCTCTCGGACAAGCTGGGGCTGGAACTTAGAGTAGTAGGGAGCGACTGGCTTGTGGCCAGGGGCCTGAGGCCATACCTGCCTTCGTTCTTTGCTGGATTCGGCGGGGATCGATATCTGCTGCTCAGATCAGAGGAGAACCTGAACCACAGGGAACTGGCGGGAATCCTAGAAGAAGACCTGCACCGACTCGTAGGTCACAGCAGGAGTACGACGGCTGCCAAAGCGACGCCGTAGGCCTTGGTGACCCTGACATCACAAACACGACTCTTCACCCGGTTGACTTTCCAGCGCCTCGCTGAGGCCATCTCCTCCAAAAGGACCGAGAGGCCCGACTTGGTTTCCTCCAATCCTCCGCGTCGGTTCAGTTCGGCAATCATGTCATGGTCGCCTCCAGCGACATAGGCTATGGCTACACCCGCTGATATGTGGTCGCCTCGTTTGCCGGTTGCCTTCCCCAGTACGACAAAGGTCACCTCCCCGGGTTCTATCTTCCTCGGCCTGACCTCTCTCGCGCGTTTGGGCAGTATAGACGAGACCGGGACCAGGTTGCACTGAGATATTCCAGCAGCGACGAGAGCTCTATCGAAGGCGTTCAACTCCGATGTGTCGCTCTCTCCAGTGCCCGCTACTGTGAAGTATTCTCTGGGCACAAGCTTCCGTCGCATTCGTTGCCGCCTCTGAACCCGCGTCTTCTAGTGCTTGTTTAACCTTTCCTGTGCAGCTGACGTGAAGGTGTGGATGCTCTCTGCGAGAGCGTCGAGGCTCATGTCCTCCACATCTTTCATCGCCTCGTATTTCCTCATCGACGAGTATGTCTCGGAGATAATCTGATCCGTCTCCGAAAGGAACCTACTAACTGGTTGGGATTCGGGCGAGTCGTCGGTTCCGCCCAAGTCGGTGTCCTCTTCGACTCGCGGCATGCTCGGCTCAGACTGTTGGGCTTGGATCGGAGAGCCCTCTTTCAGGAGAGCCAGTGCCTCTTGACATAGCCTGATGACCTCCTGATATCCCAAGTCCCTGCCCTCCCATGCCTCTTGAGCTACTTAACCTCTTCTCGAAGATATTCTTCATCTTCAAGGCATCCTCGTCGAGAAGCGGAGACTCGCATATCACAACCATGCTGAACCCGACCTCAGCCATCGCATCTGCGAGACACTCGAATCTGGGGCCGTACTTGCTCCCGAGAGGCCAGTGCCTCCTCTCACCGAAGCCGCTCGCGGTCGGCTGCACCTCGGTGAAGTGCAGTACCAGAGCGTCCATTCTTGCAGATCCGAGCTTGTTCTCGATCTTGTTCAGTATGCCCAGAAAATCACCACTGTCGTTCAGTCTGCTGGTCTCACTCCTTACATGAATGTGCGCGAAGTCAACTGTCGGTCTGACCTCATGAAGCCGGCTGGACAACTCAAGCAGTTCGTCGAGGGAACCGAACTGGCTCTCCTTGCCGGTGGTTTCTGGCCCTAGTTCTATGTGAACATCCTGCGACTTCAATACGTCTATGACCTCTCGCAGCGACTTGAGCTGCAGCTCGAACGTCTCTTGTTTCGTCCGTCTTCCGTAGAACCCGGCGTGAAAGGTCAGGTGGAATCCTCCCATACTGTGACAGGCGATCGCCGCCTTGACCAGCCTATCTTTCGATGCTCTCGCCACCTTCCTGTCCTCTGAGGAGAGACTTATCGCATAGGGGCCGTGCATGGTGAGGACTATCCCGTTTTCTCTCGCCGCTTTTCCCAGCTCCTCAGCAGCTTCCTTTCCAATCCTCACGCTCCTGACGGACTGGTACTCCATTGCGAACAGGCCTTCACCTGCAAGGTACGCCATGGCCTCGGGCCCGGAAGGTCCTCTGATCGGATAGCCTGCGGGACCGAACACTGTCTTGGAGAGCATCGGTGAAGCGGGTCGCGCAGCCGATTTATCAGTTAGCAGCCTTGAGCCTGACGGAGTCCAGCCTTGCCAGCACGTAGTCCTTGTCTAGCGTGGCGAGGAAATCACCTAACCTCGGGCCCGAATCACTGCCCAGAAACAATCTATACCCCTCCTTGAACAACTCACTCGGCGGCAGGCCAACCTGACGCGCAGTTCGATAAAGCAGCTCCTGCAGTTCATCTCCGCTCAGCTCGCTTGTTGCATATTCTCGTCTTACTAGGCTGAAACTTGCCACGACTCTATGGTCGGTCACTTCATGTGTTCTGGTCGCGTCATCTTCGCGGCCTTCTCCGAACAAGGAGTTCCAGTTCTTGGCCTTTGATAGTCTTCTGGCAGCCCTTGTCTCGTCTTCCTTGGAGAGCCCTTGCGGCACGAGTCCAGACTTCCTCAGTCTCTCTAACGCTACCTCCGGTGAGTAGAACCTGGTGATGTACATCGCGAGGTCGTAGGGCAACCTGTACGGCGGCGGTTCCCTCGGTTCTCCTACGACGTACCAGTAGTAGGCCCTAGCGTCCTCCGCTTTCTCGCCTTTCCCCGTGATCGCAAGTCGCTCCATTTCGTCGAACTCGGCCACCAGTGTGTAGATCTTCTTGACCGCGATGTCCCTCTGGACAAGGGGCTTCTTCACATAGAGGTACCTGACCACTTCGGGTTCGGCGATTTTCAACAGATCACGTATCAAGTAGACGTTCCCACCCCTGCTGGACATCTTCTCACCATCGATCAGGAAGAACTCGTACACGAGAGGGACAGGGGGCTCAAAGGCGTAGACCTCTTTCGCCAAGGCCACGCCAGATTTCCAGGATCCCTCATAGTGGTCTTTCCCGAAGGGCTCGATGTCAGTCTTGAATATCTTCCAGTCGGCGACCCATTCGAGCCTCCAAGGAAGTTTCGCCTTCCTAGGATCTGTGGTTTCTTTGTGACCGCATCCTTTCACCCTGTACTTGCCGTGGAGGACTCTGTCCGTGCATTCATATGTGATCGAGTCCGCTGATCGGTCAATCGCGATCACCTTGGTAGTCAGTCTTCCACAGTTGTCGCAGACGGGGTTGAGCGGCATCCAGTCCTTCGGGATCCTTGACTGGAACCTACTCAGGACCTCTCTTATCGCGTCAGCCTTGTCTAGCGTCTGCTCGATGAAAGCGTCGAATGCACCTTCCTTGTACAGCGCGCTGACGTATCTCATCTTCAGGTCAACATCGATCGCCTCCAGATCCTGCATCATGAGTTGTGTGAAGTGTTCGGCGTAGCTCCCATGACAGCCGTAAGGATCTTGGATGTTGCAGACAGGTCTGCCGAGCGCCTCCGTGAGCATTGCGCGGGTCCTTTCGTCGGTCTCCCTCCATGTTCCATCTCCATCCGGTAGCCTGAGCGGTACAGTTCTGAGCGGGTCCATGTCATCGCTCGTCAGCATGTGCCTCGACGGTCTTCGTAGCGCATCTATGCTCATCTTGATGAAGTGCCCCCTCACTTGGTCGTTCATGTTCCCGATGTGCTTTGGGCCCGATGGCGAAGCCCCCGCCCGTACTGTCACGACCTCATTCCCAGATCTGTCGGCATGCTCTATCGCTTCTGTTGCGGACAGCTTAGCCCAGAAACGTTCTTGTTTCCCTGGCAAATCCCAAGACTTCACTCATCGCTTATATTTAACCGAGACCTTTTGGAACTGGGGCCCGTAGCCCAATCGGACAGGGCGCAGAAGGCAGTTTCCGTGCGCAGGCCTTCGGAGGCTCATCGAAGTGAGCCTGAGAATGAGGGTTCGAGAGAATCCGTCCGAGAATCCCTCCGGGCCCGTTGTCAGCTCCCCTTCACTAAGCAGAAGTGCTCATCGCGCGTGACAAATTCGTCAACAATGCAACTGCTGCGTCGATCCTTGTGCTCCTAAGACCGCAGTCGGGATGGACATGTCTGATCAGATCCTCTCCGATGCGGCTCCGAATGCTCTTGAGAAGAGTTGCCATCTCCTGGAGAGAGTCCACCGTCTCCGGTTTGGCTATCCCAACTCGGGCAATGCCCGCGCCCAGACTTTTCCCTGCTTCGAGGAATTTCTTGCGATCCAAGAGTTCTAGGTTTTCAGGACTGCTGGCGAAGGCGTGACTCAGGACGCTGACACCCTCCAGCTTCAACAATTCCTCGTTCAGACGGCGGGATATTCTGCCACAGACATGTACGACGGTTCTGCTGGGGTCAAGGTGAGATGTCATCCGGCGGAGGTGATCCACGCCCCTCGTGGGATCCATGAATCCTCCGGACAGCCCGGGCTCATCTATCTGCACAATAGCGCCACTTGATTGAAGGGATGAAGCCAATGAGCCCAGCGAGAGTGCTAGGTCATCGTACAACGTGGGATCAACGGGACCACTGTACGGTCCACTCCCCACCAAAGCACACGTGAATCCAAGCGTGACAGGACCGGTCACCGCGATCTTAATCGGCTTGTCTGAACCCTTCTCACCAAGCAGATCCCTAACGAGGGCCAAGTCCCTGACCTTCAGGCATTCCCCTAGGTTCCTCGGCTCTGTTATCCTTCCCACAACTGCTGGTTTTCTACCAGTGAATCCCAGCCCTGGTATGTCACCGACCAAGTATGAGATCATGTCGTGTCTGGGCTCCCCATCAGTGATCAGATCAAAACCCAACTTGAGCTGAAGCTCCACGTAGTATCGCAATGATTCCTCTGATGTTCTGCCTTCGGGCGGGAAGCTGCCAACGGTCGTTGTCAATGGCCTGCTCAATTGCACGTGCAGTATCCCGCCTTGTCTATATGAGGGCAGTCCCCTTTCGATTCCTATGGGTAATCACTTCGGGCGCTCCCTAGCGACAACAATCGCAAAGGACATTGCAGCAACCGAAGAGATCACATAGGGTGCTTGGAGAATGAACTCAGCTATTGCGCCTCCCATCACTGGCCCCAAGAAGTAGCCGAGCCCAATGCTGCCTTCAAAGAGACCTGCGTACTTCCCCCTGCTCGCACTATCTACATCAAGCGCGCTTCTGATGGCAGCGCTGTAGCACAGCCCCATTCCTACCCCCAAGAGAAACCCGCCGGACAGGATCAAGAATGGGTCGGCTGACAGGATCAGTTGGAGAGTGAACACAGAAGCCAAGACCGAACCAGCGAGGGCCAACGTCTTGAATCCGACCGTCAGGAACCTGTACAGATAGAACACGAGCGTTCTGCCCGCCAAGCCGAAGGCGATCGCCAAGCCAATCAGGGCACCCGGCACTCCCATGATCTGCGCATACGGCGGGTACAGCGAAAATACCGTGCCTTGACAGAGCGAATAGAGCATGGCCGCCCCCCAAGTGGTCAACATGCGTCTTGGGAAGATTGCCAAGTCGTTCTTGGGTTCTGCTTTGGCACTTGTCATTCCTCTCTTCTCTGATATCCCCAAGAGCGACATTGCGCCCATCAGCAATGAGAAACCGGCACATGGGATGAACGCTACACTGTATTGTCCCGCTCCCAACACGAAGCTGGACAGGATCCCGCCCGAGAAACTGCCAGAACTCCAAAGGACGCCGAAGTTGGACACCAGCTTGCCCCCGCCGACATCGGTGCTGTCGGCCAACAACGCCTCCACCGCGGGCCACAGTATTCCGGTCGCGGCACCCTCCAACAGCTTACCGACCACAAGATGAAGTGGAGCTGACGATAAGGCGTAGGCAATGCATGATAGGGAGTAGACAAGACAACTGAGCACAATCAAACTCCTCCGGCTGACGCGATCGGCGAGCGTACCAGACAACAGAGCGAGGGGCACATAGGCCAAAGGACAGGCACCCCCTATCAAGCCGAGTTCGAACTGACTGGCTCCCATCCTATAGGCCAACAGAGGTACAACTGGAACAAGCAATGCCACGAAGACAGAGAAGGTGAAGCTCAAAGCGTAGGAGAGTCCAGCGTTTCTAGTTGCTTGCCTTCCCAACGACGAGCCATGCAACGAGCTGACCCGAGATTCGCTCATCCCCTTTCTTCACTCCACAGGTGCGTCTCGCCCATCATCTGCTCGATCTTTGACGCCAGTGTGGCTCTGTTCTCAGGACTCACAGTCAGCAGGTTCTCACGGGCCTCTTTGCGGATCCTGTCGAGCAGCGGATGCGAAGCCTTCCAGTGAAGCGTGAGAATCACGGGCTTTGTAGAACTCAGGGCTGCCTCGACAGCCTTGACGAAGGCCGGGCTGGTCAGTTCCATCGGGCCAACCTCGTCGATGACTATCACGTCCGCATTCTCTCTCGCATTCTCTATTGCCTTCACTCCCACTTCGCTCAGGTCTGCTTGGTTCACGACATACCTGCCAATCCTGGGGCCGGGTGCGTTGCCCACCCGGGCGAGCATGCCGGCCCTGCCGCTTGATATGTCAGTGACCTGGAATCCTGAGCGAGCCCCTCCTTGCCTGACCTCGGATGTGGTCATTCCTCCCACCTTGATGCCCTTGGTCCTGAGCCTCCCGGCGATCTCGATGACCACTGTGGTCTTTCCGGATCCTGGGGGCCCGGTCAGAAGGAAGAGCTTCCTCAACTCACTGCGTCGCTGTCGTCGCTGGGGTAGATAAGCCCAAAGGTCCGCTGGCTCGTTGCGGGTCGCGACAGCAGAGAACGTCCGATCCTCTGCACTTTTAATCCTCAGCCAAGCCACTTGTCGGCGTATGCGTGCTGTGGTTGGATTTGATGGAGGCGCTACAAAGACCAAGGCGGTGATAGCGACGCTGGACGGAGGAGTCGTTTCAAGCGGCCTTGGGGGTCCGTCCAACTATCACGTTGTAGGGATTGACGGGGCGAAGCGTGCAATCCTCGAATCGTTCCAGGCCGCAATGGCTCAGGTAGGTGAGCCGTCTACCATCGAGGTAGCAGTTGCCGGGCTTGCCGGTCTGGACTGCAGACATGATGAGGTTGTGTTGGGTCAGGAGCTGCCAAAAACCGGAATAGCCAAGAAGTTCTTGGTTGTGCATGATTCGAGGAATGCGTTGTACGGTGCGACTGGGGGCGCCGCCGGAGTCATAGTGATTGCAGGCACGGGGTCGGTTTCTGCCGGGACAGATGGAGAGGGGAACACGGCGAGGGTAGGTGGTTGGGGAAACATACTGGATGATGTCGGAAGCGGGTATGAGATAGCAAGGAAGGCCCTAACAGCAGCGTTGTATTCTTTCGACGGAAGGCTTCCGAAGACCATGCTCGAGGAGAGGATACTGATGGCGCTCGGCGTGGAATCAATTGACGACATAATCAGAAAGGTCTATGCTGAGAGAATGTCGGTCACAGATATCGCAGCTTTGGCTCCCGTCGTCACCAAGGCTGCCCAAGAAGGAGATGCTGTAGCGGCCAAGATAGTGGAGGAGGCAGTGCAGGGACTGGCATCAATGATCAACACGGTGATACGCAGGCTGGCAATGCAGGGCAGGTCTTTCCCGGTGGCCACGATTGGAGGCGTGTTCAAGGCTGGGGAGATAGTCACTGGCCCGCTGACCAAAGCTGTCAACGCCGTGGCTCCAAAGGCTCACATCGGGAAACCGATGATGGGACCATGGCTGGGGTCGGTGTTGGTAGCTCTGGAGGAATACCACTCTCGCCTCTCTCCACAACTGGTGGATGTCGTGAGGAGAACGGGCGCAGGAGTCTAATGGCTCGCGGGATTACTCGCCGATTGTCGTGAGCACCAGCGACCTTTTCCTCGGCCTGACGTCCAGTTCGAGGAACACGATCTGTTGCCAAGTCCCTAGAGAGAGGTGCCCGTTGACTACTGGGATCGTTAAGCTGGGGCCTATCATGGACGCCCTGACGTGCGAATGACCGTTGCCATCATGCCACATCTTCTGGTGCTCGTAGCTCGCGCCCTTCGGTGCCACTCTCTCCAAGGCAGCTGGGAGGTCCCTGAGAAGGCCCGGCTCATACTCTATCGTGGTGATCGCTCCTGTCGAACCTGGGACAAAAATCGTGGCTATACCGTTGCTCAGCTTGCTCGCCTTCGTCTCGGCTTCTACTTTCTCGGTGATGTCCACTATGTCGCCTTCCCCGCTGGTGGAGAGTTGGATCTCGCTTGTCTTGACCTTCAACTTGTTGTCACGAATCGGTGTCACCTAATTGGTTTATCGGTCCGGTTGCACTTTCATCCAACGGTCACGCAGAGGGCATGGCGATTCTAAGGCTAATCCATCAGCAACACGTTCTAGCACGATCGTCTAGACATGTTACGGGTGATAGTCGCCCCGCCCGATTCAAAACAGGTAGAGGAGAGGATCATAGATTATAGGGAGAAAATGGGCAAAGTCATGATAATCAGCTCAGAACATTCTCTGGACGTGGTAGCCCTATCGCTGATCGCGGCCTCGAGGGGTATGAACCCGCAAGATGTCCTCCGGGGGATTTATCTGTCAAGAGCGTTCAACATGTTCCAAGCTGAGAACCTCATGTCGGAAATGGGCCCGAGGGCTGCGCTGGAATCGAAAGCCACCGTCCTCCTTGCTGTTGATATTCACGAACTCTTCCTAGACGAAACGAACTTCGCGGACAGGGCGAGAAGGTTCACCCAATCGGTCTGGCAGATGAAGAACAACTCTCGCGATCTGATATGTGAGCTGATCTTCAGATCTGCAGACGACAAGGGATCAAGCGGGCTCTTGGGTTCGGCCATCTCTGCTGCAGACGAATTTGAGGAACTGCGCGCACCTGAGGTTACGTCGTCTACACTTTCTTCGGCCCCTCTCTCACCAAGTCTGAGGGCTCTCATGCAATAATATTCGACCCTCTTCTTCAACAGGATTTGTAGTATGGGCAGGTCTACTCCGACCTTCAGGGCCTTCACGAAGGAATGGTCCAGCGAGTGCCTCAAGATGCTGAGGGTGCTGCCAGAAAAAGAAAGGTCGGCGTTGAAGAACCTCTTGGACGTGGTTTCCTCTAGGTCGGACGCGGGGTCTCTGGTGCCCAGCCCGTTGCCAAGCGAAACCGCTCTGATCTTGATGGTAATTCACCTGAAGGCTGAACTGAACGACCTGAAGACTGCGATAGACAAGGGGGGTGGATAGCAGATGTCAAGGTTCGAGATCGCTCTGCTCAGTCTTTCGATGAAGGACTAGCCTGAGAAGGTGTGATCACAGGTGAGGGGCTGGATACTGGACGTGCACCAAGATGGGCCAGGCTTAGTGGCGATGTGGTTCAAATCGGAGACCGGCTCGACGATAAAACTCCTGTTCGAATATGAGCCGTACTTCCTGTTACTGGCGCCCTCTTGGAAGCTAGAGGAGATACACGAGCGCGTCTCAGGAATGGGAGCAACGAGTTCTGAGTTCGTGCAAAAGAGTCTGCCATCCGGAAAGTTCAAGCGGATGCTGATGGTCAGAGCTAAGGACGGTCCGTCAAAGAAACACCTTTTGAAGAAATTGCTCAGGGATCAGGACGTGATCGCATTTGACGCGGACATTGAGGTCGAACGTCAGTTCTTGATGGAGAGGGGCCTTTTTCCTCTGGCTAGGGTGGACGCAAGAAGGGCTTCAGGGGATTTCGAGCTTCAGCTCAGGGACGATCTGGAATCGCTTGAGTACGACATGCCCGAGTTCAAGCGCGCACTGCTGAGCGCCAAGACCTCGCGTCCGTTCAAAACAGGAGATCTGGAGGAACTGAACCTCTCGTTCGAAGGAGCCGAGACCATTTCCTATGACCCGAAGAAAGGAGAGGAGTTCGTCTCCTTGTCTGACGAAGTGTTGAGGAGAGGGGTAGACATACTGTTCACGAAAGGAGGAGACGGTTTCCTATTGCAGTCTATGGAGAAGAGCGCAGATCAGCTGGGAGTTTCAGAGAACTTCTCGCTAAACAGAGACATGTCAAAGATGGGTTTTGGTGGAGGAGGTTTCTCGTTCACCAGCTACGGTGTGGTCCGGTGGAAGTACAGGCCCGCCCTGTTGAGGGGAAGGTACCACATAGACTTGGACAACTTCATGGGGCTTCCGGAGGGCGGCCTGGAGGGAGTGTTTGACCTGTCGCGTTCGTGCTGTGTGTCGGTCCAGAAAACAGCAAGGACCAGCATAGGAGGAATAATGTCGTCGCTGGAGGATCTGGTGGCGTTCAAGAGGAACATAGCCATACCGATGGAGGGAGACCAGCCAGAGTACTTCAAGAGCGTTCTTTCGCTGATCAGATCAGACAGGGGAGGGTTCGTAATGAATCCAATTCCGGGAGTTCACGAAGACGTCGTGGAGATTGACTTCATGTCCCTGTATCCTTCCCTAATAGCGATGAGGAACATCTCGTCTGAAACCATGAGCCCGATGGCGGTCGAGGGCGACATAACCGTTCCGGAGCTCGACCTCGGCATCGCTTCCAACAGGTTCGGAATAGTCTCAGATGCTGTCGCCTTCTTGCTGAGGAGGAGGATAGCCTGTTCCCACATGTCGTCGAAGGAGGACGATGTGTACGATAGGAGGCAGAAGGCGATAAAGTTGATCCTGTGCTCAGCGTTCGGCTACTTGGGGTTCAGGAAGGCGAAGTTCGGTCGGGTGGAGGCTCACATGGCTACCACGGCCTTCGCAAGGGAAGCGCTCCTGAAGGTGATCGGATTGGCGGAGTCCATGGGGTTCAAAGTCGTGCACGCGATAGTCGACGCAATATGGGTGAGAGAAGGCGAAACGGACCACGAATCACTAGTTAGGAGAATGTCGGAAACGGTTGGAGTGCCGGCGAAGTTGAAGGTGGATTACAAATGGGTGGCGTTCCTCAATTCCAGAATCAACCCAAATGTGCCGGTCCCGACCAGGTACTTCGGAGTGACAAAGGAAGGTGGGATAAAGGTCAGGGGTATAGAGGCGAGGAGGAACGATACTCCACCGTTCGTATCGATCTCACAGCTCTCTATGTTGGAGTCAATGGCCAAGGTTGGCCTTGATGAAGCGCCTGTAGTTGCTGTTGATGGTCTGAGATCCAGCCTAAGGACGCTCAGAGAGGGAAGCGTTCAGCCCGAATTACTGGTAATTAGAAAGAAGCTCTCTCGTTCTCCAAGCGAGTACAGACACAGGGTCGCACAAGCTCTGGCTTCTCAGTTCATAGAACGTGAAGGTGGAACAGTGATGCCAGGCATGGAGATTTCGTTCATTATGACCGAAGATGGCCCGCAACCGTCTGACTTGGTCAGTTCAGCCCCTGACCTAGGATTCTACGAGACGGCTCTGATAAGGGCGGGCCACTCGATATTGGAGCCGTTTGGGTTCACCGAAGAAGAGGTTGAATCCAAAGCACACGGCCAATCTGGGCTGTCCTCCTTCCTCATGCCAAGAAGAAGCCAATGCTAATATTCGAACAGCAACACTGAACCACATGCTAACACGGCGCGTCTCCTTCGGGTTAGACCCGCCTGAGCTGGCACGCGAGTTCGGAACACCGCTGTACATCATCAACCTAGACACACTAGAATACAACTTCATCAGGCTGCATAGAGCCCTGCTCAAAGCCGATATAGATCACAAGATTCTCTACGCTGTCAAGGCCAACCCTTTGCTGGCGGTCCTCAGAAGAGTGCTCCAACTCGGCGGAGGTGCTGAGGTTGTGTCGCTCGGAGAAATGGAAGCCGCGAGGAGAGCAGGGTTCTCCCCGGGCGATGTCGTATTCAACGGCCCGGGCAAGAGCACCGACGAAATCGAGGAGGCCATCAAGTGGGGTGTGAGGTCGCTGAACGTTGAATCAGTCCAAGAACTGCAGACGGTCGCCGAAGCATGCAAGAAGCTGACCCGTGTGGCGAACGTCGGATTCAGGATCAACCCGGGAGTTGCGGCGAAGACCCACAGGTACCTTCAGACCGGCTCTAGAGGCAGCAAGTTCGGCCTAGATCCGCCGTCGTTCAGACAGGCCCTTCAGCTCACTAGGAAGAACAAGCTCCTCAACCCGACCTCCATTCACATGCACTTCGGTTCGCAGATCAGCAAGGGATCAGACTTCACAGCTGCTTACCGGAGGTTGGTGCGGTCGGCCAACGCGTATCGCAAGATTCTTCGAAAAGCTCCCGAGATCATAGACGTAGGAGGTGGGCTGGCTTTGGACTACACAAGTGGGAGGCCGTCCCTAGAGCCCGAGAGTTATGTGAACAAGGCCGTCAAGCCCATGATCTCTTCTCGCACTTGGCCAGATTCCTCCAGGCTTGTCATCGAGCCGGGCAGGTACTTGGTGGCTCAGGCTGGGATCCTGGCGATGAAGGTTCTCTACGTCAAGAAGACTGCTGGGATGACTTGGCTGATCACCGACTGCGGAATGAGCGATTTCATGAGAACTGCGCTGTACTCGGATGAGCATAGAATCATCAACGCGTCGAGATCTGCCGGGCGCAAACAGCGATACTCCGTCGGCGGTCCAGTCTGCGAGTCAGGAGATACGTTTGGCTACCATTATCTGCCCAAGACAGAACGCGGTGACATATTGTTGCTCCTTGATGCAGGTGCATACGGTTCAACGATGAGCAGCAACTACAACGGAAGATTGAGGCCTGCCACCGTTGCGGTCAGTGGTGGAAAGGCATGGCCGTGCGAGAGGAGAGAAACGCTCGACGACTTGTTCGGAAGGCAATTGCACTTGACGTGACGCATCAGGGGGCTCTCGTGACGAAGAGTTCGCGGGTCAGCATGGACTGATCGATCTCAGTTATGCCGAGCCCAGGTGATGGCCCGACTCCCCTGAGGCCGTCCCTGATCCAGGCTCCTCCCGACCTGGCGAGCATCCTGGTGTTCATCAGGTCAGAATCCAAGTCAGCGAACTGCATCACTTCGTGCCCGAGTGCGAAGTGCATCGCCGCAGCTATCCCGACGCTGCTGTCCGAGTAACATCCGATCATGCACTTGACGCCTCCTGCTTCACAGACCGAAGCTATCTTCGACGCCTCTGCTATGCCGCCACATTTCATCAGCTTCACGTTGACGTAGTCAGCTGCCTCCGCTTTCAGGGCTGCGAAGGCTTCGCCCGCATCCCTCACTCCCTCGTCCAGCATTATCTTGACGTCCGTTTTCTTCCTGAGCGCGGCGGTCTCCTTGATCCTTCCTCTCGGCAACGGCTGTTCTAGGAACTCAAGATTCTCCACCTTCGACAGAGATCTGCAGAATTCGATCGCCTTCCCGAGGGAGTAGGCTTGGTTTGCGTCAACCCTGAGTCGCGCTTCTCCGAGGGCGCTGCTCACTTTCTTCACGCGTTCAGTGTCCTCTCTTATGCCCGTTCCCACTTTGATCTTGATTGTCTTGAAGCCCTCAGCTACCTTTCGCTCTGCCTCGGCCGCCATCTTCTGAGGGGATTCAATCCCTATGGTGTAGTCTGTTTCCATCGAATCCTTCGTGCGCCCGAACAAATGACTCAAGGGGATGCCCAACTTCTTGGCAAAGAGATCGTGGAGCGCAATGTCCATGGCAGCGAGCGCCGACCTAGACTCTAGCGTGGACCCACGGATGGCTCTGATCGTGCCACCCAACTCCGAGGGGTTCTTTCCCATGGCAAGTCTCGATAATGACTTCAGTGTGGCAGTCAAGTTTTTCATCGTCTCCCTCTCAAAGTACGGGTGCGTCGGAACTCCCTCCCCCCATCCCACGGTGTTCTCGTCGTCCGTTAGACGGATGATGACACTCTCGGAGATCCGACTCGATCTCACGGATGTTCTGAACGGCTTCTCTCTAGCGGTTCTAAGCAGGAGGACTCGCGCCTCGATTATCCGAGACACGAGCGTATTCCACTCATGAGGAACTTAAAGCAATTGACTGCTAGCTTGCTTAAGCTTAAATCAGCTCGGTCTCGCGACGCCTGTTAATGAGGACCCCCTCACCTACTGCTCTTCTCAATCTCGTCCTGAGAGGTGCCAAGAGCAAGTGAGCCAGAAGAGACAGACGCCCAAGATAGGCAACTCACGGTGGACCCGAGAGCTTGAGAAGTCAACCATAGACGCATGGCACGCCGAACGGGTCTTCAGCTTCGATCCCGGCAGGGCCGGAGAAGTCTATTCAATCGACACGCCACCGCCCTACCTGACGGACAAGTGGCACGTGGGTGGTGCAGCTCACTATGCTCAAATCGACATGGTCGCCAGGTACAAGAGGCTCAAGGGATACAATGTACTGTTCCCATTCGGCGCAGACAGGAACGGCCTCCCAATCGAAGTGGTGGTGGAGAAGACGAAGAACGTGAGAGCCAAGGACACCCCGAGGGCCGAGTTCCTCAAGCTCTGCAAAGAGTACTTGGACTCCGTCGAGGGGGACGTCCTATCTCAGATCAGAGAACTGGGAATGGGAATGGATCTCGTCAATTTCTATAGAACCGATTCATCGGAATACAGAGCAGTCACACAAGCATCGTTCATAGAAATGTGGAACAAGGGGCTAGTGTATGAAGACTTCAGGCCGACCTCTTGGTGTCCTCGCTGCGGGACCCCGATCGCAGACGCCGAGATAGAGTACCAGGACAGGCCCTCCTCGCTGACGCACATAGAGTTCAAGGTCAAGGAGACTGGCAAAGACGTCACGGTGGCTACCACGAGGCCAGAGTTGCTGCCTGCTTGTGCGATTCTCATTTTCAACCCGGATGACGAGCGTTACACAGCGCTCGAGGGGCTCACCGCTATTGTGCCGTTGTTCGGCCAAGAGGTCAAGATAGTCTCGCATCCAGTGGCAAAGATAGAATTCGGAACAGGCATCGTCATGATGTGCAGCTACGGAGATCTCACCGATGTGAGGCTGTTCAGAGAAATGGGGCTCCAGGCCAGGACTACGATTGACAATGACGGCAACCTGACGGAGGCAGCAGGCGAGTTCGCAGGGCTATCGGTAGCAGAGGGAAGAAGACGCGTCATTGAGAGGCTAAGAAAGGAAGGACTCGTCTCCAAAGAGGAGAGCATAAGCCACAGAACTCCAACATGCTGGAGGTGTCACGAGCCAGTAGAGATAGTCGACACTAAGGAGTTCTACGTCAAGCAGCTCAACTTTAGGGACGATGTCAGGAGGATGGCTGACTCAATGGAGTTCCATCCGCCTTGGTCGAAGCAAGTGCTCTACAACTGGATAGACAGCATCATGCAGGACTGGCCGATATCCAGAAGGAGATATTACGCCACAGAGATCCCGATTTGGTACTGCAAGGACTGTGGCACACCGTTCCTGCCTCCCAAGGGTAGATACTATCAACCTTGGAGAGAGGATCCCCCGGCTGGATCCAGGTGCGTCAAGTGCGGGGCAAGCAAGTTCACGGGAGAGACAAGGGTTCTGGACACTTGGATGGATTCCAGCGTGTCTCAGCTGTACATCATAGGCTATGGGCGGGATGAGAAGCTGTTCAACAGGTTACGGCCTGCTTCGATGCGACCCCAGGGGATAGACATCGTCAGGGTGTGGCTCTACTACTCCATCCTCAGGACATTCCTTCTTCTGGGTGATAGGGCGTTCAAGCAGGTCAGGATCAGCGGAATGGGCCTGGACGAGAAAGGCGAGGCCATGCACAAGTCAAGGGGCAACGCAGTGTACCCTGAACAGATGATTGAGAAATACGGGGTGGATGCGTTCAGACTCTGGGCGGCGTCGGAGGGCAAACTGGGCTACAACTACAGGTTCTCGGAAGAAAGGGTCAGAGGTGCTTCGCTATTCATCACAAAACTCTGGAATATATGCAGGTTCGCCTCGCAGTTCCCAGCCGAACCCAGAAGTAGCGTCACTCATTCTCTCGACAGACTCTTCCTGCAGGTAGCTCTTGACGCCGTCACCAAAGCTGAGAAGGAGTACGAAGACCTAGACCCGTTCGGGTCGGCTTCGGTCATGAGAGATTTCGTCTGGAACACTCTGGCTGATCATTATCTGGAAATGGTGAAGCCCAGACTCTACTCGGAGCGCGATGGCCCCGGCGAAAGATCCGCAAGGGCGACTCTTCACGAGATCCTAAGACTCGTTCTGATCACACTGCATCCAGTTATGCCGGTTATCACTGACTACACATACAGGCAACTCTACGGCCAACAGATCCTAGAACAGAGATTCCCAAGCGCCATACCTTCAGTCTCCGAGGGTGAGAAGCAGGTCCTGTCCCTCCTTTTGAAGGCGAATTCGGCGGTGTGGAGGAAGAAAAAGGAACTAGGCCTAAGCCTCAACTCGCCGATTGAGGGCCCCGTGCACCTCAACCCAAAGTTGGCGCCTTTCTCAGAGGACTTCAAGACAACCCACAAGGTAGCTTCAGTGGACATCGGTGACGCACGTTCCGAGAACGGTGAACCTGTCGGGGCCTACTTCAACTGACGGTGCGCTGATCAGCAGGGATAGCACTGGTTCGTTGAGTCAGAAATAGTTTGTCATTCTGGTCTGCGTTTTCAGCCCGCGGATGATCCTCGAACTTCTGATGATTGCGCTGGTAGGTCCTCTGAGCATGCTCGACACCTCTGATATTGCTGCCTCGAGCGATCCCAGCACGAGTGGACTGCGCGTCAGTGCATCTCTGACCCCCTGCCTGACCGTCCATACCCCGACAGGGAGCACATACGACGGAAGGGCCTCCCTAATGATTACGACAGTGGCGTTCCTGTGAATAGACTCCAGATGTTCAAGGGCGGCCAACCTGCCAGCATAGTAGCATCCGCCTATTGCCGCATACGTAGTCCGCCCCTCAGGACCTTCAAAGTCTCCGCCCATAGCTGTCTCATCCCCCCAGGTGTTCCAGATCGATCCTTTGTGGAACACTTCGATCATCTCGTAGCTCCACCTGCCGGGCATGAGAAGGACTGCATAGAGATTGCCCATGCTTCTGGAATGATGAAGCCTGTACTCCCCCAGTTCGGGGTAGGTGGCTACAGTCTCCTTTGTCCTCTTGGCTAGGACATCATCGACCGCAGTGATGCTCCAGCGCGTTGGGACAAGCCTCCTCTTCTTCTCGGTTCCCAGCATCCCGGCGCTCAGTGCCCTCTGAATAACTTGGACCGGCTCGCCGGAGGAGTACAGGGTCCACATGGCATCCACTGCCTTCAGGTCAGTGTCCTCGAAGGCCTTCTCGACTCTCACATTCGTCGGTCCAGCAGACACCTCGAAGTCCGACACGGGTCCACTTGGGCCGAACGGCTCTGCTTCGGAGCTGAAGGTCATCCTTCCTCGGATCGGCCTTGAGAATTCCACTTCGGTGTACGCCGATGACGATGACAGCACCAGATCATGAACGTCGTCCATGAACTTCCCGGCCTCGGCGATGCGGTCAACCCTGACAGGATGGACTCCCCTCACCAGCGAGGACATCATCTCCACGAAGCTGCTGATCGGCATGTGATACCAAGACTCTGGCGAGGCCATGATCGAGGTGTCTCCGACTGTCGGCGGGACCATTGGGCCAACGAAGACCTTCGGATACCCGTACCTGCCAACAAAGACTCCCGGCGGTGACGACCCTTGGAGGTCGGACTTGTCCAAGACGTCTTTCATTCTCATGAACCCTCCAACCCTCATCAGGACTGGGCAAGATGGCTTGCCGCACAGGAACTTGGTGCCCCTGCACAGGAGACATATCGATGACGATGTGCCAGTGGTGGCCCGCCTCGGGTTCGTAGCCAGACCCAGCCTCTTGAAAGGAGTCATCGAACGCCCATGAAGTCATGGGCCTCTCGCTGAAAAGTGTTTTGCCTCTGAACCTTAGTATGGGCTCGCCACTGCCTCTCCCGCCTGACCTAAAAGAGATATTACCTGCAATGGCCCCCAACACTCTAACTTGGTATCAATAACACCGTTCGGGGGCGTGAATGAAATCGGCGGGAACAAATTCCTGATTGAAGCCGACGGCGCCTCCGTGATGCTCGACTTCGGATTGTCTTACAAGGGCCGAGGCAAGTTCTTCACGGATCCGTACATGCCGCCGAGGGACGTGGCTACGATGGTCGAGCTCGGGGTTATCCCGGACATACCATGCGCGTACACCGATGAAGGCGACAGGCCGTTCGATGCCATAGTATTGTCTCACGCGCACAGAGATCACTCGGGACACATTGGCTTGACTAGGAGGGACATCGACATATACGCGGGCGAAGCTGCATCGAGGATCCTCTTGGCATTAAGGGATTCTTCACGGGAGAGGTTCGAGTTCTCCTTGGGCGACAGGGAGCTCAAGCAGTTCCACACGAAGGACATGCTCGGGTTCGATCAGATCGAGGTTCAGCCGATACACGTTGACCACTCGGTCCCGGGCGCTTACGGTTTCATCATCAGGACTCCGGACGGAATCATCGGTTACACGGGTGACTTTCGGATGCACGGCCCGATGTCACAGATGTCGCTGGAATTCATGGATGCGCTCAAGTCCAACAGGCCGGACATTCTTCTGATGGAGCACACGAACATACTGGAGGGAGAGGTGTCCACGGAGGCGGAGGTCAAGTCCAAACTCTCGTCCATAATCAGAGCGAGCCCAGCACTGGTGGTCGGGGATTTCACACTCGCCGACATAGACAGATACAAGTCCTTTCATGCGGCTGCGACCGAGAACGGCAGGCAACTCGTGATAACCGCGAAGAGGGCATGTATCATAGACTCATTGATGGAAGACCCGAGGATATCCGTGCCGAGCTACAAGGATGCAGTGCGAGTCTTGGAGAAGGTCGGAGCCAGATCCCAAACTTGGGAGGACTCCATATGCAACAAGTGGGGGACGGTCTCGACGACGGAGATTCACGAGCGTCAGGACAAGTACGTTCTGGTAGTACCCCCAGCTGATATCCAGAACGTCCTGAAGATCTCGACCAGGCCTGGCAGCGTATTCCTTTTCTCGAGTTCAGAGCCGTTCAACGAGGAGATGGAGCTGGACTACGACAGACTGATGAACTGGTTGGACGCCATAGGAATGCCAGCGTACAAAGTGCATGCGTCCGGCCATGCTATGCCAATGGATCTGAGGCGATTCGTGTCAGAAGTCAAGCCCAAAATAGTAGTCCCGATACACGGCGAGCACCCTGAGATGGTGGTGAGGTACTTCAGGGATCTTGGATCCGAAGTCTATCTTCCGACGGTAGGGGAACCTATCCCGCTGTAATGACGAAGAACTCATTTGCTGAGGGACAATCGCTCTGCGAGCCTGGTCGCGGTCTCCTGACGCGACTCCAAGTTCAAGTTGACTACGCTCACCGATGCCTTCTTCTGGACAACTACGGCGTTTATGTCCGAGTCTGGCTCACCCGTTCCGTAGAACGACATGTCCCATGGCTTTATGGCGTAGCCGCCTTGCACTCGGATGTGGACCCCGTCCATTGTCCTTGCGCTCACTTTGGTGGCCGCCACTCCACGGCAGTCAGGGTGAGGCACGTTCAGAGAAACGATTTCTCCGGGGGGCACTGAGTCCCGCTCCGAGCTTATGGCCGTTAGCAACTGACGCAACAAGTCTCTTGCGCAGTCGAACCCGTAATTGCCCGTCAGCTTGTCTTGCTTCGTTATGGCAAGCGACGCCGCGACGGCAGGTATCTTGTGTAGCGCGGCCTCGATAGCAGCCCCAATTGTGCCCGAATCCAAGTAGTCCTCAATGCCCAAGTTGGGGCCTAGATTCATGCCCGAGAGGACTATGTCGGGTTTCCTTGGCATGAGGTGATCGATCCCCAACAGAACTGCATCGGCCGGAGTTCCTCCGATCGCATAGGCCGGTATTCCTAGGTCGTACTCATACGGTTCGGCGCTGATGACCCTCATTGAGATCGCCTTGCCCGTGCCGCTCTGTTCCTCTTTCGGTGTGACAATGTAAGTTTCCCACAAGGTGCTAGCGAGTTCCACCATTAGCCTCAGACCAGGAGCTCGGATTCCGTCGTCGTTCACGACGAGAGCCATCTTCTTTGCCATAGCCCCGCCGACTGAAAATACGTTTTTAAGTCATACGATCGTACCTGCGATCCCACATGATCCCTCTGGGGGACGAGAACCGCTCTCGTTCGACGCCCGTTGTGAACTACCTGCTGATAGCGGCGAACGTCCTAGTCTTCCTGTACCAGATCATGCTACCTTCAGGAGCACAGGATCAGTTCATCACGAGGTACGGGTTCACGGCAGCGAACCTTACCAGTCCGCTCCCGTCCGTCGACCTCTTTGCGGTATTGACGATATTCACCTCCATGTTCATTCACGCTGACATCTTGCACATTCTGGGAAACATGCTTTTCTTGTATGTCTTCGGCGACAACATTGAGGACACCCTAGGACACGTGCAGTACCTCCTGTTCTACTTCGTGTGCGGGCTCATCGCTACGGCCACGGATTTTCTTTCCGACCCATACACACAGATGGTGGCCATAGGAGCATCAGGAGCTATCTCCGGTGTGCTGGGGGCCTACATAGTGCTGTACCCATACGCGCGCATAAGGACTGTCGTGACGCTTGGCTTTTTCTTTTACATCGCTAGGATACCCGCGATTTTCTTCCTCGGTTTCTGGTTCCTCTACCAGCTGCTCTACGCCTCCACCCCTGATGTGTCGGGCGTTGCCTATTGGGCGCACATCGGCGGCTTTCTCGCGGGTTTCCTCCTGATCCGCATCCTTCCCAAGAAGCAGAGGCCTCTCCCCCCGCCGCCTCCTCCCCGATACTACCCAAGCTACCCGTTTCCCCCGTACAGTGCCTAGTGAGTTCTTCGGCCTCATGTGGCTCCGTGTCGGAAGATCATTCCAGTCGAGGGGCACCAATCGAGTTCGCGTTGCTCATCATGAACTCTTTGGTTCTCTGTCCCAATCGCTCTTTGCTGAGCAGGTCAACAAGATCATCAGGGTTGTCGACATCGCACATCAGGCCGTCTCTGCAGAGAATCTGTGGCTGCATGCCTCTGTCGAGGAGGCTCGTCAAGTGTCTGCGGAAGCTGTCGGCCCCAAACATCGGTCTCCAAGCGAGCGGGTGAGTCCCCGCCAGTACGTTCGTGCCAGTGAGATGTCTGTCAGGCGCGATGGCAGCGGATCCTTTGGTGCCAAGGGCCTTCTCCAGTTCAAGGAAGTCCTCCTTCTGTGACGCTGGAAGATCAGAAAGCACAATGCTCAGGGAATCTCCTTCAGCTAGCCTCTGACTCTGCATGTATTCCCAGACACTCTCGTTCAATCCCGAGATCTCTGTACCTACTACTCGGACGACCGACTGGACTTCCTCCTTCCAGTTCTCAGGCTCAGGCGTTAACACCGCTATGCCTTCGAACACGCGAGAGCTGATCATTGAGTCAACCGTGTCGAGAAGCATGTTCTTGGATAAGGTCGCTCTTTGCTCTTGGTTCAGGACGGCACCGAACCTGGTCTTTGACAAGGAGCGTTCCTTGACAGGCAGCACCGCAAAGTGAGCCATCGGTTCAGTCAAACCTGAAGAGGGTGAGTGACTTCTTCATGTCCTCTCTGCTGAGGAGGAGTTCGATCACCAAGCTGTCCGCCAGCACCTCAACGAACGCTTTCACGTTCACAGTGATTATTATGGGCAACAGAATCTCGAAAGCAACGCCCATGACCACTCCGGACCAGACTACCATTGACAGCCATAGGAACGGGCTCTCAGCAACTTCGCCAAGGAGACAAGACACAATCGGACGCCTCTTCTTAGCGAAATAGCCGGCCGCGTATCCCAGAATGAAGTTGCCCAATGGCACGAAAGGGTTCCTGATGTACAGTATCGTCGAAGCCAGCGTGGAAAGCAGCCCGACAAAGCCTCCTTCCATCGGTCCAACGCCTACTGCAGTCAGAAGCGCGGGAAGCTGCGAGAAGTTGACGACCACGCTGACGGGGATGTTTCCGGTTGGAATAGTTATCGGAAAGAAGCCAAAGACGTTGCCCAGTGCTCCCATCAGCGCGATGAAGGCAATGGACCTAGCCCGCATGTTTGCTGGTGGTTCCAGCCCGGATTTAACGTTGCAGGTCGGGCGCGCGGGTCAGGTCAACATCTTGGAGAACTCCAGAACCTCTCCCGCCAACCTCCTGCTGGACTCCGGGTCCGCTATCATGATGTCCGTGACCAGTACCTCCATGCCGGTCAGCTTGAGCTGGTCCCTGAACCTGGAATCGCGGACGTCCAACACGAAACCATCCAGCAGTCCTCTGTACATGCGGACTACTGACGCACTTGAGACCTCCATTCCGCGCGCTCGCATCATTTTCCCGAGTGGTCCCTTCACCACCTTGCCACCGATGATGGGTGAGATCGCTACAGTCGGACCCTCCCTTTTCTCTACGGCCTTTCTCACTCCTGGCAAAGAGAGTATGGTCCCTGTGCTCACGAACGGGTTGCTCGGCGGCAGTATGAGCAAGTCTGATCTGGAGATGGATCTCAGGACGCCGGGAGCGGGTAGTGCTTTCCCCCTGCCCAAGAACCCAAGCCGGAGGATGTCGTCACGCATTTGCCTTTTGACCAAGTATTCCTGGAGATTCATCCAGCCGCTCGGAGTCTTGACACGGGTCTCGAACTTCTGGTCCGTCATGGGGATGACTTTGACTCTGACGTTGAGTCTGTCAGCAAGTTCGTGCGTGACTTCAGATAGGGTTTGACCTTGGCTTAGCAGACTTGTTCGGAAAATGTGCGTAGCCAAGTCACTGTCGCCCAGGGCGAACCAAGTTTCCATCCCCAGCTTGCCCATAGCTTCAAGGCACCGAAAAGTGTCACCCTTGATCCCCCATCCCTTCTCGTCATCGATCAATCCCGCCAGAGAATACAGGACTATGTCGACGTCGGGTGAGATGTGAAGGCCATGGAGCACGATGTCGTCTCCGGTGTTGATCACTGCAGTTATCCTCTCGTTCTGGACGACCTGGGCGAGACCCCTCAGAAACCGCGAGCCCCCGACTCCACCACTTAGAACAGTGATGCTCTCCGGCCAGTTCATCTCCAGACGGTCACCCGACTTCTCATGATGGCGGCTGTATTCTGTTGCATTGCAGCGTGCCTCCTAGGGGGAACTTTATTTGTTCATTGGCAACACGTTGCGCATGCTGATTGCGGTCGGTTCTCTCTCAAAGGTGAAGTACAACGCGACTCTGGGTGCCGTCCAGAGACTTGGCATCAAATGCGATGTCAGACCTGTGAGCATAGGTTCTGGCGTGGAAAATCAACCCTTGGGGATCGAATCCTTGATCGGTGCTAGGAACAGGGCAAAGGGAGCGCAGGAGACAGCTGACGCAGATTTCGGCGTCGGGCTCGAGGGTGGACTGCTGGAGCTTCTCGGATCACACTACATAGGGGCGGTCTGTTGTGTCGTGAACCGTCGAAGTGAGGAAGGCGTATCCACGACTCCACTGTGGTTGGCGCCAGGTGGCCTCGTGAAAAAGCTAGAGTCGGGCATTGAACTGGGCGCCGTGATGGATGAGATCACGAACTCAGAGGGCACGAAGCACTCTCTCGGAGCGGTTGGTATTCTAACGGGTGGGAAGCTGACAAGAACTCACGCCTACGAGGATGCGGTCGTGTTGGCACTCTCAAGGTTCATCAGGCCAGAGGTCTTCAGCAAACTCAGTTCTCTGTAGGTCGCATCACATTACACGCGAGACGAGTCTTGTTGTCCGTGTAGAGCTGAAGCGCAATTTCCAGTGTGACGCCGTCATCGACCAACCTTACTTCGATGCCCTTGGCCGAGAGTGAAACAAGAGAATAGGGGTCAATCGCCGAAGTAATCGTTACGGTTGGAGACTCTTGTCTGAGCTTGGCTGCCTTGTCCAAGTTGGGCCTGGGGCCTTCCGGAATCAATGATACCACTCGCGACACTCGCTTGTCTGGAGTCGACACTATTACGGCAAATGTGCATTCCTCGAAGCTCGTGACGGCGTATCCTGTGTCTGTCTTGCGAGAGCAAACTGCTACAGTCGTATGCGATATCCCTTCACCGCTCATCATGGGTTCCCGTCCTCTCCGGTAGGCAAGGTTTCCCTCAGGGTGAAATCTACCCAGAAGATCCCGCAGTCTTGCCTTGTTCTTGCCTGAAGGGCATCTCCGATCGTCTTCGGGGGGTTCGTCAGCTCCCCCCACCAAGGTCTATCCGAGGGATAGCCAACCTGGAAGAAGACCACGTTCGGGTAAAAGTGGTTGGCCCATGCGTTCACGAACTCGTCCACCATGGCATTGAGATCCCTAAGCTGTTGGCCATCATCCACAAAGATGATGCCCCCTCGGTACGTCGGAGGCATCCAGCTGCTGTCCCAATGCTTCAGGAACAGCCGGTACTCCGGGTTGTGGGATTTCACTCTGGCTTCCCACTCTTGGGCAGTCGTATCATCGACTTTGACTCCCCGCCCCGGGCTATCCGCTTCTCGGTACCACTCAACGTCAACGCCAAAGCCGATCACGCAAGGATGATGCTCATACCTCCCCAGCACGAGATCGATCAGAGTGATCATGTCGGCATTGGCCGGTTCCACCTGCAGGAAGACGCTTATCCCCGCCTCATCGAAAGCGGTGAGGAATTCCTCGTGCTTATCGACAGAGTCGAACTGGATGTGAGGGTGTTCCTTGCCGTCACTGGGAAAGAAGAGGTGACAATCCTCAGAACCACTCATCTCGCCGACTATCCAGATCGCGCAAGGTGTTGAGTTCGTAAAATAGCTGCTCATCGTCTCTATTGCATTCTCCCACCCGGCGGGCGCCGGAAAGGGTTCTATGCCATAGCTTGACGATCTGACCCCCGCGAACGTGACGTTGCCATGGTTCTGAAGGCCGGGGGGAGATGGGTTCTCCGCTGGTCTTAGGACGAGACCGAGCGCCAGACAGGACGCGAAGAGAAGCACTAGAAAGACGATCTTGATGTCTATTCGTTCCCTTACGTTTTCCAAGGCTTTCATTCCCTGATGGCACGATAACAATTAGGAAGTGGGATGCAGAATGGCGATGATCCCCGCCCTCGAGACTTCGAACATGATGTCGATAGGACTACTCAAGTCGTCCTCACATTGCCGAGACCGAAGCGACGAAGGGCAGACCCAAGATCTCCTCGATGACCTTTCCGGGCACCTTCTTCTCGGTAACGACGTACAGCTTCGGATCTGGGACCAAGTCGGGGTCGTCAGCTATGATTTGCCTGATGTTGATGCCGGCTCTTGAGATTGCCCCGGATACTCCTGTCACGGTCCCTGGCTTTGTGGGGTCCGCCCTTACCTCAAGTACGCCCATCCCGAGCATGCCCGCGATGCCGGCGAGTGACGGGCCAATGGGTTTGATTTTCTTGAAAATGGGAGCCAGTTCGGGATCATCCTTCAGAAACCTGGCCGTCTCTCTGACAACGCGCCTGTCGACTCCTGCCGCCTTAGCCACTTTCGAGTGAGATACCTCTACGGACCCGAGGAACGTCTGGCCTTTCTCGTTCACAGACATGCCGAGTTCGACCATGAGCTTGACGACCTTTTCCCTGCTGGGGTACTTCTCAAGCTTCGCTTTGATTCTGCTCCACAAGCTGCTTCCTCTGTTGGAGGAATGACTTCGAGTGCAGCTTATAAGAACAAGCGGGTCTTTGACTTGAACCTTCATCTTCGATGGGCGTGGCCTAGGCGGATCTTCAGTTGAGCGCCGGGCTTCCCTCGGTTGAGAATCCGCCGCAAGATACATCTGTCGTGTGATTGGCTACCACTGAAGGAGCCACTGGTCAAGAAACGAGGCATTATATCCGGATTCCGCTCTCTACAAATGGTAGTTGTCTGACGGAGGGTATCCAGCAGAAGAGTCAAGCGAAAGAACAGAACTCTTCGATACCCTATCCCACGAAACTAGGATCAGGATCCTCAGGACCATTGAGGCTCAGCCTCTGACGTTTGCCGAACTGAAAAGGGCATTGGATATAGAAAGCAGCGGAAATTGGCGAAGCTAACGGGTCTCGTCAGACAGACGAGTGGTGGGAAATACACCCTTACTGACGATGGCAAGGAAGCGGTGAGGGTGCTGACAGTCGTGGCGAAAGAGGTTCCACAGCAGAGCAACCCATAGGGGAAAGA
>JBGOYZ010000012.1:0-30359 GCA_041479945.1 Thermoproteota archaeon
ACAGCGAATGGAGGAAGAAGGAGACCAGAAGGTGAGCTGACGGACTGACCAAGGCGCAAGTTGCTAGGAGCTTAGAATCGGCCGCGAAGAGTGTGGAAACGTCGTTCGCCAGCGTAGCGCGCCGCAGGAGGTCGGACGATTCTAGAGTTATCAATAAACTAATCTTTCGGTTGAACCACATATACGACGCACCCTCCAAGACCCCACAGGCTACGCTGGTTTGTTTGATTCTGTGAGTGCGCAAGAAGAGGAGCTGGACAAGGCGGTAGACAATGACTTTGTCATGGTCAACCTAGCCGAAGAGATAGAGACAAAGGGCAAGGAGCTCCTTGAGTTGACAATGCGAGGAGACTACGACTCGATTTCAAAGGTCATAGAGGAACTCCAGGAAACACTTTCGAAGATAGAGGAAATCATCAGTTCAAGGGAAGCATTCTTGAAGGTGACATAAAGCACCGGGCGTGGCAATCTGGCAGAGGTGGCGCAAACGTTGGCAGAAATCGTCGAGGCGCTTGTGCTGGCCGGGGGGCGGGGAGAGAGACTCAGACCACTGACCCTAGACACTCCCAAGATCTTGGTTGACGTGGGAGGGGCACCAATACTGAATCACCAGATTGCATGGCTGAGGAAACACGGCGTTGAGAGGGTTGTGATCTCATGCGGGCACCTGAGTGGGAAAATCGAGGAGTACGTGAGATCAAGGAACCTTGGAGTCGATGTGCAACTGAGCGTGGAGTCAAAGAAACTGGGAACAGGAGGCGCGTTGAACTTGGCCCTTGGGAAGCTTCATAGTGATGTATTCTACGTTCTGAATGGCGACATAATCACGAATGTTGATCTGACGGGACTGGCGCGGCAACATCGTAAGATGGGAAAAGTGGCCACCATAACCGTGGTTCCGTTTACTTCTCCGTACGGCGTGGTGAACGCTTCGGACGGTCTGCTTGAGGAGTTCAGAGAAAAGCCTAAGCTACCATACTGGATAAACGCGGGGGTATATGCTATAGGTAGGAGAATCCAGCCACGTCTGCCCGAGGAAGGTTCGCTTGAGGCCGATGTGCTGTCCAACATGAGCGGAGAAGCAGCAGTGTACGAAAGCGAGGAGGTATGGATTCCCATAGATACGATTAAAGACCTCAGAGAGGCTGAGGCCTACCTTTCCAAGACACGAAGAGCACTATAGGTACTTCTTGTCGTTGTAGCAGTACCATCTCTGATACTGGGGAATCCAAGTCGCCGGCTTGCCACAAATCGGACAGTTGGGAGTTGCAGCGGCCCCAGCAGCAGGAGCAGGTTTGACTTCCATCTTTGGCACTTCCTTCTCCTTGCTAAGAATGACTACATCTCCGACGGCGCTTATTTCCTCCCATTTGATGTCCATGATGGCTCCTGCGGCGGTCCTGACCTGCAGCGTGATCTCCTTTTGTCCCGGAACCAAACCGATGTCAGCGACAGTCCCGACGAGGGTGGCATTCGGATTGTAGACCTGCTTGCCGATCATCTTGGATTGACCTATGCTTGACATTGTTTCAGAACCCGCGCCGGGCATTTTAAGGCTTTATTGGCCATTCATCTTCTGTGTGCTCTCTTGGTCTGCTAGCCAGTTCATTGACTCGCTCCACAAATGAAGGCTCTGACCCCCGAGGTATTACTCCAGAGGCGGCGTAAGCATGCCCGTCCGCGAAACCGCCAACCGCATCAGAAGCACTGCGAAGCAGTTGGGAAAGAGGAGGCATCGTCCCAGAAGCGATTGCCTCGTTCAGAACAGGCGGGGCGCGAGCTGACACCTTCGTCCAGTCACCAGCCAACGTACCGATTCCTGGTATCTTGGGCTCAAGCCACATGAACCCCAGTAGGTAATTCTTTGGATCGACGATTCTCTTGAACCGTAGGACTGAAAGGAACGTACCGATGACCTTCGTACCCATTCCGGCCAGTCTGTTTTCCAGGTCAATCCATTGAACCAAGCCCACACTTTTCAAAGCGTGCCTTCTGATGTCCGAGAACAACTCCTCGAACTTTGACCTTCTTTCCTCCTCAAGCTGTTCCGCGAGCCTTTTTGTTCTCTCCTCTATTCCTGTGGTGATCGCATCTATCGCTATGTCCGGTCCGCCCCTGTAGTACCCCACCGAACCCAAGGCAGTGATCAGCGATGAGGCTTTCTGTCTGTTCCACCACTCGTTGCCTATCCTGACCTTTACTACCTCACTCTTGCCACTGCGGGCCATTTGTGCAGCACCATTCTTCAGGCCGACCTCAAGGGGCATTCTGTTCAGTCCGGCGACCTTTCCCGGAAGCTCTGATGATCCCACCAGTGCTATCGGTGCCGAATCCTCATTCAGTTCGCTCAGATCAACCGCCAGCAGGTAAGCTACAGTGGAGCTTGATGCATCAGACTCTTCGTTCATTCCCCAGAACTCGGGGTTGAGGTTCAGTATTGAAGGATCTTGAGTTGCTGTAGGGTCGTGGTGGTCTAGTATGACCACGAGCTTTCTGCCCTGATTGGCCTTTGATATCTCATCCACGTGAGGACTGCCCAAGTCGATGTATATGATCGCGCCCACCTCCCTTGAATGGATTTTGCCGAGGACTTCGGGAAACAGTTTCTCCAGACAGACTTTCTCTATCTTCCATCCCTGTCTTTCCAGGGCGAGTCTCACAACAGCCGCGGCGCACACTCCGTCCGCATCACCATGATGAACCAGCAACGCAGCCTTCTTGGGCATACCCATCAGCAAATCTCGAGTGCTTGTGATGTAGCTCAGAAACCCGCTCTCATTCCTATCTGGATCAGCTTTCAGGCCCGATCACCTCAAGGACTCTATTGCAGGCCGGTAGAATCTGTTCTTTGACGTAGTACTCCTTGTCGACCTGTTCAACGGAAGTGAACCTGTAAGGAGAAACTCTAGATCCGGTTGTCTTCACCGTCTTGGTTACCAGATATCCTACCCTATCGCCAGGCTTGACGATCCAACCCCTTTCTTCCAGCATTCTGGCTGCCTCAACGTGAGGGGCACGCACTGTGTACTCCGAGAGCGGCTTGGTAGTGGTCTTCCATAAGATAAAGTCCTCAAGTGGAACTCTTCCGGAACGAACGTTCGACACAATCTCATCGAGTGCGGCCTGAGCAGCCTTCTTCCCCTTGTCAGACAGAAGCACACCCAAGATCTCCCTCTGTGCTTGTCTTGCCACTGCGCTCCAATCGCTCCTCACGGCCTCAAGGCCAAATATCTCGATCGTGCCCTCCTCAGTGATGCCAGCGTACCTCTTCTTTGCCTCAGTGAATATCACCATAGAGTAGATTCTCTCCACCCGAACGTCGAAAGCCAGCTCTCTCTTTATTCTCTGCAGCAGCTCCTTCGTCCGCTTCTCATCGTGAGATACGAAGAGACTGTCCGTGTCACCGTATATGACAAGCAACTCCATCCCTTTGGCGATTTCAGACGCCCTCGTTATCAGCGATCTACCCCAAGCCGTCGTGGATTCCGCCACCTCTTTGGAGTACCATCTGGCGCCGAGCCATCCTGTGTACCCGTATGTGGCGTTCGAGATGACCTTCAGGGCCTTCTCTCTGGCCTGAAGAATCCTGATCTCCGGCTCGGAGTGCACTTGGCCAGCTAGCTTCTCAACCTCTTTTCTCTCTGCCATGAGATCGAGAAGCGCCGATGGCAGGAATCCCTGAGGCTTTTTCACAAACTTGTGACCACCTTCAGGAGACACACTGACATCATCGATGAAACTGGAGCCGCCCCGGACTAGGGTTTCAGGCGAGATGTTGTAGGCTATCATGATGTTCGGGTACATGGACCGGAAATCTACGACTGCCACCTGTCTGTGGATCCCAGGTGTGGGGTTCATCACAAGCCCGCCGGCATACGACAGGTAAGACCTCTCTTCTCTAGGAGGGATTAGCTCCCCCCTCATCTTCGCCCTAGACATCAGATAGGTGTCTACCCTGAAGCCGACTGCGGCAGTAAGCACGTGGTCTCCGGGCAACCTAGTCAGGGACGACAGCTGTAGGATGAAGTCCATGGCTTTCGAGCACACGTCATACAGGGCGTGAGCGCGCTGTTCTGCTGCCTTCGTTGTCTCTCCCTTCCGCTGAGCATCTGCCCACGAGCCAGAAATGCTGAACTCATCCAGAGAGAGGAACCCTTTCTCTGGTGATGCACCGAAGTAGGTGGCCAGCGCCTCCAGTGCGTCAGATTCAATCTCGGGTATGTCGTGCATCAAGTCGCTTAGATCCACGTCAAGCCTCCCTGTGACTGAGAAGTGTCCAAAGATGCTCGGGTGAGGCGTGGTCATTGCCCTGCTGATGTTTAGAGTCAAGCCATGAAGAGTGGCTCGACTTGTCAAGTACGACCAGTCTCTTGAGTTACAGCGGAATCCCACGACTATGTCAGGATCTTCCCTCCTGATCGCACTTGTGAAGGCAGCCAATACGTCAGAATCATTTTCTCCCTCAGCTGTGAAAGACTGAACTCCTTTCTCCGTCTTGATCGAGATCGCCAGGATCGGGTCGCGCTTTGGGTCTGGAGTTCCCTTCGACGCTGCACATACAAGGTAGAACGCCAGCACCCTAAGTTGAGGATATGTGATGTCATTCTGGCGCCTTGGCCTCCCGTGTAGATAGTAGATTCGGGACACTGCATACCCGTGACTGCCTGCAGCCTCCGAAACCTCAGCCTCATGCCAAGAGCAAGGAGCCACTTCATTCCCCAAGAGATAGAGCTGAGACGGTCTTATGTCCAGCTCATACGCAGAATCTAAACCCTTCAACCTGAGAGCTCTGGCGGCCAATCTCTGGGCCTTCGAGGTATCGGAATATCTGACCCTTATCGCAGGGCATTCTCTTCCCAGCAGCTTCTTGGTTTCCAGGGAGAACTCTGCGACCAGATCAATCTCGGTCGAGATGTCCGCCAGTTGTTTCAGGATCAACTCGGTCTTAGCTCGGTCGGTCAGAAGCAGGTAGAATGAAGGTCTGAAGTCCTTGTCCAGGAGGAGGATTCGGCGTCCGTCTTCACCTACCCCCCACAGGAAGATGGACCGCTGGCCATCGAACTCCCCGTCATTCAGATCGATGAGCCAGAACCGAATGTTCTTGACCAAGCTGAAGACACTGAGCCCCGACCTCTTAAAAGGTTAGAGTAGGTTCTTCAGTCAGAGTTCGAGTTCAAAGTGGGCCTTGCACTTCCTGCACGAGATTATGTGTTTGGTGGCCCCATCGGGACACTCTTCCGTCTTCTGTACCGCGGGTTCGTGATTTCCTCCGGCCGAGCAGGGTTCAGATGATATTTCCTTCAACTTCCTCTCGACAGCGGATAGCAAGTTCAATACCTCAGAATTCTACCTTCACCCATTTTCCGCTTTTCATTGATGCGTAGCCTGAGTCGAGGATGGAATTGACGATGTAGCCATCCCTTAATGTCTCACTGGGCTGTTCACCCCTCTTGAAACAGTCAATGAAGTGCTGCAACTCCCCCAGGTATCCGTAGGTTTGGTGCTCCCTCCACGTTGGGAACATCCAGCCTTTCTTCGCCTCTGCCTTCTCGACCACGTATCCGATTCTCTCCTCTGGTGCCACTGTGAAGACCTTGATCCCGGTTTCACGAGTGATGTCGATGAGGATAGTCCCATCCGAACCATATACCTCGTACCTGATGTCAAGGCCTCCGTGCGCAGTCCAACTGTTCTCGGATTGCCCTATCTCTCCTCCGCCGTACCTTACAATGATCAAGCTACTGTCCTCAGCGCTGGTCTGATGAAGTAGCGTCGCACCCCAGCAGAACGTCTCGACTGGGTCCTTGTTCACTATCTTTCTGGCAACCTCGACGCTGTGGCAACCCATATCCATTAGAGCGCCACCGCCAGCAAGGGCTGGGTCCCAGAACCATGCGGAGTGTGGACCTATGTGAGCCTCCCTGCTTCTCACCCATAGTATTCTTCCCACGGCCCCCTTCTGGATCATGCCCATGGATCTCTCCATCTGCGGAGAGAATAGCTGATCCTCAGCATACGCATGAAGGACATCGTGCTTCTCGACAGAGTCGAGCATGTCCTTGGCCTCTCTTCCGCTTCTGGCCAGAGGTTTCTCGACTATCACCTGCTTGCCGTTTTCGGCAGCTGCGACGACGGCGTCCTTGTGAAGGAAGTTCGGCAACACCACATCAACTGCATCAACATCCGGATCACTGGCCACCTTGTAGATCGCTTGCTCTCCATAGAACACCTTCGGTATGTTCCATCTCTTCGCGAACCTTTCGGCATGTGATTGGGTCTTCGAGCCGACAGCTACCACATCTGCATCGCAAATCTCCTTGAGCGCCATCATATGGAACGTTGCTGCGAAGCCAGACCCGAGCAAACCGAGTCTCAGCTTGACCATTGCTATCTTTGACCTGAAAACTCCGAGGAGATTTAACTCTTGGTTGGAGCGGGGCAAGCAAGGAGATAAGATGAAATAAAAAAAACATCCTACGAACCCATCATGAAGACGGGTGACTTCAGAAGAATAGTCAACTCCAATGGCGTAGGGTCGCCTATGCTGGGGTTGGTTGTGCTAGCGGCCGCGCCAAGGAAGAGACTACTTCTTCTTCTTCTTTGCCTTCTTCTTCGGCATTTGGTGTATGAGGTTAACTGAATGCTCTTAAATCTATCGGGTCGTGACACTTAGTCAGCTGATATCGAAAATCAATGAGCCATCATGAACCGCACTGACTCCGAGATCAGTGCGTTGGACTCTGTAGAGCAGGAGATGAACCAACTCATCCTCTCATCGGAGCACTCTTGCTCAGTCAACCTCCTGTGACGGGGCTCATGGCATCGACTGTGCTAGGATTCCCCTAGGAACTCAGACCCGATGTAACAGTGAGGTCGACCTCAGCACTCAACCCTTGATAGAAGGGAGTCCCTCGTGTTTTCCACGCTCTTGCGAAAGCCTTCGTATTCCAAGCCAATGATCTTCCCTCTCTCCACGAGTTGTCTGCCATCCACAAAGACATCTCTGACATCGCTAGACTTCGCTGAGTAGACTAAGTGATCGTATTCGTCGTAGAGGGGGACGGAGTGCAACCCCCCAGCGTCCAAGATCACAACGTCAGCTCTGTACCCCCTCTCCAAGGCTCCTATCTCCTCGCCCCAGCCAATCGCTCTCGCACTGCCCATCGTAGCCAAGTAGAACGCCTCCTGTGATCCAACGGCACTAGGGTCACCCATCGTTTGTTTCTCGATCAGTGAGAGAACCTTCGCTGATTCGAACATGTCCAAGCTGTTGTTGGACGCAGGACCATCTGTGCCGAGACCGACTCTCAGACCTGCGGCTCTGAACTTGGCGTATGGTGCAACACCCATTGCCAGTTTCAGATTGGAGACCGGGCTAAGAGCAACTGCTACTCCCTTTGCTCCAAGGATCTCCACCTCGTCATCGCTCAAATGGATCACATGAGCTGCAACCATCAGGTCAGAAAGAACCCCGAGACCGTCCAAGTACTTCACGATCCCTCCTGAGGCGTCCACGTTGAAGTTCTCCTCCACCTGTTTGACCTCATCTGCAGCCTCGGCGACGTGGGTGTGCACTATGACCCTACCCTTGTCGCCTAATTCTCCGTTGAGCTTTCTCGCCAACTGAACGGCTTCAACGTATGTGTCTGGGCCAGTCGAATACGGAGCGTGGGGGTTGACGCTGATCCTTATCCTCCCTCCATCGGCACCGTGCCATCTTCTGGCCATCCTTTCGGTGAGCTTGAGCCCCGTCTCCCTCGTCCTCTCGAAGAAGCCGTGGCCTACCACTGCCCTTATGCCGGTCTTGACAAACGCGTGTACTTCACTCGCCTCATCCGAGTAGAAGTATTGTGAGTTGAGGGTTGTCGTTCCAGAAAGAAGCGCTTCATAAGCACCCAACTGGGCTCCAAGCTCAATGTCTTGGGGAGTGAGCTTGGCTTCTACTTTCCATATGCTGTTCAGCCAGTCCATGAGAGACATGCCCTCGGCGTAGCCTCTCATCAGAGTCATAGCGCAATGCGTGTGCGAGTTGACTAGACCAGGGATCACCAGACAACCTCTCGAATCCAACCTTTCCAGTTGGCTGAAATTCCGTCTGATATCCTCCGCCCGGCCCACGCCTTCAATCCTGTTTCCCTCAATCGCAATGGCCCCGTTTCTCACTGGCCCACGCGGGGTCAGAACGGTTCCGCCCTCGATCAAGACTCCCATGTTCGTGACTCCTCGCGGATCCGCTCGACTGCGGACTTGATAATGTCCCTAGCTATCGGACCTGACTCCTTCATTACGTCCAGCACCTCCCCGTGTGATACCTTGGTGGCGATACCAGCCCCCCAGTTAGTCACTATACACAAAGTCGCGTATTCTACGCCGATTTCCCTCGCGAGGAAGACCTCGGGGGCTCCAGTCATGCCCACGATATCACCACCTAGGATTGAGAACATCCGTATCTCGGCTGCGGTTTCGAACCTTGGACCTTCCGTGCAGACATAGACGCCTTTTCTCTGGATCTTGACTTGCAGCCGCTTTGCAGCGTCGCACAGTGCACCTCGCACATTGGTCGAGTATGGGTTGGTGACATCGGTGAAGACCACTTCACCGTTGCCCTCGTAGAAGGTCTGTGGCCGCCCCCTTGTGAAGTCGAGTATCTGATCGGGTACAACGAACCCCCCGGGCTTTATCTTCCTATTCACTGAGCCAACGGCGTTCGTGGCGATCACGATCGAGGCACCGGCATCCTTGATCGACCGCATGATGGCCCTGTAGTTCACCTTGTGAGGAGGCACAGAGTACTCAGGTCCATGTCTCGGCACAACCAACACATCTCTTCCTGATACATCGCATACCCCCATGAACGTCTCGCCGTACTGTGTTGATGCTCTGTGGGAATCCCGCACGTCAAACAGCTTCGACATCCCAGTGCCCACGATTAGCGCCACAACCGAATCCGTCGTCATTACCGCACTAAGGGCTTCGATTCTTCCGTAAAAAGTGTTTTCATCTGGCAGGGTGACCCGCTCTTGTGTACAGGCCAAAGCGTTCTGAGCTGAAGAAGGCCTCCCGTGACATCCTTATTCCCTCACAGTCGACGTGTGGGAGGATCATGGACCGAGAAGAGGCCAAGGCACGAAGTCTAGCAATGCTCAGACGAGCTGACATCCTATTGAGGCCGGATGAGGCCGCCAACCTTGAGATAGCGGATCTTGGGCTCGGAGACCTCGAGCACGTCGGTCTGCAGATAGTGGTCTACGTGAACACTGAACGCTGTTGTGCCAAAGAACTAGTCTTGCTGCCTCGCCAGATCTGCCCAGAGCACAGACACCCGCCGATCCGAGACTACCCTGGCAAGGAGGAGACCTTCCGCTGTCGCTACGGAAGGATTTACCTCTACGTTCCCGGGCCGAAGACGACAAACCCCCATGCGGTGATCCCTGAATCCAGGAAAAGCAATTTCACGGTTTGGCACGAAGTTGAGTTGAACCCGGGCGACCAGTGTACGCTGCGGCCTGATACCCTTCACTGGTTCCAAGCCGGGCCAGAAGGCGCCATCGTGTCAGAGTTCTCCACCAAGAGCATCGATGAGGCCGACGTATTCACTGATCCGGAGATCAAGAGATAGCTGGCCGAGAGAGGGAAAGTATCTAGCTTCCCGGGTATGACTGGGGGATCTCAGTTACGGGTTCAGCGAGCACCTGAGACACGTGCTACGGGAGGTCGATGTTCGGATCCGGAGCCAAGCCCTTCCCTGTAGAGCGATCGAGCAAGAGCCTTTGTTCCACTGATGCAACGCGTTTCCTCACGGACACGACGGCATCAGGGCTCACACTGATCGAATCGATACCTGCACCCACCAAGAAGTCGTTGAATTCCGGATAGACACTCGGTGATTGACCACATATGCTCACGGTCTTGCCGTCTCTGTGCGCTATCTTGATCAAGTAGGCAATCGCCCTCTTGACCGCCAAGTCTCTTTCGTCGAAGATGTGAGCGACAGTCTCGTTGTCCCTGTCCGCACCCAGAATCAGCATCGTAAGATCGTTGGATCCGATGGAATACCCGTCTACGTATTGATTGAACTTGTCTGCGATGAATATGTTGCTCGGTATTTCCGCCATGACCCAGAGCTTGAAGTCCTGCCCCCTTTCGAGGCCCTCCTCTCTCATGATCTCGGTGACTTTCTTGATCTCAGTGATGGTCCTACAGAATGGCACCATAACCCATAGGTTCTTCAGACTATATTCCTGCCTGACCTTCTTCACTGCCGCAAGCTCGAGCTTGAACGCCGGGAGGTACTTAGGGTCATAGTATCTTGAAGCCCCTCTCCATCCCAGAAGCGAACTCGGTTCAACTGGCTCATACTTGTCGCCTCCCTTGAGATCCTTGTACTCGTTGCTCTTGAAGTCGGTCAGCCTGAGTACCACGGGCCTTGGGTAGAATGCCCTGCAGATTTTGGCGATTCCGTCCGCCAGCTTATCTATAACTTTCTGAGATTGCCCGGTTTCGAGGAGGTACAGAGGATGCTCTCCGATATCCGCTGCCCAGATGAACTCCTCCCTCATGAGCCCAACGCCATCCGCGGGAAGCGCTGCCGTTTTCTCGGCGAGTTCTGGCTCACCGAGGTTGACGTAGATCTTGGTGCCTGTGACTGGATAGGATTCAGCAGCGACCGTCACCGGACCAGCGGCACTCCTCTTCACGACCGCCTCCTCTAAGGCTCCCTTGTACACGACACCTAGCTTCGAATCAACTGTTATGACCTCGCCGTTCTGGATCGAGTCGGTCGCGGACTTCCCCCTGCTGGCGGTCCCTACTATGCAAGGTATGGCGAGCTCCCTGCTGACTATCGCAGCGTGAGAGGTCATACCACCACTGTTCGTCACGATAGCTGCAGCCTTCCTCATGGCGGGCACCCACTCGGGGGCTGTCATCTCCGTGATCAGCACCTCGCCACTCTGGAATTCGGCCAACTTCTCGACATCTATGATTATGTGCGCCTTGCCGACCGCCAATCCTGGAGAAGCCGGTAGACCCTGAACCAAGACCGTCCTGTCCGACGCAGTCACAGTCACTTTCTGCTCTGGTTTCTCCACGGCCTTCATCGACCAGACTGTTTCCGGTCTGGCTTGGAGGATGTAGGTCTTGTCATCTCTCTCGTCGAGAGCCCACTCAATGTCCATCGGTTTCCTGTAGTGTTCCTCTATGGCGATGCAGTATCTAGCCAACTCCTTTATCTGGTTGTCACTGGCCACTGGAGACTTCTGGATCTCAGTGGGCACCTGTTCCTCGACTGTGCCACCTTTCTTGGATCGAACCAGCATTATCTTCTTCACTGTGATTTCTTTCTTCACAATAGCCAAGTCTGATTTTCGCACGACGAACTCGTCCGGAGTTACCTTGCCTTGAACGACGTATTCACCCAGACCCCAACTCCCTTCGATGAGAACGACAGACCTGTCACCCGTGGAAACGTCCAAAGTGAAGACAACACCAGCGGCCTTTGAGTACACCATCAGCTGGATGGCAGCTGAGAGTGCCACGGCCATGTGGTCAAAGCCCTTCTGGACCCTGTAGAAGATCGCCCTGTCCGTGAAGAGGCTCGCATAACACATCTTGACGCTCTCCACGACTTCGTCAACCCCGCTGATATTGAGGTAGGTTTCCTGTTGACCAGCGAAGCTCGCATCAGGTAAGTCCTCGGCCGTGGCCGATGACCTAATCGCAACTGATGGGTTCTGCCCAACACCTTTCCTAAGCTCAAGCTGATGGTAGGCTGCAGCTATCGCACCTCTGATCTCATCCGGAATCTTCGCTTGGACGAACATCTCGCGGATGTCATGCCCGACCTTGCTCAGCGTCTGTGTGTCATTGGGGTCCTTGAGAATCGAAAGGGTCTTCTCTACTCTGGCCTTCAGGTTGTTCCTGTCAACGAATAGTCGGAACGCCTTGGCTGTGGTGGCAAACCCGTTGGGTACTGGAGCCTTCGTTCTCCTCGTCATCTCTCCCAAACTCGCGGACTTTCCACCCACAAGCGGGACGTCCTCCATTCCTATCTGATCGAACCAAAGTATCAGGGCATCTTCCTTTTTCTCCGACATAGACTGACGACTACGCGGCTTTTCCTAAGGTATAAAAGGAATTCCCCTAGTTGGGAAGCATTTGTCTCCACTCCGTACGCCTTTAGAAAGTCTTTTTACCCCATGAATCATCTTCTGGACGGTCAGCTTGAGCGAACCCAAACCCAAGGACATCCAGAACAGGAAGCCGTTGCAGACTTTGCGTTGGATGGTCGGCAAGCAGATCCTGGTCAAGCTGAAGAGCGATCTTGGTTACACCGGGCAGCTTGAGAAAATGGATCTGCAGATGAACCTCATCCTCACCGGTGCGGTCGAGCACGATCGAAGCAAGGAAGTGAGCAACCTCGGAAGAGTCATCATCAGGGGGAACAACATACTGTACGTCTCCCTTGCTCCTGGGACTGAAGCCTAGTGGCGTTGATCACCAGACCGATGATGCAACACAAGGCAGTCACTCTGAAGCAAGCGTGGAATTTACCCAAGCCAACAATTCATGGGGGTCGATGTCCACATGCCTTCTCCTGAAGAAATCTACAACGTTCTGTATGTCCCTGTCAAGGTACGCTCGTGCATTTCTGTGGGATCTCGGCACCCACTGCGGGAAATCAATGAGGTAGACCAATCCATCATCCCCGACTAGGATATTGAAAGGGCTCATGTCAACGTGCACCATTCCTGCATTCTCGTACATCCTCCTCAGTTGCTCGAACACTCTCTTTGCAAGTTCAAGGTCGACGTGATGAACATACTGCAGCATAACTCCGGGCACAGTCTTGAGCACCAGCACATGCCTGTTGACCGCAACGAGGCGTGGGACCGCGACACCTTTTGCCTCCAAGTGCCTGTATGCATTGGCTTCCTGCGAGGCCCCTCTCGCTGACATCAACACCCAAGGCAGTCTGTGCGAAGACATCTCCCTTTTCGACATGACGGACCTGAAGCTGATCCTACCGAACCTGTAGAACTTCATCACAAGATCTTCACCTGAGGAGGTGGTTCCCACGTGGATGTCAGACTCCTTGCCTTTGGACGCGGATGGACTGAGCAGAACAATCCCCAACCTGTCCCTCAACTCGTTCAGAGCGAGCGCGTCATAGCCTGAGAAGGTCAAAGCCAGAGAATGTTTTGAGGGACTGGTGTACCGGAGAAGACCTTTGCCGAAAAGCCTTGCGAAAATGTTTTGTAGCCTATCGGCTGTCATCTGGGAGGCTCTTTCCAAAGCCCGGATGGTTGGGGTCCTTCGTCTCAACAGTGTTTTCTCTACAGTCTCCAGAAGCCTCAGCTCCGTTGCGGAGAGAGAGGGTAACTCGTTCCACGCTCTCACCGCATCGTCCAATTGGCAGAAGTTATGAGGGCAGCAAGCAATATAATCTTTGGATTGCTCGGCAGATGTGTGAAGACACCTAGCCCCGGCAAGGTCTCCATAGAGTTCCTGAAACGGTTCGTGTTTGGCAAGCTTGGAGCATCTAGACAGGACACTGTTCAGGGACCAGGAGTCGGGCGAGACTTCGCAGTCACGAAGTACGGCGATGTGTGGGTAATATCATCGACAGATCCGGTCACTGGGTCGCGGACATTTCTCGGGAGGATAGCTGTCAATGTAGCAACGAATGATGTGGCGGTGTCGGGCATTGAACCCGGTTGGCTCTCGATTGCAGTGTTGATGCCTCTGGGCATGGAACTCCGCAAGGCCAAGAGATTGTTCTCTGACATCCACCAACAGGCGAGGAAACTCGGGGTCGCAGTTGTCGGAGGACATACTGAATACGTAAGCTACATCCCCAGGCCAATAGTCGTCGCCACAGCCATCGGAGCGTCGAGAAAGAGACCCAAGCTTCCATCAGACGTCAGACCTGGAGACTTCATACTAATGGGAGGAGAACTCGCAATTGAGGGGACGGCGATCCTCGCAGCCGAGAAGAGAAAGGAGCTTATGGGAAAAGGGATTGCGTCCTCCCTCCTAACAAGGGCCGAGAGACTGGTATTCAAGACAAGCGTCTTGAAGCTCGCGCTAGAACTGGGGAGATTCGATTGCGTCAAGTCTATGCACGACCCGACTGAGGGAGGGCTTGTGGGCGGACTTTACGAGATGTCAGTCGCGGCTGATCTAGGATTCAAGGTTGACTTGGATGACGTTCCCGTCAGACGGGAGACGGAAGCCATAGTGGATGCGTTGAGACTTGATCCGTACAGGCTAATCTCGTCCGGATCCATACTCGTTTCGTGCTCCCCGCGAGGGATCAACGAGGTTCTGGCCAAGTTCAGAGGGGGAGATACGCACATCAAGGTGATAGGCAGGTTCACCGAACGAGCTGATGGGCGCGTAATATCGAGCAAAGGTAAGAGCCGTGCCGTCACCGATGCCCCCTCGGATGAGCTGTGGCGGGCTATCGGTTGACAGAATTCATTCGGTCTCTTAGACCCTTGTAGCCGTACACTGTTCCGGCTATTCCGGAACCCAACATGCCCTGGAGGCAGTTCGGTACGACTTCTAGAATGGCGGGGACTCCCATCAGGAACTGCTCGTATATGAAGTAGGTGCCTACCATGAAAGTCGCTCCTATGGCCCCGGCGAGTATGGCGGTGGTGGTGTCGGACCACTGCCCTCGCAGAGTCGTTACCAGTATGACGAGTGAAAACGCGATGAATACGACGGCCCAGGTGCCCGACATCACGAGGGTCTCTGAAGTCTGGCTCGTGAGCATCAGGTAGACAAGGATGCCGATGCCGGTGAGCCCGTACAGCCCCGTTGTCATCAGTGATGTGCTCCTCGCCCTCTTACTGTCCATCTTGGCGAGCCTGCCCACGACCAGACCCGACACCGCCCCCTCAAGCGCTTTCGCGACCAAAGTAGCTGGTGCGAACACATAGTAGCCAGCAATGATGTCTGCCACAGTTGGCCCGATTGCGCCGACAACCCCACCCATGGCAGGTCCGAAGAGGAGACCGGACAGCATGACCGCTGCATCGCCGAGGTTGAAGTACCCGCCTGTCCATGGGAGCGGCACTATGATGAGCGAAGTCGCAATGAACGCAAGCGCAGACATCAGGGCGATGACCACTAGGGCAACCAGCCTTCTCAACCTAGATACACCGTCTTGCTTGTGCAAGCAGAGACACAAAAGGCTTGTGCCTCGTGTGTCAACTCAGTCAACTCTACGATACGAGTTTTTGTAACGCACTGATCTCTGTCCTAGCAGACCTTGAGAAACGATCCATGACCTGCTCGTGAATGACTCGTTCCTCTTTTGACGGAACCCTTGCCTTGTTTATCGCCTCAAGCAGATGTCTCCGCGATACCTTGAGCTTGGGAGTGAGGTTGCTCGGCTGCTCTCCTTCTCCCATTGAGTGTATCGCCTCCTTCAGAGCAAGTAGCGCTGCCTCATTGACGCAGAACGCGATGTCGGCACCAGTGAAACCCTCAGATGCGTTGACGAGTTCAGAGATGTTCACGTCATCGTCTATCGGTTTGCCCCTCAGGTGGACCTCGAAGATTGCCATTCTGCTTTCGGCGTCGGGCCAAGTGAGTCGGATCAGCTTGTCGAACCTACCAGCCCTCAGCAAAGCCGCGTCGAGCATGTCTGGTCTGTTCGTTGCTGCCACGACCACTACATTCTTGAGTTCTTCCAAGCCGTCCAGTTCAGTGAGGAGTTGACTTATGACTCTCTCAGTGACCATGGCGTCGCCGGATCCTTCGCCCCTAGTAGGTGCGATGGCGTCCGCTTCATCAAAGAACACTATACAGGGGGCAGCTTGCCTGGCCTTCCTGAAGATCTCCCTGATTCCCTTCTCGCTCTCACCGACCCACTTGGACAGGAGCTCCGGCCCTTTTATTGAGATGAAGTTAGCCTCCGATTCAGTGGCGAGCGCCTTTGCGAGCAGAGTCTCTCCTGTTCCAGGTGGGCCGTAGAGCAGGACTCCCTTTGACGGCGTTATTCCCAAGTGTTCGAAAAGCTCGGGATACTTCATGGGCCATTCAATGGTCATGTTCAGTTCCCTCTTGACTTCCTCCAAGCCTCCGATGTCTTCCCAGTGAACGTTAGGTGTTTCTATCATCACTTCTCTCATTGCGGATGGCTCTACCTCCTTCAGGGCGTCGTTGAAGTCCTGCATGGTGACCCTGAGACTGGCTAGGACATCCGAGGGAACCTCGTCAGCCTCCAAGTCTACGTGAGGGAGTATCCTGCGAAGTGACCTTAGTGCTGCCTCCTTTGACAGGGCGGAAAGGTCCGCTCCGACGAATCCATGAGTCACGTCGGACAAGGACTTCAAGTCCACATCCTCAAGCAGGGGCATTCCCCGCGTGTGTATTTGCAGGATCTCCAGCCTCGCCCGCTTATCCGGCACACCGATCTCTATCTCTCTGTCGAACCTTCCTGGTCTCCTAAGAGCCGGATCTATGGCGTTTACCCTGTTCGTTGCACCTATCACCACAACCTTTCCTCTGGACTTCAGCCCATCCATTAGGGACAGTAGCTGGGCCACGACTCGCTTCTCCACCTCCCCAGTGACCTCCTCCCTCTTCGGGGCGATGGAGTCTATCTCGTCGATGAAGACTATGCTCGGCGCGTTCTCCTGCGCATCCTTGAATATCTCCCTGAGCCTCTGTTCGCTTTCTCCGTAGTACTTGCTCATGATCTCAGGACCGCTGATGCTGACGAAGTTCGCGTTTGTCTCGTTGGCAACTGCTTTGACCAACAGGGTTTTGCCGGTTCCGGGCGGCCCGTGTAGCAATACTCCCCGAGGCGCCTCTATGCCAAGTCGCTCGAACAGTTCGGGGTGCCTCAGAGGTAGCTCTATCATTTCTCTGACCTTCTGGATAGCGTGCTCCAGTCCACCTATGTCCTCGTAGGTGATCCTCTCTATGTCCCTGGTCGGAGGTTGTGGTTTCTCACTGATGGATACCTGAGTGTAGTCGTTCACTATGACAGCATCGGCACTCGGAGAGAAGCTGGTCACAATCAGGTTAATCGTCCTGCCCATTATCCTTACAGGAAGCACATCCCTCTTTGATATGATCCGTCCAATGAGCTGACTCTTGATGAACTCCTCACCTCCCATGATCTTGAGAGGCTCCGTCGGCGCCAGTTTAACCACTTCTGCGTACTTGGCTGTGACCTTTCTGACCTTTACTCTGTCATCAAGGCTCACGCCCGCGTTCTCCCTTGTGTAGCCGTCGATACGTATGAGACCCCTTCCAGTATCCCTCGGGTAGGCCGGCCATATCAGAGCGAACGTCCTCTTCTTCCCAACAACCTCAATCGCATCACCGGTCTGAAGATTCAGACTTTCAACAACAGCTGGATCTACCCTCGCTATCCCTCTTCCGACATCCGTTGACAGCGCCTCGGCCACGCGCAAGTGCATGTAGTTCTTGCCCTGATCCTTCTCATTCTCAGAGTCATCCCTGCTCAACTGGCCTGATTCACCCCTCCACTCTCACTGCAGAAGTAGACGTACCCAGGTCCTCTTTTAAACACTACCGGCACCAGAGGTTCCACAAAGAAGCCCCTTCCCCTCTCGGAAGGGGCCAGACTCGCGCTCGCGCCGGCCACAGACCCCGAATCTACAAGAACCCAGGTCTGCCCGCCTGCAAAGGTCATTTGCTTATCACCTTGTGTTAGTCACATTTAGTGAGTAATATTTAAGAATTGCCCATGCAACGTAGTGCAACGAAGTTGGAGAGCCTAGAGGAGATGCTTTGGTTGCTGGGTAACTCAACCAGATTCAGGATAATCAGAAGGCTCAGCGTGAGTCCGACCTACTTTCTGGACTTGGTAAGACTGTTGGATTCCGGGCCTCAGGCGGTGGTGAGACACCTCAAGTTGATGGAGGAGGCCGGAATAGTCAGATCATGGGAAGAGGAGAGGACCAACCGGAAGTACTTCGGACTGGCTAGAAAGATCAGATTGACCGTCGACGTGAACTCGGGCGAACTGACGTGCCAAACCGAGAGGATCCCGAAGTCACAAGGCAGACAGGCGTTTGCGTCCTCGGCCAGCGCGGGTGCAATGGAGGAAATGAGGAGGATGGAAGAGGAGTCAGTGCTGCTGGAAAGGCGACTGAACATGCTGAGGAAGCGGAGAGAGGTACTCCTGAAGAAGTACTGCGGGAGAAGTTAGCCCTGTCGACCTAGCCCATAATGCGGCGCAGAACAGCAGCGTATTTGAGCGCCAGTGATCGAGCCCGATCTTCCGAAGACGCCTCCGCCATGACTCTTATGACGGGTTCCGTCCTGGAGCGCCTGATCAGAATCCAGCCATCGGACTCGTGGAACTTCAGGCCGTCCCAGTCTTCGTATTCCGTGTCGGGGAAAACACCCTTCAGCTGGTAGAACAACCTGTCCTCACTGATGGAGGCACTGTCATAGGGCACATTCTGCCTGTATTGGTGATATCGGGAATAGGGTCCTAGGACATCGCTGATGTTGCCGGTCTCCCGGATCAGCGATGCAGTGGCGACAGTGGCGAGTATGCCATCCCTCGTAGCAGCCAGCTTGGTGTATATGACACCTCCGCAGCTACCCTCTCCACCCAGCACCGCGCCCGTCTCGCGCATTCTCATCACGACATTCCTCTCCCCCACCTTTGAGAGGTACAGGCGACGGCCTGTAACGGTAGATAGATCTGCGAAGGCAGAGGATGAGGCGTGATTCACGACGAAGGGAGAACTCAAGCGTTTCAGTAGCTGACGAAGAGACGCTAACAGAGTCATATCCTCTCTCTGTATTTCACCTCGCTCATTCGAGAGAGCTGCCCTATCGCCATCTGCATCATATCCAATCCCGAAGTCGCACTTATTGGAACGTACCACTTCACCCAGTTTGGAGAGGGTGTCAACCCTTGGCTCAATGACCCTGCGGAAGGATCCATCCGTCTCTGAATTAATCATGGTGACATCGGCACCGACCATCTCGAGCACGGTCTGGGAAAGCCTTGACGAGGCGCCATTGCCTGGATCGATTGCGATTTTCACCCCGTCGCACTTGAACCTCAACTCCCCGAGCTCTGACATCAGGCCCCGGACATAGACTTCCTGCAGGTCCGCAGCTCGATCGAATCTTTTCAACGAGGGAGACTCGTCAGACTGAAACGCTTGTGCGGCGAGCGATGAGATGGTGCTTTCGTCCACTATCACGCCGGTTGCGTCGAACACCTTCAATCCGTTCCATTCTGGAGGATTGTGAGAGGCCGTGACCATCAGGCCGAAGTTTGTGGCTCGGGCCGACACGAGATACGACACCACCTGCACTGGACATACCCCGCAGATGGTGACTGACATGCCTGTTGAATCCAGACCGGACGCCAAAGCCTCAGCGAATGGTTCGGAAGACGGTCGTGTGTCATGACCCAAGACGAAGTCGCCTTCAAATTTCCTGCCGATGGCCGTCCCGAGTCTGAAGAAAAGCTTGGTGCCGTCTTTGATATCCATCCGCGTTCGGAGTCCGGAGGACGAGGCTATCACGTCAGGGAGGCCGACCTTGTTACTCATGGCACTGCTCGCCACGCGCTTCGATTAGGTTCCAAGTACGAACAGCTGTCTCATGGCAGATGCTTAGAGCTTCTTTGACAGGATCCAATAGTGTTTGATCTTGTTTATGTTGGGCAGCTGCGAGTAGAAAAACAGGTGCGAGGCCCAAGGTATGACCGCTGTTCTCTGTCCTCTGAGTTTCATCTCCCAGAGAGCTCTGTAGAGAAGGACTGTATCGAGCCCTTCGTATTTCGGATCCTCTATCACTCCCAAAGGCCCGAACCACTCAAGTTCCAACGATCCGAACCCTGCAAATCCTACGATCTCTTCATCCTGTTCGGCGATGACAACTCCCGGAGGCTTGTGTCTGAAGCTCATGACCGTCTCATAACTCCAGACCGGGCCGAATATCTCAAGGACCCAAGACATTATCCTCTCCTTCTCGATGGTATCAGGTATTCTGATCGTGAACCCAGATTGCTTGAACTTGTCCTGAAGGTCTAGGACCATTTCAGGTATTTCGAATCCTGAGAGGTCGACCACGTAGTCGACGGCTTCCGAGACTTTTTCATAGTCTCTCTTTGTCAGAAAAGACAAGATGTTCTCAGATCTGATGTTGACACCTGGGAACAGGTGCCACCCAGCGAAATCGGTCGCCCTGACATCCTGGTATCCCTTGTTTCTCAGCTCGCCTTCGACCTGTGCGAGAAGCTTGTCTCCCAACCCAGTCTCCAGGTGCTCCGGAGTCACAGCAAACACTTTCAGCCAAGCGTGTTCCTGAGTTACCAGTTCTTTCGGTTCCTTGTTCCTCGTTGCAGCTATTGCCACCCCAATGGGATTCCCGTCCTCCACCGCCACTAATGAAAGCGCGGGCTCGAAGTTGGGATCCAAGAAGGTGGCCCTCGTCAGACTCCACGTGGTGATTGAGTCATATATGTAGACAGAGTTGATCAGACTTGTCACGCTCGGTATGAGAGACTCATCGAGATTGACGATCTCGTACATCTTTGTGTAATTTCCTCTGAGGGAAGATAAGTCTTTCAGTGCTGTGCTGCATGCTAGAAGCCATTTTGCGATGTGGCGACAAGACGAGTTGCCTTTGAGAGGCTCCTAACATGTCTCATCTTCGCGCGCACTCCCATGAGCGGGGAAACAACTCCTTGGTTTGCAGGCTCGTCGGACGCGAACCCCTCGCGCCCATCATACCATGGGACGTAGAGAGCCTTGCCACCCGCAACCTTCTCAATGAAGACTGATGTCTCCTTCAGAACGTCGATCTCCTCACCTTTCGTCAGCTTGGAGATAAGTTCTGTGACTTCTTTCTCGAGTCTGAGTGACATCATCGCCAAAGCTGGCAGCGCACGACCAGCTGTCGCTATCATCAAGTTTCGCTCTTGATCGACACGATTCACTAGGGACACCAGTTGTTGAGGGTTCCCAGTCATTGTGGTCTGGCCTGCCCCCTTCGACAACGAGACCAACAACCTGTCCAGAAGCTGTTGCTCTTCTACTATGTCTACTGCCATCTGCGCCAACTCTTGACTCTCACTGGACAGGCGCCGCAACATATCGCTGAGTGCTGTGATGTTGCCAGAATGCCTGGCAGAAGCGGTTCCGTATAGGAGAGGCACTAGCACGAGCAAGTACTGTGATAGCCTCTGCATTGATCTGCTCAGTTCACCGGATTGATCCACGATCGAAGCTAACAACAAGCTCGCTGACCTCGCTTCGAGCCTCTGAGAACTCGGCGACACCGAGAGCGATAACGTACCTGAGACTGCTGAGAACAGCATGTTAGCGAACAGAACAGTTCCTTCGGGAGGCTCGAGCGACTCAATGTGCGGAGACGACAGAACATAACACCCAGAACCCAGTCTCTTTCTCACTATTGCGTCGAATTGTTCGAAGAGCGACTCTGCTCCCGAAGGCCTCACCCCGAGGGTTGTGGTCGGCAGTATTCCGTCGGACACAACTAACACATCCGCCGAATCCTTGACCTTGAAGACCGGCCCCTCCATCCTGAGTAAGAAACTCGATGGGAGTCCCATCGTGATGGGATCGGACCTCTTCTTCAGCTTGAACTTCATCTCTCCCGCGTAGGGATACAGCCTCACAACAGTTTCGTAGTTCCTGTACGCCCACATAGGCACCTGTGGTACTTCTGGCGGTTCACTTGTGAGTTGGACCTTCACGGCCCCGAGTATCTCCTGACATGATGAGAACGACGGGTGTCTTGGACCCAGCGTCCCGGTCACTGAGCTGATGCCTAGGAAGGCTCCAGCACATATGCCGATATAGGTCCCTCCGGCCTCCACGAACCTCCTTATGGAGCGGGCGTTCTCCGGACCGATGGACAACGCGATCTCAGTGCTGTCACCTCCGGGCACAACTAGGAGGTCGAGGTTCGAAAGGGCACTGCCCAAGTCTCGTGAGTCCACGAACGACACCAAGTTGAACCCGGTCGCCTCCAGAGCCTCATGGAGCTGGACCAACGAACGAGGGCTGGTCCCGTATCCACTGTAGAGCCCCACTACGGGAGTCCTGATCCTCGAAGTGGAGTCTGGATCATATGCCGACATCCTTGTGACCTTCAGTCCAACCTCGTCGGCGACCCTTCGTGTGAGTCCGGATGCTCCCTCCAACGAGTTCTCGTCTATCAGGAAGTCACCAGCGGAGATGTTCTCCTCTCCCTTTCCCCTCGTTGATCTCGTCACCCTCCTTGTTTCAACACCCAACGACAGCAGTTCGTTGAGTCTGAGGAACAGATGCACTAGGCGCTCGGGCTCTACTCTGGAGGTGTGTATCCTGAGCATCCCACCTCCCGTTCTGGAGCCTGCTGTGATAAAGCTATTGTGATGCTAGTATCAGAGTGTCGTTCGGCCGGAAGTACAACTTCACTTCCTGTCCTACGGAGACAGGCTTGTCAACCTGCAAGTCTGCTATGAGGTTCAGTCCATCTGATTGGCCGAACACCCTCGTAACGCTGCCCAAGTAGGAAAGGGCTGAGAGCCTCACCTTGATCTCATTGGCTTGGTCCATCGGATCCGGGAGAAGGTGCTCGGGGCGGACTATGGCTATCACCTTTTGCCCAACGTCTACGTCCAAGCCAGGCGGATACCTACCCAGTACCTTTCCGATGGGAGTTCTCAACGTCACGAACCCATCCCTTGACACAACCTCGCCTGTGACTGAGGTAGCCTGACCGATGAAGTCCGCGACGAACAGGCTTCTCGGGAACAGGTATATCTCCCTCGGGGATCCTACCTGCAACAAGCGACCTCTGTTCATCACGCCTATCCTGTCTGCGATGCTCATCGCCTCCTCCTGATCGTGCGTGACATAGATCACAGTAATCCCGAGCTCCCTCTGGATCTTCCTGAGCTCTGTCCTAGTTTCTATTCTGAGCTTGGCATCCAAGTTGCTCAGCGGCTCGTCCATCAGCAATATCTGTGGCTCTATGGCTAGAGCCCGAGCGACGGCGACCCTCTGCTGTTGTCCTCCGCTCAACTGCAGTGGACTCCTGTCCTCAAGGCCCTTGAGCTGCAGTAGCTCCAAGACATTCGCTACACGCTTCGCCTTCTCTTCCTTGGCCAGCTTTCTCATGTTCAGACCGAACTCGATGTTCTCCTTGACAGTCATGTGAGGCCAAAGTGCGTAGCTCTGAAAGACCATTCCTGTTCCTCTCTCATTTGGAGGAACGTTCGTTATTTCTTTGTCACCGAAGTACACGTGTCCGTTGTCCGGCAGTTCGAACCCCGCGATGATCCTCAGGAGAGTAGTTTTCCCGCAACCACTAGGTCCTAGAAGAGCGAAGAATTCCTTGTCCTCCACCTGTAGTGTTGCTTGATCGACCGCGACCACTTCACCGAATTTCTTCGACACTCCATCTATCCTTACGTTCGCCAAGATCACACCCCCACCAAGGCTACGGATCTCTGTTTGGAAAGAATGGAAGACAGACCCATCACGATCCCTTGCATGAGCATGAGCAGGAGGCCGAGTGCGGCCGCCACGCCCGGTCCACCGGTCAACATATACAAGACATCCAGCATCTTGAGCGTCAACGGACCGTATTTGGGGTTAGCGCTGCCTATCACGAGGCTTGTCGAGACCTCGGACATGCAGTAGATGAAAGACAGCATGGCACCAGACAGGACGCTGAGGTATATCAGTCCCAAGACTATGCTGACGAAGTTGCGAATCCTGCTCGCCCCCAAGTTGATCGCGGCCTCCTCCATGGAAACGTGAGTCTGCTCCAATCCCGCAAACGACGACCTCACGGTGAATGGGAATCTCCTCAAGGCGAAGCTGAAAATCAGCAACGGCGCGGGGTTGATGAGAGGTGACAGCAACGGGTTGTCCAGGTAGGTGAAGAAAAGGCCTGCGGCTATGACCACCCCTGGTACTGCCATTGGCATCGTCACGAGCGTGTCGAACAGCTCCTTACCCGGTATGTGCTTCCTCGAAACTATGTAGGCAGCACCGGTGCCCAAGACGACTATGATGATGGTGGCAATGCCGGAGTAGACCAAGCTGTTGACGAGCGCTGAGATAACCCCTGGATCCGAGAACGCGACCGAGAAGTTCCGAAGCGAAATCTTGGAGGGCAAGAGCGTGCTCCCCCATATCTCTCCCACTGCAAGAAGGGCGACCCCGACGTGAGGCAACATAGCGAATGCTAACGTCAAGAGAACGAAAGAATAAATCACGACCAACTTCCAGCCCTTCGCCTTCTGCGACCTGGGTTTCCAAGTGCCTCCCCTGCTCACCATGGCATACTTGCGGAGCGACACGTATCTCCTGACAAGGAAGAACGCTATGAGGCTGAAGGTCAGAAGAAAGAGTGCCAAGACTGTTGCTTCGGGCCTGATATCTCCTATTGGGGAGAACATCTTGGAGTATATCTGATAGGTCAGCGTCTTCTCAGCAGCAGTTCCCTGAAATACCAAGGGCGTGCCGAGATCCTCAAGACTGAGAATGAACGTCAGAATGGCGCCAGCCTCTATTCCCGGCAACGCGAGAGGCAGGATCACCTTCCTGAGCAAAGTCATGCCCTTGGCTCCTAGATTCTCCGCTTGCTCCTCAAGAGCTGGATCTATGTTGACGATGGAGTTGAACGAGTTCAGGAACGCTATGGGGTAGAAGGCAAGAACTTGGACGACGATGACTGCCAGAATCCCTTCCACGCCTATCCTGAACGGCAGGATGTGTAGGTAATCTGACAGCAGGATGTTCAGCACCCCGTCTACTTGGATCATTCTTTTCAGACCTATGGCTCCAACGAAGGGCGTGAACAGCAGTGGCAAGAGAACAAACAGGTTCAGAACGGATTTGCCGGGGAACGAGAAACGCGCAAAGATGAATGCAAGAGCCGTCCCAAGCAGCGTCGCCAGTAGGGAGGTTGTCAGAGCTATCTGCAGCGAATTGAGGATCACTCCGAGATCATATCCTGAGAAGATCAGCCTGTCAGTTCCTTGGAAAGTGTACAGGGTCCCGCTTATCCTGAAGTCCAAGCTGAGGAAAGGGAAACTCGAGGTAATGTGCGCACTCAGGGGGAAGTAGTACGAGTCCGACAGAATCAGGTCAAAGATCTTGAGGGATGGCTTACCTTCGAAGATGAACGCGTTGTACAGTATTGATGCTATCGGGATTATCATGAAAGCCGTGAAGAAGACGACCGCTCCCAACAGCAAGGCCCAGGATAGGCCATCCATTTCCCAGAATAGCTTTCTGAGCTTGCTGTTGAAGCTCAAGTTACGCACCGAGTGCTGTCTTCACCGCTGCGTACCTAGCTGAGGCCGCGTTCCTCCAAATCAATCTCATGCTCAGTGAGAACGAAGTATCGGTCAGTAGTCGAGAGTTTATCGACATGGCGTATTCCTTAGTGAACGTTCTCACCGTACCGTTGTCTTCAGCCCAAGAGAGAGGGGCAGTCAGTTGGGCGAGCAGTTGATTGAACCTATCCTGCGTTATCGTGCCGGCTTTCAGTTTTGCGACCATTGAGGACCACACATCGACCAGTTGATCGTGCAAGTCAACGAGAGTACTCTCGAAGTAGTTGCTCATACTCTGCTCAAGCAGACCTGCTTCGGTCTCGTTGAAGTCGAACCCGGCTCCAGCGATTGTCAGGTTGTAGTACGCGTAGAGATCCGCCCTGGCGCGTCCGGCTGGGGTCAGGAAGGCTTCTGGCCTGACCGGCATTCTGTTCAGCGTCGGATCAAGCCAAAGCGTCTGGCCCTCGACAGACAGCACGAAGGCAGCGAACGCCTCGGCGGCCTCTTTGTTCTGCGTGCCATTTACTATCGCAATGGGGTCGCCGTTGACTATCGACTCGCCGGCCGGCAAGATGTAGTCCAAGTCTGGGTCTTTCAAGTGACTGCTGTAGCCGTAAAAATCGATGGATATGGAGGCTCCGACCTCCCCGGTTTCGACGGCAGTCTGAGACTCCACTGAGCCGTCGTAAATCCTTCCGTTAGCGGCGATCCTATCCAGCATGCTCCAGCCTGTGTCCCATCCGAATGCTTGGAGTACTATGGTGTAGATTCTGGTGTGCGATGTCGATAGACTTGGCTTGGCAAGGGCGATCGTTGGGAAGTCCCTGTTGAAGTTCGGTGACGATAGGTCTGCCCAGCGCAGCGGCGTCGACAGATTGTACCTGCGGAGGAACACATTGTTCGTGGTGAAACCGAATGACGAGATCGCGGCAGCAACCCAGAGCGGTCTGCCTTGACTGTCGTCTATCCTCATCAGAGCTGTGCCCAGCGCTTGGGGGAGCGTGCTTACGACTGCCATTGCCTCCGTTCCTGTTATTGGTTGCAGTAGTCCCAGTTGGAGCATCTGGTTGAACAGTGTGGGACCACCTCCCCAAGCGACATCGACTCCTCCATGTTCTATCGTCGGCCTCCAGTAGCTGACAGGAGTTTCAAGAAACCTCACCGAGGTTATGTTATACTTCTTCGCGTAGTCAGAGGCCAAGTATGCATGCTCGAAGATCGTCTGTATCGCGGAGTCATGACGCGTTATGACCACCAGCTCCTTCTCTTGCGGAGGAGGAGGCTGGTTCTGGTTGGGTTGAAGGAACATGAAAGCCACGACAGCCACGACCACCACCGCGATTAGACCGATTGCGAGAACTCTTCGATCCAAATCACAGCATCACAGGTTAGCGCTCGCTCAACTCCATTTAAAGCTTTTAACCCAAAATTCCCGCCAACATAACCCTAGGACAGACGAGTCCGAATCAAGTTGACTGAAAGAATGGACGAAGATGTGAGACGACTGCGTGACTTGCTTGAAGGCGGAGTCTCTGCTGGTGATTTCGTGGGGTATGATTGTCTGGTAGCTCATGATGATGTAGTGCTCCACCTCATAGGAGGGTTCAGTCAACTGATCCCTGAGAGGAAGCCAATGTACCGAAAGCCAGTTTTCGACATGGCCTCGATCACCAAACCGGCAGCAACTGCAACCGCGGCCATGGTGGCGATTGAGAAAGGGAAGTTCGGACTGAACACTGAAATCACTGATATCATCCCCGAGGCGACGAACTTGTCCCGTGTTCGAATACGTGACTTGTTGAGCCACAGGTCGGGCCTACCGGACGGTATTCCGCTGCATAAGAACGCAAGAAGCAGACAAGACTGCATTGATGGCCTGATGCGAGTGAAGCCAACGAGACCGCCGAACGAAGCAGAGGTCTACAGCGACCTCGGATACATGATGGTCGGATTGGCGATGGAAAAGGTCTTCGACAGATCTCAGAAGCAGATATCGAGGGATCTCGTCTTCGGGCCTCTGGGCATGAGGAAAACATCTTTCGTTCCAAGCGCCGCTCTGAGGAGAAGGGCGGTCGCCACCGAGCTGCAGGCAGATGGGCTCCCTCTGATCGGGGTTGTACATGATGAGAACGCGAGAGCCATGGAGGGAGTAGCTGGACATGCAGGGCTGTTCAGCACCGCAGAGGATCTCCTGAAGCTCTCTGTGATGATGATAGGGGAAGGGAAGATCAAAGGGAAGAGATTTCTATCTGAGGAGACCGTCGAGCTGATGGCCACCAACCAGAACAAGGCGATAAGCGGCAATTACGGCTACGGCTGGGTCACCAAGAGGAGCGAGAGTATGTTCGGTGAGCGGTGCTCAAACCAATCGTTCGGGCACACAGGATTCACGGGCACGTGTGTTGCGGTAGATCCCGTGAAGCACATATCCTCGATCTTCCTCACCAGTGCTGTCCATCCCAAGAGAAAGGAGACCAGCATCAACCCGTACAGACGAGCTGTCTTTGACCTCGCGATAGAGATAGGATCGGAACGGTGACAGACATGATATCGTTGCCTTCAAGCGCAAAGCAGCACATCTCGAGAATGAAGCTCAGTGAGATCGCTGGCGAGGTGATATTCGCTGGAATAGAGGGACCGCGGCTGACTGAGGTCGAGAGAGACATTCTCCGTGAAGTCAGACCGGGCGGGTTCGTTCTGTTCCGCAAGAACCTAGCTACTGTTGATGGGGCCCGGAACCTGTGTGATGATCTCGGTGCACTTGTCGAATCGACGAAGGGAACGAAACCGTTCATAGCCGTCGATCAGGAGGGCGGTTCTGTCACGAGGCTACCCCCAGAGGCAACCCAATTCCCTAGCATGATGGCCATCGGCGCGAGTCGTGTTCCGATGAACGCTTTCAAGATTGCCACGCTGATGGCCACCGAGCTGAGAGCGATAGGGATCAACATGGATTTGGCCCCTGTGGTGGACATCAACAACAATCCAGACAACCCAGTGATCGGGACAAGGTCATTCTGGGACGATGGCAACACGGTTGCGCAGTTCGGCGCCAAGTTCGTTGAAGGACTCAGGCAGGGAAGGGTTCTGTCTGTAGCCAAGCACTTCCCGGGCCATGGAGACACAGACGTGGACTCACACGTTGGGCTGCCCGTCATAGGGTACGATCTCAAGAGACTCGAAAAAGTCGAGCTCGCCCCGTTTAGGAGGGCCATAACCGCGGGCGTCGACGGGGTCATGGTATCACACGTCGCGGTCACTCGACTTGATCATGATCCTACACCCTCCTCGCTTTCCAAGAATGTAGTATCAGGATTGCTCCGACGGAAGCTGTCTTTCCCAGGCCTGATAATGACGGATTCTCTGACCATGAAGGCAGTGACTGACAGGTTCGAAGTCAACGAGGCTGCCATAGCAGCGATAGAGGCCGGCAACGACATCGTGCTCGCTTGCGACGGAGTGCGCATGGCGGAGGAAGTGCAATCGGCCCTCGTGTCCAAGGCAAAGGGAGACAAGTCCTTCGCAAAGACGCTGAAGAGAAGGGCAGCCAGGATCGTGGCTACCAAGGACTCAAAATTGAGGAATTTCAGGAAACCTTCGACATCTATAGTGGGCTGCGATTCACACATTATAGAGGTCGCCAAAGTCGTGGAGAGATCAGTCGCGCTTGTTCACGACGATGGGGTAATGCCGATTCTTCCGAGATTGCGAGTGGCAAGCCTCTCGGCAGTCCAAGGGGACGAGCTTCAGAATCTGATAAGGGAGGAACTGGAGCAGGGTCTTCCGGCTGGTCAAGTAACATCCCACGACAAAATGGTTGAAGGGGAACCATTTCCACTAGGGAAGACCAGAGCTGCGGATGTCTGCCTGATCTTCACGCAGGACCTTCACAAACACCCGACCGCACCTGATGAAGTCAACAGGGTGATCGGACTCGGAAAGCAGACAATAGTTGTAGCAGTCAACAGCCCTTACGACCTCAACAAGATCAGGAGACCGTCTGCTTACATCGCGACCTACAGCCCGGACCGCTTGTCGATCAGAGTGGCCATCAAGGCATTGTCGGGAAAGGCAGTCCTGACTGGAACTCCTGTGCCCAACCTAACCAAGGTAGTCTAAGTCTTCCGGCCATCACGCCAAGGAATACCGGACACTTAACTCATCCAACGATCGAGAGCGCGTTTGAGAGCTTGATGTTTCTCGCTGTACTGTCTTAGTGGCACCCCTAGCGTGGTGGCCTCAACGGCTTCCTTCATCGCCTTGGCTCCAGCCGCACCCCCATCTGGATGCCCCCATATGCCCGCCCCGGCATTTATCACAACGTCACTGCCCATTGCGCTCACGAGCGCGGGAATCAGTCCCGGGTGTATGCCCCCACTCGCTACGGGGAAGACAGTCCTAAGATTCGAGAGGCGCCCTGTGAGGACATCTATGCTTCTCCTGACCTCGGGCTCCTCGGATTCCATCTTGCCTATCCCTGCCGTACCTACGTGGAGCTGGTCTCCCCCGGCTATCCTGATCAGCAAGGCGATCACCGTGAAGGAGATACCGTGCTTGGGGTTTCTCGTGAACGCCGCGTGCATGGTTCTATGGACATGAACCGGCACGTTGACCGAAGGATCCTCGGCCAGAACCCTGATGTTCTCTATCCCACATACCATCGCATCAACCATTAGGGCACTGGCACCGTTCTCGATTGCGACATCTGCCCTGCTCATGAAATCGCTTGGGCCGGAGGTTATGTTGGTCGCATACATCACTCTTCTCTGGGTTTCTTCATAGACACGATCCAACGCTTCGGAAACCAAGGAGGCGCGATCTTCAAGTGGGCAGAAGGTCTGGTCCGTCAGCGTCTCGTCATCCTTGAGGAAGTCCACTCCCTCCTTTCCCACCTGATAGGCCAAGTCTGCCATTTCCGCGGGTGTGAGGCCGACCTTGGGTTTGAAGATGCATCCGATGTGCGGTCGTCTGTCCTTCTGCGTGCCTATCCTCTCTCTGACGCCTTCGATGCCCAGCTTGGGGCCGCCGAATGATCTCAGGA
>JBGOYZ010000013.1:0-27880 GCA_041479945.1 Thermoproteota archaeon
GCTACCTCAGTTGGTTCGGCTTGGCCTGTTTCTCGCCCCTCAGAAAGTCGGTCTCAGCCCTGCTCAGCATCTTCGAAGGACTGGATTCGCGAGAGGCCATAAAGGTGAGGCCAAGAGTTCAAATACGAACGGGTGAGTCAAAGATGGATTTCCGATCTTTCACTCTTTCGTTCCTAACAGAGATAATCGCTCTTCCACAGCGTGCGACCATCTTCCGCAACAGGACCACTCAGGCCCTAGGCGCGCTCGCGTGCATGATCCTCTCGTTCCTCACGCTGCCTGCAAAGACCGCAGGGACCTCAGGGCCTCCTCCTGAGACGCTATCCTGGTTCCTATCGCTCGAACCCCCGGTAATCGCATTGAGCTCATGCTTGTTGGCCTGATCTTGATCGCCCACAGACCAGGCAACGTTTCTTGGTGTAGTGTCTCACAATCTTCGCTTGAATCGTGGCCGCGTATGACCGCGGCATTCTCTCTCACTCACATCTGAGAATTCCTCGGCCGCGCACGTATCGACAGCGAAGTCCATTTTGACCTCGTTTGTCCATTTCTCCGCAGTTGTATGCCCTGTCAATTACTCAGCGACGTAACCATTCAGAGGTCTTCCCCCCTCTTTATATGATACTCCAGTTGAATCAAACGTGAATGACGGGGACGAGAAAAGCAATTGTCATCTACGACACACAATTCGGCAACACGAAAAAGGTAGCGAAAGCGTTGGCATCGGGAATCAGAGAACAGGAAGTTCAAGTTGATTGCGTCAAGGTCGATGAGGTCGACGTCAACAAGCTTGCAGAATATGATTTGCTGGCGATTGGAGGGCCAACCCTAGCCTTCGGCATGTCCAAACCGATGAAGGACCTTCTTGGAAGACTGGAAGGCATTGAACTCAGGGGTAAGAAGGCATTTGCATTTGACACCAAAGTGAATTTCATATTTGCCGGAAGCGCGGCGAAAGGAATTGAAGTAAGGCTGAGGAGGCTCGGGATGAGCATTGTCAGACCCTGTTCCTCCGCCATAGTCAAAGGGAAAGGGGGCCCTCTCGAGGAAGGCGCGGAAGAGATGTTCAGGCAAATCGGGGCGGAGATTTCAAGATCCACACAGTAGATTCAAGCAATATCAGTCGGACGCTTGGTCTGTCCTAGCTCAGATTGTACGTTTCTCCGAGGGCTGGTTTTATGACCTTCGGTATGCCGATTTCTTCCAGCTGTTGTGCTAGGTAGTTGACGTTGTCCTTGGTACCGTGTACCAGGAACGCTGTCTGAGGGTTCGTCTTCTTCGCGAGTTCTATGTAATCGGCTCTGCCGTTGTGTGAGGAGAAGTCGAATTGCTCTACGCGAGCCTTCACCTCAACTATTTTGCCACCCAATGGCAACACCTTCTTCTCCAGCAGGACGGCTCCAGGTGTGCCTTCCACTTGGTAGCTGACGAGGAATATCGCATTCTTTTTTCCTCTCGCCACCTCCTCTGAGTACCTGACGGAGGGCCCTCCCTTGAGCATGCCCGCGGGTGTCACGATAACACCCGGATCCCTCGTAGCGTTTTTCCTATCTTGATTGCCTTGCAGGATGATGACATCGTGAACGGCGTCCTCGAAGTTTTTTCGCTCGTTGAGGTACTCTAGATGCGACATGAGGACCTCTGTCACCGTCTTGGTCATGCCGTCTATCATCACCCGGTGTGAGAAGCCGTGAGCCTTGAGGACGGTGATTATTTCCTGGGATCTGCCCACCCCGAATGCCGGTATCAGAACTCTCCCTCCGGATTCAACAACCTCCTTGACTGCCTTCACGAACTTATCCTCAACGGCCTCCCTGGGTGGGTGGTCGGTCGTGGCATATGTGCTTTCAGATATCAAGACGTTCACTTCCCTGTCGTAGTTCGTGTCAGCCGCAGGAACAATTCTCGTACTCTTCATGTTCATGTCCCCAGTGTACAACACGTTGAGGCCGTCGACATTCGCCATTATCTGCGATGCGCCGATCACATGTCCTGCGTTGAAGAACTCCAACGATATCGGGGTGCCGTCGGGCCTGTACCTCTCCCTGTTCTCAATCACGTTGAGTGAAGAGAGGAATCTGCTGACCTCCACCGAGTCAAACGGTAGATCTCCCCTTGATATCTTCAACATGTCTAGCAGGAGTATCGCTGACAGCTCCTTGGTGAGCTTGGTGGAGACAGCGTTCCTCCTTCCACCTATGAAGAACAGCGGAGCTCCTCCGACATGATCAAGGTGGCAATGACTGATAGCGAGTGCCTGGATTCTGCCAGGTTCCACGTACACCGGGAAGCGCGCGGTGTGATTGAACTGCACTCCACAGTCCAATAGCACGCCTCTCCCATCATTCGGCTCCAGCAGGATAGCGGATCTTCCGACTTCCTCAACCGCGCCTAGAAAAGATAACTTAGCCATGATCGATCAGTTCCCGAATACTATTCCGCAGCAACTCAAACCGCCTCGTCTATAAGGGTTTCGGACTCGAGTCGCGCACTCCAGACTTCGGATGCACTTATTAACGTGCTCAGATTAGCTGCGACAGTTTGTCATCGCAGCCCGAGATCGTCGCTCCCAACAACCCACCGAGGGAGCCAGTGGTGGCTATCTCAGGCCTGCCCGGACTAGGGGCAGTAGGAGCGGGGACGGCTTCCCTTTTCGTAGAGAAGTCCGCGGTCAAACCCTTGGTCTTGAGGCACATAGTTCTTGATCATTCGTTGAGAACCCTGTTCGTGAACGATCAGGGCGTAGCGGAGCCGAGTTCATACACTCTGTTCTATGTCGAGATTGAGGGATCAAAGACGCCGGCTTTGGTATTTGTCGGGGCATTCCAGCCTCCGTCATCGATAGGTCAACACAAGCTGGCCGATCTCTTTCTTAGGACTGCAAAGGAGCTGGGATCAACCGTGGTGCTCACGCTTGGGGGATATCACACTCAATCAATCGGTAAGCAACGAAGAGTCTTCGTTCTACCCAACGATTTCCAGACATACCGGGCGTGTCTGGAGGCCGGCATCCGTGTGACGGGAGGTCAAGTCACTGGAGCGGCCGGAATCATCGCCGGATTGGCAAGGTACTATTCGTTCAAGGGAGGTTGTCTGTTAGCAGAGACTGACGGAGAGACTCCAGATAGAGCAGCGTCACTAGCACTGTACGAAAGAACCCTTGCCCTGCTGCAGAATATGCTGCATGCCTAAGACTCGGTTCCTGCTCCCTTCATGAACTCCTCGTATACTTTCTGCACTCTCTCTGCTACCATGCCCGTGCCTTCGATGACTCCTCTCTCATCAACTCTGACCTTATCGAGAACAATTACGACGCCAGCTTCCTCATTGTACTTCACCATGTTGGGGAATATCCTCTCAAGCCTCTCAGCGAGTTTCCTCAGTTCCACGAATGCCTTGGGCAGGAGGATCGCTCTGATGTAAGCTCCACCCAATACGACCCTGAAGTACTTCTGGCCCTTGTCCTTCTCCGCGTTTGACAGTACCAGAGACAATGATGCGGGATCGAATGCCTCGAGCACCCCTGTGTACAAAGATCCGTCCGATGTCTCAACGGAGACGTTTTTTCCCATCATTTTCTTCAGTTCCGCATCAAGCGTTAGTCTCAGCAATCTTGTGGCCAACATCGCGTGGGGTGTTATTAAGTCTCTCATCAACATCAACTCAGCGAAACCACTTCCGTTGAGGAGAGGCAGTTCTGGTTGTGCGCATCGCTTTAGACGGCACAGCATGATTCGCAATCCGTGACCTCCGCGAGCGTGTTGATCGGAGACAAAGACCGCTGCCCCGAGTGCAACAGCACGCTGGTGTCGGCCGAGGGAGAGGTCGTGTGCCAAGGGTGTGGCCTTGTCGTCGGTTTGGGAGAATACGGCCCTGAGGAGGAAATGTTGCTTCACCGAGGGGGCTCAGATGGATCAAGAACTGAGGAAGTTGGATCTTCTCCAGACGTGCCCTACTTCACCGGCTATGGCGGAAAGAAATTGGCGGCTTCGGACCTACTTGTGAAACACCTGTCCTCCAAACGGAATCTGAGGATGTATGCGACAGGTGACCTATTGGCTGGAATCCTTTCACTGCCGACAGTGCAGATATCCACAGCTTTGATGCTTCTTGGGAAGGTCAAGTCCTGTTCAAAGACCAGACAAAGAATGTGTGATCTTCTCGGGGGTGCCATCATCATATCATCGAGGATGACTGACTCAAGGAGGCACTTGACGATAGCGAGGATGGTAGATGCCCTCAACTCAATCGGTTACAGAACGAGACCTAGGAACGTAATTCAAGCCCTCTCACTCTTCAAGGAACAGGGCCTCTACGTGTGCTGCAAGACACCAGAGGAACACTTGGAAGACATCTTCTCCGGACTGGATCTGATGCTTTCAATGCGGGGGTTGTCATCCGAGAGGATGGAACACGAGTGGGAAGTAGCAAGAAAGTCATCACTGAAAATCCTCTCTCTTGCCAATGCCCACAAGATAGTGAGCAATCCGAGATCTAGAGCTGCCTGTTCCGTGTACGCTGCGTTCAACGGCGCCAGATCTGGTCCCAACATACGCAAATTGAGGGTGTCTTTCTCGAAGATAGCGCAAGCTTCTGGCCTAGCAGAATACACGGTGAGAGACAACTACGAGAGATGGTTCTCCGGCTTCATGTTCAGGATCTCTGCCTGATGGCCTCGTGACATAGTAGTACTTGGTCGCTCCAATTTCCACCCCCTCTTCAGGTATAGTGACTACTAGATGAAAACCTATGATATACGCCGTCGTCTCTGAGCTTGACTGATTGTTAACGGACCAAGCGTATCGGCATTCATATGCGGATCGTATCAGTGAGCTCACGGACGCATTCATTTCCCAGAGCACATGTGATAAGAACTCCGATCGCGAGAGGTTCTCACAGGACTCACTCTCGCTCGCGCGATCCGCTGTTGTATCTAAGTGACTGTCGAGTTCGCCAATCCAAGCGTCAACTTGCCGAACCAACAACCTAGTTCTTATGGCGTTTGCCACAGCCCATCTCAGATTCGAGATGTCCCCGGCAATGCAGAGCATCAGCACTGTCGCTACTCCCACAAGCGCGACGAAGGGCAGTGACACCCTCATCGTCTCACCCCTACCAGTATGACCGTGCAATTGAAGTCGCCGGAAGGGAGGTACACCTCTATGATCGGGGGGTAGAGTCGCCCAATCAGGCTGTCTTGGGCTAGTATTGTGATGATTCTGGTCTGCTGAACGACAAGTAGGTCTTCTCCGTCAATGCAAAGGCCGTACTTGTCGAAGAACTTGCCAATTGCCCCTTGATTCAGCTCGACGAGCCGCGGGGGCATCGATGCAAGCGCTAGGACCAAGATGCAGCCGGTCGAGACAACAACAGCTGCAGCGATCACGTCGACCGATATGTTCATTCTCACACGCACCGCAGGAAGGACACCAGTCTTCCGAGTTCAACGGCAGAATCGTGGCATATGATGATGATCAAGTAGAGCCCTATTGCCACTAGGGGGAGCAGCACTATTCCTGTCGCAAGATCCACGAATGCCTTCGGTTTCAGGCTCGCTCACCCGCCGCGTTGGCTCCTCACGTACAGCGATCCATTGATTCTCTCTGTAGCTATGGCGGTAATCCTCAATGTGGAGTTGACAAGGAGCACACGAATAGTGAGTTCGTCTCCAGAGGTTCCTTCCACGGAGACCAATGCGAAGGAGGGCAGGTCAACCCTGATTTGAGCCCAATCTGAGTGTGTCAATCTCACTGGTGCCAACATTGCAGACATCGCATCGCAGGAGGCCACCAGTAGCTCCGATGACAGGAAGTGCACGGGGTACAGAGCTGAGGTGGAAACGGCCAGGCACATCAGCAACCAAGCTAGGTTGTCGCCAGCGAACTCCACGTACTCCATGGTGAACCCTCGCTAGACTGGTTCGCGAACACCCACAGGATCCTTGGTCGGCAGAGCCTTGCCCTCGATGTATCTCTGATATAGATCCGCAAGAAGTGGCAGAACCTGCTGTACGACTATCCCAATCGCCGTCAGCGATATGAAGGTGGACAGTGCCAACACCAATACTTTCTCAACTATGGCGCTCATTCTCACACCAACAGAGTATTGAAGGACATCCCTATAATCGCCCCTGCAGTCAGGAACGGAATAAACGGAACTCTTTCTTCACCCTTCTCTCCAACCACGGAGAATGCCCACGCAAGTGGAGCGAACAGCGCCAAGAATTCAGGCACGTAGCCGAAAGATGTCAGCCCCCGTCTTCGAAGGAGTGATATGGTTCTGTACCTCAGCACAAGCAACAGGGCGTTGGCCAGCGACATCTCCGAGATCGTTACAGCGATGGGCATACCGCCAGCCAAGAACAATGACGTTCCATACAATGTCATCCTCTCGGGAAACAACACACGCAGGGAGAGCAGGAATATCAGGTCGGCACTACCGGTTCTACCGAGCGCGACCAATACGCATAGCAGCAGAAAGCCCAAAACTTCTCCAAGGCTGAGGGGTGCCCACTCGGTGATGGCCTTTGTTTCACCGACGACATGCCTGACACTCGCTATAAACAGAGAAGCCAAGGCTTGACCGAGCGGAACCGAACTGGTCCGCAGGTCCTCAACACACATGGACGCGGCGTTGATAAAGAAGGCTCCAACTAGAAGTTCGTCTATCACAATTCATCAATGCCGGTGGTGCTCATAAGCCCCGCGTTCCAGTGCGTAGTGAGAGACTTTGGGTCAGAGCGATGTCGTACTGGAGGCTCTACTGGATGAGGTTCAGAACCTGAAGAACGAGATCTCTAGGATCTCGAACAAAATGAACACCCTGCAGGCGAAGTTGCTGGAAATGGATTCCCGCCAGCGTGAGAGAACCACAAGGGAAAAGGGGGAGATTGTGGCTGAAATCAAGTGAAATCTTGTTCGCAAGATCGAACGGTTGTCTCACAGTGTCCTCAGGCATCCCCGCCGACGACTATTCTGAGATGTCAGCGCTGATGCTGTTCTACTCTAGGTTTGCCGGCCGTGTAACTAGAATGACCATTATTGGCTCTGAGGGAACTGAAGTGATAGACTCCCCCAGGGTTATTGAAGCTGTGAAGAAAAGGGCGAGAAACATCTCGTCATCTCTTCGCTCTGTTTCCCTTCAATTCACGTCAAGATCCAAAGTGCCGGATGGGTATGAGATCTACCCGGGGTTTGGGCACCATTATGTTTCCCCTCAGAAGCAAGACAGCGGCCTTGCAGAGGCTAACATCGCTGAACCAGTGACAATGTTTCGCCCGGCGCTTGAGCCAGCTGACGGAAGCGGCCAGTCAGGGCTCTCTCACTTGATGGTTCAGGTGCGGCCAGATCGACGGAACTACTCGGTACGTTATGCATCGGAGGAATACATGAGGGCCGTGCTGGACGTGTCATTCTTCATGCGGGGCTTGCTTTCGAGAGTACTCTTGGGAAGAGGCAAGTTCGAAGAGCTACTATGCTACCGAAAGGTCCTTGGCGGTCGCTACATGGATTCCGTAGTCCACGGTTTCTCCGAGAGAGTCAGAGAAGCGATCCTTTCTCATTCCGCTTTCAGATCTGTAGGGCTTTCGAAGCTGTACCCCTTGTATGCCGACCCGTATGTCCAAGAGATCTACGTTGATGCTGTCGGACTGAGCGCTTACGTAGATCACGCCTCATTTGGCCGGCTCACGACGAACATTCGGTTGAACCTCAATGACATAGAACCACTCATCGTGAACCTCAGGCGCAATACTGGCCTCAGGCTGGATCTTAAGGTACCATCGATCAAGGGGGATCTAGTGACAGGCTTCTGTACGTCCCGAGTTTCCGTTGACGCATATCCGCTTGTAGTCGGAAGATATGCCTTGGACATCAGGAAGCTGAGGCAGTCCCCGTTCTGTCTAGTAGAGTTGATCAATCAGAACTTCATCACTCTGGAGGAGGCATCTCTGATGATGTCGTTCCTGTTCCACAGGATGAACATCTCGATAATAGGGGAACCCGGGAGCGGCAAGACAACACTACTCACTTCGTTGGATGCGCTGACCCCAACTTGGTGGAGGAAGATATACTTGGAGGATTGCGTTGAGATATTCCCAGAGTCTAGGCGTAGGGACTCGCGGGGTCTCCATTTAGTGGTTGATCCCTTTGAAAGCAAGGTGTCGTCTCGCAGGAAGTCGTCCGAGATCGTGAAGCTCCTTCATAGGAATCCATCATACGTTATCCTAGGAGAAGTACAGTTCTCGGATCATTTCAGAGCATTGTTCCACGCCATGGCGGCCGGGATAAGGGTGATCCACACCTCGCATGCGTCGGGCGCGACGGATTTCGTCAGAAGGGTCACCAAAGTCTATGGGATCGCGGCGGACTTGCTCACAAACCTCGATCTGATAGTCTTTCTGAGGAAGGAAGAACACGAACTGGGAACCCTCCGATCGGTCGGTTCTATGACGACCGTGTGTGACGTAGACGGGTCCGGATCTCCCAGATTGATCTCCGTCAAGGGTGGTGAATCCGCTGTTGAGCAGGGCGAGTGTGGTTTCAGAGTCCTTATGGATGAAGTAGAAAGAAAGAGAAACTTAGAAGTCGGCACTGTCGCTAGGTCGTACGAGGAAGTACAGCGGATCCTTGCACAGTTGGCGTCAGATGATGTCCGGGATCTCTCTGCGGTGAGAGCCCGCATATGTGGTGCGCTTCCCTCGCTCACCTTAGGGGGTTGATGCTCGGGATTTTGACCAAGACTCTGGCAGAGAAACTGTTCAGGCTGTTAGGCGCAGCCCGCGATGCGGACGGAGAGGCCAGAATGAAGTCACGCAAGTTGTTCCTGTATTGGGCGCTGAGAAACGCTGGCGAGTCAGAGCTACAGTCTGTACTCGAGGTCTCTGAACTGGACGCGTCGGGGGAGAAGAGACCCTCCCAGGAAGAATTCCTGATTCTGAATGGACTATACTCAAGTTCGAACAGAGGAGAATCCATGCCGTCGGGGGTAGCGGATTCCTATCGGCTGTCCGAGACCATCGTCCAGGCACAAGCAGGCATCAGGGAGCGGATGAACTTGGTGGAATCAGTGAACAGAAAGGCGCTGAAGGTCGAGTCGAGTTCTCTTCAGAATAGGTTGATAGTGCTGACCTTTGTCCTTTTCATAGTGCCATTCGCGGTCCTGTTGTCGACTTCCTTCATCTTCCCCGAAGGGTCGCCGGTTTCGGCCGCGTTCTTGGGTCTTCATCCACTGGTTTCATACTTCATTGCGAAATGGGCTACGATGCGCGATGACCTCTTGGCCGTTTGATAGAAGATACTCGCTGTGGGTAGTCTCGTCACTACTACTATCCCTTTGCCCGTTCATATTGGCGGCTTTCCCGCCCATATTGCTGCCCCTTGTTTCTGCAACCTCATTCGTCATGACGTTCGTTTTCGCGAGATTCCCTTCTGAGCCATCCCAGGATTTGAGCCTCAAATCGGATCTCCTCCGCTTCTGCACTGATCTATCCGTGGACATGTCTTCGGGCATCAGTGCCGAGTCCGCTTTGTCAAAGAGAGTCCAAGAAGGAGATGAGTTCCTCGCGCCCGTCAGTGACTCAATCTCTCTGCTCCTGCTGTCTGGAACTGGTGCAGAACACATCCTGCCGTCTCTTCGGGGGAAAGGGTCCAAGGGAAGCATGAAAACGGTGTTCTCAAAGATGGTCGGCTACGGGACCGCGGACATCCTTTCTGCGGGGCCTTTCTTGGATATGTGGGCAGAGAACCTTGCGCTAGCGGTGGAGTCCAAGCGATCGCTTGAGGAGATCTCCCATAGGGCAGAGTTCCTGCACTATTTGATCTCGTTCACGATGGGCTTTCTTTCCGCCTCTACATCGCTTGTTTCGAAGTTGAGGGTGCCCTACACGACGCAGCTCGACGGACCTACCGCTCCGCTGATGTTCGTCAGTTTGTTTTTCCTCAAATCATCGATATTCACAATCAGTTCAAGGAAGTTCCAGTTCAGAAGGCCCTTGATCAAGTTCGCAACCGGATCAGCTCTCATGATCGTCTCCTTTTTGTCGTTCAGCAGACTGTTATCCATGCTCTGACGATCTTGGAGATTATAAGGGATTGAGCGCGTTTGCATAGTGGTGAATCGCACGGTGAGATTGAAGGGTTCTCAGTTAATCGAAGAGGGCTTGCTCATAGTCCTAGCCTTAGTGATGGTCGGAGCTGTGTTCGGTGTCTCGAAGGGAGTCGTGGACGGGATAACGAGCTTCTTCTCCAACTTCGTCGAGGGGCTAGGGAAGCTGGCCTACGATCTCTTTGGCTGGGTGCTGCCCTGACGGGAGCTGTCTTTGTTGCATGGACGAGAAGATCGAGAGAGTCACTGTTCTAGGGGTCGCGTCGCTAGCGATCCTGATCTTCGTGGCAAGCAAGGCGGGCGGTGTGGTCTGGATCAAGGAGTACCTCGGCGTCGTGCCAGTCCTACTCGGATCTACCGCACTGGTGCTTCTTCTGGGTTTCATAGCCCTCAGGCTGTTCAAGTCTAGGGCAGGAGGTTACAGATCTCTAGGTTGGGGTGTGGAAGGTCAGGACGGAGGTCTGCTGGTCATGCACAGGAACGGCCATTTGACCCTGCTCAGAGCATTCGAGGTACTCTCGTCCCCTAGATATCAGGAGGCTGAGCAGTGGGGCTCAAGCAAGCCAGCGTTACAGAACACACTTGAGGGCATGACAAGAATAGGGGTCGGTGCCACAATCGTGACAACCATAAGCCACAGCACTCCGGGATCAGAGAGCGATTCTCCCCAACCTTTGCTGAGGACTTTCGTAATCGTGACAGACCACTGCGACGAAACGTCCAAGAACGACACTGATGCGAGACTCGAAGCTCAGGTGCAGGCTCTCGAGTCAGCTCTCATGGCCTCAACCAGAGGATGCAAAGTCACCTCACTTCAAGATGGAGAGCTGGCTTCACTGGCGGAGCGCATATTCTATGAGAAGGCCGTGGCGGAGAGGGCGAGCGACAGTAACTGCACGACTGAGGTCATGTCGTCACTCCACTTGGTGGAGAGCAAGGCCAGTGACATCGTTGAGGGTTCGACTCTCCCGACGACACGGGATCATAAGGGGCTGAGGATTGGGCGAGTCATGTTCGCCGGTACGGCAGGCGAGTTCCTGGACCTTCCCCAGTCCTCCATCTCAAAGCACATGGTCATCTTCGGGGCGACAGGGTCTGGGAAGTCGAATACCGGTAAGCTGCTGGTCAGACTGCTCACCGACAACAGGGTGCCAGTCTTGATACTGGATTGTCACAACGAGTACTCAGATGCCGCGAGGGAGGTCGGAGCAACCGTACTGAAGTTGGACGGCTCGAGACACTTGGACATGTTACATCCGTTTCAAGTGGCTGATTTCAGCGATCACGTCTCCATCGTGACGGATGCCTTCAACAACGTCTTTCATTTCACTGCCTCGCAGTATTTCATGTTCAGAGAGATACTGACTCAGACGCTGGCCATGTCAAGGATAGCCGACGAGACCGCGGGTATGGCTCAGGTTGTGGAGTCTCTGGAACAGTACTCCCCAAATTCCTACTACGAGAACGAGACCAAGTTTGCGCTACTGAGGCGTTTGAAGCCGCTTGTCCAAGGCGAGGCCAAGAAGACGTTCGTTGATGGGTCTCCGATCAAGATCGGGGATATCACCTCATGCGCGTGCGATTTGAGGCTGGGGGACATCAAGGACGCCAGCCTGCGTAACTTGTTCTCGACTATGGCCTTGGCGCTCCTGTACGAGTATCGTCTGATCCAAGGAGCGTCCCAGCTGAAGCATGTGACACTCATTGAGGAGTCACAGAACATCGTACCCTACAGGGACAGGACTCAAGAGCCTTCATTGTTCGAGAAGATGTTCTTCGAGATGCGCAAGTACGGTGAATCCCTAGTCTTGGTGGCGCAGTTCCCTTCACAGGTTTTCCCAGACATCGTGAAGTCGGCGGGTGTGAAAGTAGTTCATCGCATGACAGAGACAGCTGACTCAGGCGTTGCCATGGATCTCATGGGTTTGAACAGGAGAATGTACTCCCAGCTCAAGCATTTGCCAGTAGGACGAGCGTTGGTGCTAACTGATCTGAACGAGGAACCGCTGACTGTTCAATTCCCGGAGTTTTCTCCCTCGTCCAGAAACTCGTTCGCGGACTTCACCACATCCGCCAATCCGATGGCATCGTAGGGCCTAGAACTCGCCCTGTTCTTCTGCGATATCCTTGTCCCACAATAGGGACATTCCCTCGACCTTCCGGACGTCCTAATGCCCGTGAACTTTCCGCAGGTCGGACACTTAACCAAGAAGTACCTGAGTTTCGACAACCTTGAGGAACCTCCTAATCTTCTTCTCACCCATGATTCCCATCCATTCTATCGGCGGCGTCTTGGCAAAGGATTGCCTTGTAAGGCAGGCCCTGATTAGTGCGGCGGTCTGACCGATGGAAAGCTGCGTTACATCCAAGTCAGCCACACGATTATGTCGCTGCCTGGCCTCGGTTGATACTGTTCCAAGGAACTCGCTCAGGGAATTCTCCTTTGCCTTTCTCATGCTTGACAGCCTGGCCGATCTTCGGAATAAGCGAAGCGGATCCAGTCTGAGCACAAAGACGCCGAAGATGTCCGACTTGGATACGAGTTCGTAAGCATAGTGCCCATCTATGAGCAACACGTCGAAGTCTCCTCTTCTGATCACGTGTCCGACCTCACGCCTGAGGCCTCTCGTGTCGGCGATGGGTACCCCTCTAACCTCGTCATAGCCCAAGTACAGTTTCCTCTCTGACACGAGCTCACCTACCTCTAGGTGCCCGTACCCGTACCTCCGGGAGAGAAAGGAGCACAACGAGGTCTTGCCAACTCCCGGGGTCCCAGCCACTGCCACAACGATGCCTTTGCCCAAGATCCGGCTTTGGCTCGAAAGGCAAAAATATAAGGAGTCCCAATCGGGGGCAGGTGCTCCGGTGATGTAGACCGGCTAACACCGGCCGACAGCATTCGAGCCTCTCGTTCCTAGGAGAGAGCTCGGTACCCGGGAGGTCTTATGACCCGGGAGTTCAAATCCCGGCCGGAGCACCACGTCAAAGGTCTAAATATCCAACGAGCACACTTCAATAGGACGGATACAGGCTGGGGTTAGAGCAATGGGCGACAGAATCTACAACCACCAGAGATGACCGAAGATGGCTCAGGCATACTTCAGAAGGGTTCGAGTGAGGAGATTCATATCGATCCTATCTCCTGCAACAATGGTGCTGGCACTGATGTTGGCCGGTAGTCAATTGGTGACCAGTTCGAGTCCCGGTTCAAATGCTACGGTCATTGAGGTTAGCTGGGCTTGAGCGTATAGCAGTCTGAAAGAGCTGGCGATCTCCCCCTACACAACCGCCATAGTAAGGGGAGTCGTGATCGATGCAAAATCGTATGTGGAGAAGCTTCATGAGCCTACACGTGGACCCGGCTTGATCTTCACTGACTACATCCTCGAGGCCCAGCTAGTCTTGAAGGGTTCGTTGGAAGTCACGGGTACAATTACGGTTCATCAGACCGGAGGAACTGTCGGTGGAGAAACGATGACAGTGTGGGATGACCCACCTTTGCGCGTTGGGGACGCCCTAGTCCTCTTTCTTCACGAGTATGAACCGGGCAAGTACTACATTGAGGCTGGTCCGCAGGGAAGGTTCACGATACAAGATGGATTGGTATACTCCTTAGGTGAGATACACGAAGCCGCGGAGGCCATGACACATCCCTTCAGGACCTGTGGGCAGGGTGAGTCGCAGTTCATCAGTGGCATCGAGTCTGCTTTGAAGCAAGGATGAAATGTAGGGAGTCGTTCTTGCCTAGAGCGGCGATGTGGCGAATACGCTTGAGTCGAACTGAAATCCACTAGCTCCTTGGTCCCTTCCTTTCCGGCATCTTTGTTGAGAGTAGCATGTCGTCAACCCTGATCAGTATCGACGCAAGTTCCGTTGCAGACCTCAGAATCACTCGAAGAGATTTGATCGGTTCGAGTATTCGTTTCTTCTTGGAATCAACCATCTTTCCCTCGACGGCGTCTATGCCGATATGTCTGCCGGATGCCTTGGCGTGAGAAGCCCTGAGTTCAGTGAGTGTCTTCGTGATCTTCATTCCCGAGTTCATCGCCATCGCTTGCACTAGATCCATCAGCGCCTCGGAGAATGCGTCCATGGCCAGGCTGGTTTCCCCCTTTGTCCGAGTAGAGTACTTCTTGAGTCGGACGGCCATTTCGAGTAGTTCCGCCCCTGCGGTGGGGACGACCAGAGGCTCTTCGTAGATCATCTTAACTGCTGACAAGCCCTTGTTGATCGCCCTTTCACTGTCCTTGACCGACTCCTTGCCAACTCCTCTGAGCAAAACCGCGACGGCCTTGGACCTTGAAGCCCCTTCCACTACGACCAGCTTCTCGTCCTCGTACTTCCTCTCTTCCACCGAGTCCGCACGTCCCAACAGATCTCTCGACAGATCCCCGTGGTAGTTGATCATCTTAGCTCCTGTTGACTTAACGAGCCTCTCCATGTCCGACCTCTTCACGTTCTTTATCGCCATTATGCTGGCCTTCGAGAGGGCAGAAGAAGCACGGTCGTCAATTCCCTTCTGGGAGAACAAGACGTTGGCTCCACTCTCGACTATCTTGGCAACCTTTTCTTCCACTGTGCTCCGTTCTGCCTCCTTCATCTTCATCATGGTTCTGGGGTCGTTGAACTCGAGTTCGGGGGATATCTCGGTCTTCTTCACTTCCAGCGCGAAATCTATCAGCGCTATCCTTGCATCCTTTGCTCTCCTGGGCATTCCTGCCGAGGCCACCTCCTTTTCGATTATCAGACCGTTCACGAATTCGGAATCCAGCAGCTGACCACCGACCTTGCTCACCACAGACACGTCATCTAGGTCGAGCTCATTCCCGGCCTTTCCTCTCTGCGTTACCTTCAAGGCTGCGTCCAGAGCTATGTCGGTGCACTTCTCTACGATCTCAGCTTCTGTCTTCCCCGTAGTGGCTACTATCAGCGTCTTGACAACGTCCCTCAATATGGTGCGATCATCGGACTTGACCTTGATCGCCAGCTTCTCCAGCACCTGCGCGGTGTAATCGCTTGATTTGGCGAATCCCTCCGCAATGACCGCGGGGTGTATGCCTTTTCTGGTGAGTTCAGCTCCCCTGGCAACCAGCCTCGACGCCAGATAGATGGCTCTTGAGGCTCCATCCCCCTCATTCTTGTTTATCGTCTTGGCAACCTCCACGTACAGTTTGCCGACAGGGTGCTCGATGTTCGCCTCTGAAAGTATGGTTGCTCCGCTCTTACTGTACGTTATGTCGCCGAATGTCCCCACAAGCATCTTGCTCATACCTGCAGGTCCCAGAGAGCTGCTAACGAGCTCTCCTACCACCGCACTCAAAGTCAGCATGTTTGACACTACGTCATCCCCGGTCGTTCTCGCTACGTTTTCCTTCAGAATATAGACGGGTTGCCCCTGCAACTGGGCAGGAACGGCTTGTGACATACGTTATCGAACTAGCTCACTGGTCCCCCAATAAAAACTTTCCGACCAAGTGTTTAAAAACGACAGAATTGACGCTGTTGAGGACTGAGACGGTTGGGGAGAGTATACGAGACGAAGATCAAAAGGATCGGAGGCACGATACTAGCGACATATGGGAGTCATCTCTCAACCGACTTCAGGTCCAACAAGGAGTTTCTGGTCAAGGTGCTCAACACGCACTCGAAATTCATAATCAACAAGGTGGCTGGCTACGTTACCTCCCAAGTCAAGAGGCAACTCGCCGAATCTCAAGCGGAACAAGAGCCGGAACCCGAGGCAAGCCAGACCAGTGAGGCCGCATAGACAACCATGGAAGTACTAATTTCAAGCGAGTCATACGGATGGGCTAGGAGGAAGGTGAGCGAAGCCAACATCATCCTTTCTCGCTATCCGGGCGAGGCTAGGGATGGCAATGCCCTGTTGGTGTCCTCGTTGGCCGGGGCAAGGGAAGCTCTGATGTATTTGCAGACAGGAAGCCCCAGAGGGTCTTACGACGTTCACCTGCTCAGGGCCGGTGGGCAGATCTCTTCCGACTACGAAAGGCTGCTCTCATACATAGATGGTACGATAGAAATCGCCGGACGGCTTGAGGAGAGATCGACCACGCTCTACAGCCTAGCATCCGCCTTGGTCTCGACCGTCAGCGACCTTGTTGATGCCGCCGGCGACCTTTGGGATCTGGAAAAGACGAAGTCCAATTAGATCCCTTTTCTCTTCAGCGTCCTGTCGACAACGCTCGGTTTGAACCCTATGTCTATCAGTCGCTGTCTAACAGCATCAGGTGTTGCTTCTCCAATCTTCTTGGATATCGCCAGAATCGCCTCCCGTTGCTCATGGGGGAACACAATCCATCGGTCTGTCGTCCTGACGTAAAAGTCCGGAACGACCGAACTCCACGGCTTGTAGAAAACGGTGGCTATCAATAGGGACTTAGTTCCCTTGTCCTTGAGGAGTCTGGAAACACATTCAAGGCTCCTTCCACTGTCCGCCACGTCATCAACCAAGAGTACGTCTTTTCCTGCGAGTTCTATCTCAGGAACCTGAACCACTCTGGGCTCAGGACGAACCTTGTATATGTCAGTGTAGAACTCGACTTTGACGATGACGACGTTGGGATTCTCAAGCTCATCCGACAGTATCCTTGCGGGGACAAGCCCACCCCGACTAATCCCAACTATCACGTCGAATTTCTTGCCAGAAGCTAGGATCCTGTCCACGAGTTCTAGGCAGAGGTGGTAGAAGCCGTCCCAATCGACAAGATCGTACAGCCGACTCTGCACCATCCTCGTGTTGAGCCGTTAGATCGAACGGTTATTAAAGGTGTGTTCCTCAACTTGAATCAGTTGTTGCGGGAAAGGAGGATAGCGGGGGGATGGGCAGCAATGGCAATCATCCCTGTGACGGGAGAGGGCTGTTTCGCGATCGTACAGAAAGTCAGAGACGAGATGAAGTCCACCTATGTTCAAGTCATTGATCCGGATCGGGTACTGAACGAGGATCATGTGATCTTATCGCTGCAGGATGTTGTGTCCGCTCATCAACATGGATACAACAAGATGAATCGGGTGGACTCTGAGCTGTTGTTGGTGATGGCCGGCGTGAATAACTTCGAAGTAGCAGTCAAGGCATTAGCTCCAAGAAACAAAGGAGATGTGGTGTTGGTCAGCTTCTCCGCAAGCAGGAACGAAGCGCTGGCATCAATCAGGTTGTTCGAGAAGTATGCTCACTCTCACGCAAGGGAACTTGCCTTCTCAAACGACGATTCGCGCCTTTCGAGTTTGCTGGAGATCTACGGGATCACAAAGAACAGCGTGGCAAGACTCAGCGAAGAGGAACTAACGAATGCCCTAGTCGAGAGAGGGGCCATTTTCTACGCCAAGTACAGGTAATGGTTTTGCGAGGCCGGCCAACAGGAACTCCTTGCCCAAGTAGAGATAGGCGACAACCTCGGGGGTCCGCAGGTCAGCAGCCATGGGCCCGGCCATAATCCGTGAGATTATCCCCGCCCTCTTAGGATCGTTGAAGCCGATTCCTTCCAGCCTCACAGCTGCACGATCCCTGCCCGCGTGGCTCCGCAGCGCGGAATTCAATGTGTCGCACACCAAATCCAGTTCCCCTAGTCTTCCGACCAGTGAACATGGAGTGGTCTTCTTGATGAACCTCAGCTTGCCGCTGTGGTCGTTGAGGTCAGACAGAAATCGCGCGTCCATAGCTTGGTCAAGATTGGTTGTCTGCGCCACTACCCTCCCTTCGTCCACAACTCCGAACAACTTGACCTCAATGTCGTGCTCCACGCCCACTGCGAAAGCCTCCAAGAACGCATCGCCCTCATAGCCTCTGTTAGAGGAAATCAGGAGGAAACCTCCCTCTATCACGGAATCCGCGCCCCTAACTCTGATAAAAGACTTTTAATCTCCAGTATTGATTGCCGGGACGATGTCTAGGGCGCCCGTGGTGGAAGTATCTGACCTCCACAAAGAGTACGTCCTCAGAGGAGGAGTCGTGCAGGCACTCAAAGGCATAAACCTGTCAGTCATGAAGGGGGAGTACCTTTCGATAATGGGGCCCAGTGGTTCCGGCAAGACAACTCTGTTCAACATGATAGGAGGCCTCGACAAACCAACCAAGGGATCCGTGAAAATCGACAACGTAGAGCTAGCTCAGATGAGCATGAGCGAATTGGCTTGGGTTCGCAGCAGGAAGATCGGGTTCATCTTTCAGACGTACAACCTGATCCCCGTGCTTTCCGCCTCCGGCAATGTCTCGCTTCCGATGATATTCACTGGCATGAGCAAGTCCGAGAGGGATAAGAAGGCGGCAGAACTACTTACGATGGTTGGGCTGGGTGACAGGATGGGCCACAGGCCCACGGAGCTCAGCGGTGGTCAGCAACAGAGGGTGGCTATCGCGCGGGCCTTGGCGAACGATCCGTCGATCATATTGGCGGATGAGCCGACCGGCAACCTTGATCTTTCCACGGGATTGACGATAGTTCAGCTTCTCTACAGGTTGAAGATCGAGAAGGACACCACCGTAATCTGTGCCACTCATGACCTGAAAATGGTGGACGTGAGCGACAGGCTCGCGTGGATACGAGACGGACAGATCGAGCGTGTTGAACGGAGGTCCTCCGTCAGCATAACGCCGGAGGATCTGGCGGTTTAGGCTCATACACCCCACTCTTTTCCATTCGCTACGAAACGGGTGAAAGTTGATTTGGTCAGAGTCGCGGTAATCGACAAGTCGGCCTGCAGGCCAAAGGACAGCGGGAGGGTATGCAGGAAGAGCTGTCCAGTAGTGAGGACGGGCAAGGAGGCCATATACTTCTTGGACGCTGCTTTGCCGCCGATCATTGACGAGGGAGTGTGCATAGGGTGCGGCATCTGCGTGAAGAGGTGTCCATTTTTCGCGATAAGCGTGGTGAACCTGCCCGACGAGATCGAGAAGGAGGCATTCCACCGCCACGGGGTGAACGGGTTCAAGCTGTTCAGGTTTCCAGAGGTAAGGCCAGGAGAGGTGACGGCGATCGTGGGACAGAACGGCACTGGGAAATCCACGATCCTGAACATACTCGCAGGCGAGATCACCCCGAACTTGGGAGATCCCGGCGCTCATCCAGACCTGGAGCAGATAGCCGACCGACTCAGGGGGACGACCACATCCTCTCTCTTGAAGAACATCATGAGTGGGAAGATCCGAGTCGTACACAAGCCGCAATACGTGGACCTGATACCGAAGGCCGTTAGCGGGTCAGTTCGGGAAGTCCTGTCAAGAGCTGCCGACAATGCCGCAGTCAGTGAAGTCTCCGAGACTCTTCAACTGTCCAACTTGCTGGACCGAGACATCGGGCTGCTCAGCGGGGGCGAACTCCAGAGACTCGCAATAGCAGCGGCCATCCTGAAAGATGGCGACCTGTACTTGGTGGACGAGCCATCGAGTTTCCTAGATGTGTCGCAGAGGATCTCCGTGGCGAAGGTTCTGCGTGACCTCAAAGAGAAAGGGAAGACACTGCTGATCGTGGAGCACGACCTCGGACTGCTGGACTACCTAGCTGACTACGTCTCTGTAATCTACGGAGAACCCGGCGTCTACGGTATCGTCTCGCACCTTATGGCGTCGAGGGTGGGTGTGAACTCGTATCTCGAGGGATACCTGAGGTCCGAGAACATCAGGATCAGGAAGGAGCAGATCAGATTCACGGTCAGGCCTCCGCCGGGCGAAGTGGAAGCGGTCGAATCGTTGCGGTGGGAAGATGCTTCGATGGACTTGGGCGGCTTTCGTTTGCAGATGGACGGTGGCAAGGCGCACATCGGGCAGGTGATAGGAGTTGTGGGACCGAACGGCATCGGCAAGACCACTTTCATAAAGAAGGTGATGAGAGACTACTTCGGTGAATCCAACCCCTCAGTCAGCTACAAGCCACAATACCTGAGCGATGTCTTCACCGGGACCGTATCATCGATTCTGCAGGCGAGCGCCGGAACGCAGGAAATACCATCGTGGGCCGAGACGGAAATCCTGAGGCCGCTGAGGGTAGACAAGATTGTCGATAGGGAGGTAAGCACTCTCAGTGGTGGAGAGTTGCAGTCAGTCGCGGTGGCCACGGCGCTGGTTCACAAAGCGGACTACTACTTCTTCGATGAACCCTGTGCCTACCTAGATGTCGAACAGAGGATGGCCGTGCAGAGAGCGATTCGACGTATCGTGGAGGCCAAGGCGTCGGTCGCCTTCGTGGTGGAACATGACATACTCTTCGTTGACTTCGTTTCCGACAGACTCATCGTGCTTGATGGTGAGCCTGGCACTTCAGGCCACGTCAACTCGCCGACTTCCATGAAGGACGGCATGAACAAGCTGCTGTCATCGCTTTCGATCACCTTCAGGAGGGATGTAGACACCGGCCGGCCTAGGATCAACAAGCCCGGATCCAGAGCTGACCAAGAGCAGATGGCATCAGGAGACTACTACTATGCAAGCTGAGAGCGGTAACCCTTTTCAACTGTCGGGTAGGATAAGGTCGCGATGAAGACTCCGGCAATCGTGATCAACTTCAAGGCGTACGAAGAGTCGCTCGGGAAGAAATCACTCGAACTGGCGAAAATGGCCGAGAAAGTGTGGAAGGAGAAGGGGGTGACGATCGCAGTGGCACCCCAACTTGTCGACCTAAGAACGATAGTCTCAGAGGTCGAGGTTCCGGTCTTCGCTCAGGCCTTGGATCAGGCACAGGTGGGTGCCTTCACGGGCTTCACTACACTACAAGCTATCAAGGACGCGGGAGCGGATGGCTTCATACTGAACCACTCGGAGAGAAGGGTCAACCTCTCGCTCATCAGTGAGGCCGTGAATTACGCTCGTTCTTTGAAGCTGATCTCCCTGATATGTGCGGACACTGCTGACACCACCGGTGCGGTCTCCTCCTTGAACCCGGACTTCGTTGCGATAGAACCGCCGGAACTGATAGGGACTGGAATACCTGTGTCAAAGGCAAAACCCGAAGTCGTGACAGGCTCGATTGACAGAGTCAGGCGAGTCGGGTCCACCTCGAAGGTGATATGCGGAGCTGGCATAACGACGGCCGAGGACGTGCGAGCCGCCCTCAAGCTGGGGACAGTAGGAGTGCTTCTCGCAAGCGGCGTAGTCAAAGCAAAGGATCCGTTGAGAGTTATCTCGGAAATGGCAGACGCGTGTCTATAGAGTATACCAAGGTCAGTTCCCTTTCGAGATCCTGATGTACTCACGGGCGACCTTCAGATCCTCTAGGGCCTCTCTAGCCTCACAAGGCGGCTTTGCCTCTCCCCTGATGGCCTTGATGAAGTTCGCTGCCTGCTGTCGCATTGCATGAACCCACGGCAATTGCGGGACGGTGGTCTGAGGGACGGTTTCCTTGCCAGGATCCCGGAAGATATCGACACGCCCAGGCCGATTGGAGGTCATCGGGGCCGGAAGCTCCAGCCTGACCCACCCATGTCTGAAGCAAACTAGGGCGGACTCCTGCCAATCGAGAGTTGTGAAATAGGGAGCCATTTCTATGACTCCTGGAAGACCGCTTTCGCTCTGAGTGACCAATAGCACTCTTGATCGATCAACATGTCTGACGCTGTAGGATTCACCCAACAGATGTCTCATCAGGTTCACTTGGTGAATGTAGTAGTTGACAAACTCAACGTAGTCCTTGAATGTCTGTTCGTCCATGTCAGTCGCCGGAGGATCCGATTCAAGCTTGGGCATGGGTTCATCTGGTTCGATCCAGCCGAGGAATCCGTCTGCGATCCAGTCCCCAGGGGGCATACTGATTCGAACGTAACGCATCTCCCCAAGTTCACCGGTTTGCTTGAGTCGGTCGATCTCTGCCTTGGCGTACATCGTGGCAGGATCGCTGCGCTTGTGATAACCAACCATGAGCCATGTGTCACTTTCCTTGACGGCCTGCACAATCCTTTCGCCTACCTCGACGGAGCTTGCCAGAGGCTTCTCGATGAAGACCGGGACTCCGGCCTTCATTAACTCCGGGACGATCATTCCGTGGCGTGTGAACGGTTGCGCGGCAACGATCCCGTCGAGTTTCTCCTCTTTCAGCATCTCTCTGTGATCCTTGTAGACCCGAGGCACGGCAAACCTCTTGGCCACTTCCTGCGCCAACCCAGGACGCAGTTCTGCAATGGCTACGACTTCACAGTCCGGCAGATTGACGTAGTTCCTCAGGTGTGCACACTGCCCCATTTTCCCCGCTCCCACAAAGCCGATTTTCACTTTGTCCATTCACTTACACCTCCTCACGCCTTCCCCGCTGGGATCTTCTTATCGCCTACCGTTTCAGGTCCTAGGTTTCGAAAGAGAAAGAGTCCCTGTTTCCCTGGGGCCACGATGTCCAGCCGCCCATCACCATCAATGTCTGCAATCGCCATAAAGATCCCAGTACCTGAAGCCTCTCCGGCTTTGCCGTGGTCGATGACCTGCTTTGTGAACGAGCGACCGTTCCACTTGAAGCAGTACAGTCCTACTACTTCAGTCTCGCCGGGTTCGGCTCCACAATGAGCGCGGTAGCGGTTCCCGGTGATGAGTTCACGTTCACCATCGCCATCAATATCCACATACTGCATCTCGTGATACTGTGAGAAGTATGGGTCAATAGGAATTCGAGTCCACTTCCTCTGACCGTTTTGGTCAGATGACTGTTGGTAGTAATCGAGGCCGTAACCGTGCGCTTGGCCCACTATCAACTCCGCCAAGCCATCACCGTTGATGTCCTCCACTATGATTGGGACGCTCGCGCTTCCGAGGTCGAACTCTTCGTGAAGTGTCCATTGTTCTTCTAGGGGTTCCGACGGAGGCTCAAGCCAACCCTTCCTGAGGACCAGTTCCCCTCGACCATCACCGTTGATGTCACCGAACCCCAATCCATGGCCGGTGACGCCATCCCAGACCTTGTGCTTCCGGAACTGCCCCGTGCCTATTCCTGAACCGTCTCGCATGAGCTTGTAGACGACCATCGGATTGCCTGGAGTGTTCGGCACTATCTCCAGTTCACCATCTCCGTCGACGTCCCAAGCTCGCGTCGTCTCTATGTGGCCACATTCGTCTATCACGTGAGTCTTCCATTCCGAGAGTTGACCGAGTGGGTTCTCCCTCCAGTAGAGGGTCTTGCCAAACCATCCACCAGTGATGATATCCCTGTAGCCGTCTCCGTTCACGTCCAAGGGAATAGTGGAGAAATCGTCGTAATATTCTCCGAAAAGCGGCAGGTCACACACCTTGTGCTTCTTCCAGTTCGGCCCTTCATACCAATACCCTCCGCATACGATGTCCGAAATTCCGTCGTTGTTCACGTCGAAGACACCAGCTGACTCGAAAGCTCCGTTATCCAGCTTGATCTTGTCCCACTCGATTCTCCTGAATGCCAAGTCTCTCTTTTCATGTGAAGTTCGCTTAATATGTGCTCGATAGACGATGTCTCCACTCTGCGCTCTTCCAGAGGTATGAACAATCAAGGCTTATCTATCCCATGTGGAACGAGCGAGTAGGTGACGAACATGAAACTCATAATCGCGGATAACTACGACGACATGAGCAGGAGAGCGGCCTCAATAGTGGCCGATGAACTGAATAAAAACAGGAAGCTCGTGCTGGGGTTGGCGACGGGCAGCACTCCTTTGGGTCTGTACAAGGAGTTGATCAGGATGCACAAGGAGGAGGGGCTAGACTTCTCAGGTGTCACGACTTTCAACTTGGATGAATACCTGGGTCTTGACCCGAACCACGACCAGAGCTATCACTACTTCATGTTCCATAACCTGTTCGACAACATCAACGTGGATAAGAACAAGGTCCACATACCAGATGGAAGAGCCAAGGACACGGAGGTTTTCTGTCACGAATACGAGAAGATGATCAAGGCGGCGGGAGGGATAGACATCCAGATCCTTGGGATCGGAGGGAACGGCCACATAGCGTTCAACGAGCCCGGTTCGCCCGCCGATTCGAGGACCAGAGTGGTGAGCCTTACTCCTCAGACGGTCAAGGACAACGCCCGATTCTTCAAGGACGAGAGCGAAGTCCCGCGCAAGGCTTTGTCGATGGGCATAGGCACGATTTCGGAGGCCCGGAAGATCATCCTTCTTGCCAGCGGGAAGAACAAGGCCGATGCTATCGTCAAGACCGTGGAGGGACCTCAAACTGTGCAGGTGCCTGCGTCGTTGCTCAAAAAGCACCCAGATGTTGTGGTGATAGTCGACAGAGAGGCAGCGTCCAAACTCACTCGGAAGCAGTAACAGAAAGTGCACAAATGAAACGTATGTTCTGAAACCCTCACTTCGCTGTGACGCGGCTCAAATCCCTATATACACAATGGCGGATTCACGACTAGTTGGTTCAACGCGAAGTTCCGACGACCGGAGAGAGTAGAGAACTAGGAATAATGTACGACAAGATCTCAAAGAGCTTCGGGGATGTCATGGCTGTGGATGCGGTCGACCTCAAGATCCCCAATGGGTTGTTGTACGCACTCCTAGGCCCTAATGGCTCCGGGAAGAGTACTCTGATGAAATTGACGGTCGGGATGCTGAAGCCAGATTCAGGGAGAGTTCTGGTCAACGGAGTTGATGCCGTGCTCAACCCGATTCTGATCAGAAAAAACATAGGATACATGCCAGAGGAAGTGGTGACATATGACAGTCTCACGCCGGCTGAATACCTGAGCTTCATTGCCAGCCTGTACGAGATGTCAAGTGAATCCATACAGTCTAGGTCAAATGCCTTAGTTCATCTCCTAGCTCTGGACGAGTACATGACGAAGCCAATAGGAGAGCTGAGTCACGGGAACCGGCGAAAAGTCGTTCTGGCCGCAAGCATCATACACGACCCGTCGGTTTTGATACTGGACGAGCCATTTTCAGGATTGGATCCTGAGTCCGCGAAAATTCTGAAGGAGACTTTGTTGGACTACGTGTCCAAGGGGAAGACCGTCATCATATCGACTCATGTCCTAGAGATCGCGGAAGCCATTTCTGGACGAGTCGCCATCATGCAGAGAGGAAAGGTGGTTGCGGAGGGCCCCCTCGACGACCTGCGGTCAAGGACAGGCGCCAAAGACTTGGAGGAGGCTTTCCTGCAGGTCACTGGGGTCAGTGGAGAAATACAGGACCTTCTCACGGCCCTCAAGGCGTTGTGAGTGGGAGACAGGAAATGGTTTCTTGGCTTGAGTTGGCGAGGATCCTAGCAAAAGAGTCTGCATACCGGTCCGCTAGACAGAGAGAATCCATAAGGTCTTGGAGATTGTGGAGAGGAGGTCGCTCGGTGATAGAGGCGAATCTGATCCCAGCGATTCTATACACGGTTATCTCATCCATTTTCGGCTTCGGCATTGTGGTCGTCTCATCGAATCCTTCAGTTTCTTTCCCTCTGCTCTTTGGCGTCGTGGGGGCAATGGAATTGATGATCGCGCTTTTCGCTGTCGCTACCTCCACGTCCATAATGACATCTCAAGGCCTTCTGGAGCCACTGAGTTATCGACCCGTAGAGGAATCCACACTGCGTGAAGCTGTCATGGCGGCCAGCCTCATCTACTGGGGTGTAGGCACATCAGTGTTGGTTGTTATCCCTGCGTCCATAATACTATCTATCAAATTGACGACGCCTTATCCCGTTGCTGCAGGAACAGCAATGGCACTAACCCTATTGCTCCTAGCATATGGGGCCGGCGTATTTGTAGCCTCGCTCGCTCCGTCTGTTCGCACAAACCCGAGACTGAGGTTCTTGGCCACATTGGCTTGGATTTTCCTTTTGCTAGTCGGCTATCTCCCGTCCTTTCTGAGCACAATTCTCGGTGGAACATCACAAGTGACATTTCCGGATCTTGGACTCTTGACGGAACTGATCCCGCCGTTCAACTTCGGAACTCTTGCGGCTGGTAATCTGAGTCCAATGGCTATGACTTCCTGTGTGATCACTCTGGCGATGTCGCTGGTTATCCTGAGGTTTTCCTCGAACAGGCTTTGGATGAGCTTGATCCAAGGTCCCGCAATATCCTCTGGCGCGGTACGCCCCTCAGTTGGGGCTAGACCGGGATGGACTGTGCGTGGCCACCGAACAGTTCTTGGGTTGTCGACAAAAGACTTGAAACTATTGGTCAGAAGCCCCCAGAGGCTAGCGACATTCATAGCCTATCCCGTCCTCTTCATCCTGCCGATCCTTATCTCATTCCTCCAGCTACTAGGAAAGCCGTTGGGCGCTTTTTTGCTCACACTGCGCATAGTGGTTACTGCTGTATTCCCATCCATGGGAGCTCTGCTCGGCGTTCTTTCTGAGCAATTCTACTACATTGAAGGGGAGGGAGCCAGAGATCTATATCGCCTGCCACTGACAAAAAGAGAACTGGTCCTGTCCAAGGCACTTTCATCATTTCTTGCGTTGCTGCCTGCAGGGCTGATCTTGTTTGCCTTGGTTTCGTATTTCTGGGGGATACCACAGGGACTGATAGTTCTCGTGCTACTAGAGACCAATGTAGCCGCGTCGCTGACCATCAATTCCTCGTCAACGGTATCGTCGCTTCCTAGGGAACCCTCTGCTTGGAGTGAAAGAAGCATCGGCACAAAACGCATGGCTATTCGCCTAGGATTAGTCATAGGTAGCATTGTCCTAGCAGGGTTCTTTGCGCTCATAGCGATTACCACACCAATAGGAGAATCAGCAATGGTTGGTCTGTCTGTTGCCCTCTCCATCATCGCGGTGATAATGTACCGAAGAGTTCCAGATGTGCCGCTGACATCCTGACCGCCCTTTCCAAATGAAGGAGAGTCCACGGGAGCATGAGGTAAGACTAAAGAAGGTAGGACTCACCGGAGAATCTAGGTCAGGCGAACATGAACGGTCCAGACCAGATGGGGCTGTCTAGTTCAGAAGCTGAGAGAAAACTGGCGGAGTTCGGCTTGAATCAGGTTTCGAAGCCGTACGAGATCAGTTTCTTGGGCATAGCCAAGGAGGAGGTAACCGAGCCCATGATTCTGCTCCTCTTTGTGGTCGGGTTTTTCTATTCCATCTGGGGGCAGATCGAGGATGCCCTGACGATACTGGTCGTCATCTTGGTCCTCGTTTTCGTTGAGATATGGAACGAGTACAGGGCAAAGAAGGCCATCTCAGCCCTGTCGAAGATAGCCAGCCCTACGACAAAAGTCTACAGGGATGGTGGAGTCAAGGAGGTTCTGACGGAGAGGGTAGTTCCAGGCGACGTCCTCCTTCTCACCCCTGGAACCCGCGTAGCTGCGGACGGAAGAACGATAGAGTCCTTCAACCTCTTGGAGGACGAATCTCATCTCACAGGAGAATCGTTCCCTCAGGAGAAGGAGAAGGGAGATGATGTCTACGCGGGAAGCCTCATTCTCTCAGGTGAAGGCAAAGCCGAGGTATCCGCAACGGGCAAGAGCACCAAGATTGGCAAGATATCATCTCTCGCTCAGGAAATCAAGCCACCCAAGACGCCACTCCAGTTGGCAATGAAGGATCTCGCAGGGAAACTAGTCTGGGTGGCCGCTTTCTTCAGCGTATCGATCCCGCTTCTGGGATTCCTGCGCGGACAGGATCTGCAGCAGATGATCCTGACCGGTCTCGCGCTCGCCTTCGCCGTCATTCCTGAGGAACTCCCGATAGTGATCACGATGGTTCTGGGACTCGGATCATACAAGCTGTCGCATGAGAATTTCCTCGTGAAGAAACTCAAGGCCGTAGAAGTGCTGGGCAACACCACTGTCATTGTTACGGACAAGACCGGAACGATAACGGAGAACAAGATGCGCGTTGCGTCTGTCTTGCCCGAGGAAC
>JBGOYZ010000014.1:0-26107 GCA_041479945.1 Thermoproteota archaeon
CGGAGAAAGATAGTTCATACGGGTAGTGACCCTCCTCGTCACGCTTCGACACCGCCTCGAGCTCGATCGCGGGTTGCCCTTCATAGGTCGTGGATCTGCATACACCCAAGATCGCGGAGACGGCGTCGAAGAGTCTGCCACAGCTCGAGGCTGTGGGTGTGTTGATCTTCGAAGCCATCATCTGTGCTATGAAAGCGGCCTCCTCATGCCCCAGTCCGACATCAACCCTCATGGCTTCGTCACCTAGCGCTTGGATGAGCAATGAGAGAGCCACGCGCCTCGGATCCATCACGGCTGAGTCGGAACCAGGAAGACTGAAAGGAAGTAGTCTGCCGATCCTCTCGAACCTGTTGGGGTCGAAAAGCATCATCTCGAACCCCCACACCTGCCCGTCTGTCCCGTATCCTGTCCCGTCACATGCCAATCCCAAGGTTTCATCAACTATGCCGTTTGACGCGGCCGACGAAACCAAGTGGGCATGGTGGTGCTGGACAGGAACCCTTTCCGCTTTGATCGATTCGGCCAACTCCGTGGATCTGTATCCCGGGTGCATGTCGTGGGATACTCTCCTCACCTTTCCACCTATCAGTCTGCTCAATCTGGCAATCGCGGGTTTCACAGCCGACAGAGAGTGCATTGAGTCCAAGTCCCCCACATGCTGACTGATGAAGACGCGATCCTTTCTCCCCATCGCAAAGGTGTTCTTGAGGTCTGCTCCCACGCCCAGTATTCCGTCCACGTTTCTAGGAGCACTAATCGGGATAGGTGCGAAGCCTCTTGACCTTCTGGCCATGACAGGTTCTTTGTCGACAACCCTGATCACCGAGTCATCCTCGAAATTCAGGATGTCCCTGCTATGCATTAGGAAGGAATCTGTCATTCCCGAGAGTCTTTCCATCGCGGCTTCGTTCTGATAAGCTATTGCTTCGTCCTTAGGATTTCCGCTGGTCATCACCAGATAGGGCGACTTAGTCCTGTGCAAAAGCATGAGATGTATGCCCGAATAGGGTAGCATCACTCCTAGGGTGTCCAGACTCGGAGCAACCGAAGGGGCGATCCTTTCAGGCAACCTCTTCTTCAGAAGCACTATGGGAGAGGCAGGCGATGCTAGCCATCTCTTCTCGGCTTCATCTGCGAACGCTATCTTGTCAACAGATGTGATGTCTCTAGCCATCAGGGCGAATGGCTTGGAGTGTCTCTGCTTCAGGTTCCTGAGTCGTCGGATCGTGTCCTCATTGGTTGCGTCAGCTGCTAGGTGGAAGCCGCCAATGCCCTTCACCGCCACCACCTTCCCGTGGTCTATGTCGTGTGCAGCCTTGACTATTGGATCTTCGGTCCGGAGAAGGTGCCCCCCTGACATATACCACAACTTGGGGCCACACGTGGGACATGAGATGGGTTCGGCCCTGAACCTCCTGTCCAGCGGATTCCTGTACTCTGATTCGCACAGTCTGCACAGTCTGAACTTGCCCATTGTCGTCCTCTTTCTGTCATAGGGAAGAGAACGGATTATCGAGAACCTAGGTCCGCAGTTCATGCAGTTGATGAGCGGATAGCCGAACCGTCTGTTGCTTCTGTCAATTAGCTCAGCAGCGCAGTCCGGACATATCGCTAGATCCGGTGGGGGCAGTGTCTCGACTTCGGTGCTCTTGCTTGAGAGCACGCGGAACCCATGGAGTCCTGACAATGTCGCATCTTCGAAAACGATCTCTTCAATCAGCGCCATCGGGGGCGGATCATCTCGCAGCTTCCGCGTGAATTTCTCGACCGCATCATCCTCGCCCTCGATCAGTATCTCAACCCCTCTGCCAGTGTTTTTCACATGACCCGCCAGACCAAGTAAGACGGCCATCCTGCATACGTGTGGCCTGAATCCAACTCCTTGGACTATCCCTTTCACCTGGAAGCTGCGGGCCTTCATTGGCCTGTCTGGCTCTCTTGACTCCTACATTAAAGCTGTTTTGACAAGCGCGGTGGGCTCTGAACTGTGTCACACGCGTGAGAAAAGGGGAACCCCTGAGGTCTAGTACCTCAGAGGCACCTCGAAGGTGAACGTGAACGACCTGACCTCTCTGGGCTCCATGAAGACCGTCCACGTGAGAGTCGTCCCGGCTTGGGCCGGTTGACCGGACCAAGCTTTGATCTGCGAAGGCGTCGGCAAGGTCTGCTTCAGGACCACCAGTGCGCTCTTCTGTCCGTAGTTCCTAGCAGTTATCTGCACGGTGTATCGTATCACATCGGCGGTTTGCTCTGACGAGATGATCTCGGAGACCACTCCGATGTCATGCGAAGGCCCCGCGGACAGGGTCCGGGTGGCACCGACAGGTATGTAGGCGGTTGAAGTGGAGCCGATCCAGTCACTTCCCTCGTAGAGGTTGAAGTATCCCCAAGGTATTGGGGTCGTCAGCGTGTTGGTCACGTTTACGCTCAGTTGCGCCGATTGCTCCGTGCTGGAGACATATCTAGGGTCGTACGACTGCCAAAGGTGGAACTGGACCACGCGGACTTCACCTGACTGCAACTGCACAGCGAGTTGCTCGCCTGAGTTGAGGTCAGTCTTGCCTTGAAGCGCGAAGGTGTAGTAGGGACCGGTCATCTCCACGTTGGCTGAACCGGTCTTAGCAACGGAGGCAACCCCAGCGTAGTCTGCGCGCACGATATCTCCTCCGAAGACAATCGTCGGTTCTCCGATAACCAGTCTGACTGATGCGTCAGTCCAGTTATCCGAGCTCCATATGAAAGCCTGAGTTGCCAACGCGTCGTCTGAGAGATCCAGCCCTGATGTGGCAAGCCAACCCATCCCCCTAGCTAGGAAGCTGACCGTGATCGTTTGTGTACCGCTGAGGTTACCCTCAAGCACAATAGTCATGCGGCCACTGCTCTCTGTCAGGGGAGCGAGCCTTGTCAGCTCAATGCTGACTATCGTGTCGATCTTGATAAGCACTGACTGGCCGTTGACCTCAAGAACAAGGTATCCCTCTGATACCCCCGTGTACTTGCCCGTGTAGGATGCGGACTGTGTCCTGACCGTAATCGAGTCTCCAGCCTGCAGCAGAGGCGGCGCCGACTGCTGGGACAAGAACCTCCACGATGTTATCCGGCTGTCTGTCACGCGCAGCGAATACGGAATGGCACTTGTAGGTATCTCGATCCTCGCGATACCCCCTTGGAAGGATGCTGTCAGGTTGACGATGACATGACCCACATTGACTTGGTATATGGAGATCGCAGCGCCGCTGAAAGGAGTAGGCTCCGCATGAGGCAGGTTTGATGGTAGAACGAGAGCTGCAGCCACTAGCGAACCCATCGCTATGATAGGAAGCAGTACCCACAGAATGTTCGGTTTCATGAACCAGATGGCGAAGATGCTGCCGGATAATGGTTTCTGCGTATCAGAGAATGGAACCGCGCCCCATGGGAAACACTAAGGGGTTCTATTGCTTGGTACGTTCTTCCCGGCTCAGGACAAGCCTCTACGGGTTCTTCTTGACCTTAGAGACGGCCGACCTCATCGCAGCCAGTGGCAGGAGGGCGCATCTCTCCCTGACCGGATCCATGGATCCTCCGAACATTCTCAGCACATCGTCTCGCCCGAGCGCTGCCACGTCAGCCAGTTTCCTTCCGTTGGCGAGTTCAGTGAGCATCGAGGCAGAAGCCCTGCATATCGCGCAGCTCTTTGAGGTGAACCGAACCTGCGTTCGTCCATCATTGTCCACCTTGAGGTAGAACGTCACCTCGTCGCCACATGACAAGTTCTCCTCCCTTGACACGACGTCCGCACCTTCGACTGTCCCATAGTTGCGCGGGTTCCTGTAATGGTCCAGAACGCGCTCGCTGTAGAGATCCGACGCAGTCATGCCAATACCTCCCGTGCCCTGTTTACAGACGTAGCAAGGGCGTCCAAGTCTTCTGTCGTGTTGTACAGGTAGAAGCTCGCCCTGGCAACCGCGGACACGCCCAATGAATTGACGAGAGGCTGTGCACAGTGATGACCAGCCCTTATCATTATGCCGTCCTGATCCAGGAATGTGGAGACATCATGTGGGTGCACTCCTTTCAGATTGAAAGATACGATGCCGCACAGCGCATTGGGTTCGCGAGGCCCGTATATTTCGACATCCTCCGTCTGAAGCACATCGAAGACATGTCTCAAGAGTTCTTCCTCATGCTTCTTCACGGAGGTCATCCCGACCGACTTGAGGTAGTCCACGGCCGCTCCCAGACCAATCGCTCCAGCTATGTGAGGGGTGCCCGCCTCGAACCTACCCGGAGGGTCCTCCAAGGTCTCATTTTCCAATGTGACTGACCTGACCATTCCTCCCCCAAACTCCCAAGGGGTCAAGGAATCGAGGAGCTCTTTCTTGCCATAGAGCACGCCTATGCCAGTGGGGCCGAGCATCTTGTGGCCTGAAAACGCCAAGAAGTCTGCGCCCGACTCGTGCACGTCAACGGGCAGATGAGGGACTCCTTGAGCAGAGTCAACGACGACCAGTGCGCCACGCTTGTGAGCTTTTCGCGCGATCGTCGCTATGTCGCTCACCGTTCCTAGTACGTTGGACACGTGAGTGATAGCCACTATCTTTGCCCCCTTCTCGAGTTCCTGCTCGATCTTGTCGAGATCGACCCTCCAGTTTTTGTCCGCCCTGACCACGACGAGCTCACCTCCCTGTTTCTTGACCTCGATACGCCAAGGCAGTAGGTTGCTGTGGTGTTCCAGTATGCTTGTGACGACCTTCTCTCCTTTGCCGACACATCTCTCCGTCAGCGTCCTGGCAAGAATGTTGAGGGAGTCCGTGGTGCCCTTCGTGAACACGACTTCATCCTCATTCGCTCCAATGAAAGATGCAATCCTGCGCCTCGAACTGATGTAGAGTTCTGACGCCTCAGCGGAGAGAGTGTTCGCGCTTCGAAACACGTTGGCGTTGTACTGCAAGTAGAAATCCCCGATCGCTTCTATGACCCGCTTGGGTTTCTGTGAAGTGCCAGCGCTGTCTAAGTAAATCATGGACTTGCCTCCGATCTTCCTCTCGAATATCGGGAAGTCCCTCCTCAACACATGCGGATCGAAACTTGTCAACACCGACAGGGCATGCGTCGGCGGTAAAAAGAGTTGCTCGACCGAGGTCAACGGGAAACCGGGCTCCATGGTCGGTTACTGAGTCGCTCCAAATAACTTGGCATGCCTTCTGCGCGTGACTGCTCAAACGCGCCAACTTCGGAAAGAAGTCTTATATCGCCAGTAGCGATGATTATCGTACGCTGTTCCAAGACTACCTCGTAGTTGGAAGTCTCCTCGTCTCGGGGACCGGAACCGCAATGCTGTTGCTCGATAGATCGAGGTTGTACCAGTGGGCCAGCAGGATCAGCATCATCGGCCTGTTCTTCCCCTTCCTGTACATGATCGGCGCGGCCGAACCGGGCAAGTTCGTGCTGTTCAACGGCCAGTTCAACCTGTTCTATCAGGTGCCAGCCCTGGTGATAAGTGTCCTGAACGTGCTGTTCGCATACCCGACATTCGTCGGCGACCTCAAGGGTAAGAGACTTGCTGTAAACTATGCGCTTCTTTCGGCCACCATGCTCATCGGTGCGATCTACACTCTGCCAGCACTTCTCTCGTTCACGGCGTCTTTGGCCGCCTCCTCTGTTTTCGCCACGACTGCGTTCTTCGTGTACAAGATGGACAGAGACAGAGGGATTCAGAGGAAGAGAGTGCTTGAGGCTATAGGTAGAAGGGGCACTGCGAAGTTGGAGGATGTGATGGAGGACCTCAGGCTGAGCGACGCCGAAGCGGATTCCCTACTGTACGAACTGTGGACTGACGACCTAGTCGAGAAGGACGAAAGCACAGGCTCGTACAGCAAGAAGTGACGGAATGACAGAACGGCTCCGAACAACTGCGGGGGAAGTGTTTAATACGCAACGCCCGACTGTGTTACGCTGAAGTGAAGGCGTTATGCCTGTTTCTCCTGTGAGGGACATCGTTGGCATCCTAGCTGGACTTGTGCTGATCTTGCTTGTGCCGTTTGTGCTGTCGATGTCGATCTTCCAAGTGACCGCGATCCCGATCACTGAGAGTTTTCAGCTTCAGATCGTCAGCGGAGATCTAAGCCACTCCTACTTTGTGTCGTTGTTGGGCATGTCGCAGTTGTCGTATGATCTCCTGTCGACTCAATTGGGGGCAGCAGACCTGCTGAGCCGTATGTTCGCAGCTATCGCGAGCGACTGGGCAGCCCTCTCCGTCGCATTGTTCTTGGTGACGGGGATACTTGCAGCTTGGGCTCTTGGAAGCGACCTCGAACGCATAGCCATCCCTGCGGCCATCGGCCTCGTCGCGCTGGCAATGGGTGTGCTTTTCGTCGAGAGTTTCGTGCGTGGCATCACTGGACTCGAGGACTTCACGAAGATGGGATTGGCCAATGCGCTGAACATGTTGGTTGTTGCTTCTTACGGCGTGGGCACGCTGTTTTCTGGCTTGACATCATTCGGACTGGGCAGACTTCTCCACAGAGGAGCAGAAAAGCATGGGGCCGTCCAAGGGCCCATGGGGCCGGTCGCAGTTGCCAAGGAGGTCGAGGCTGGAGCTGCGAAGGTTGGGACGGCGAAGAAGGAACCGGCACTTGTTGCCGAGAAGGAAGTCACTCTGGAGAAGGAAACACTGGCGCCCAAGGTTGAGGGAGTTGTGGAATCTACGCCTGTCGAGATGACTGCGGAAACTACGGGAACGGAGCAAATCAAGGCTCTGAGCGCGTCGGAGGCAGCAGCACAGGCCGGAGGAATAGAGGGGATCGTGCGACAGACACGGGAATCCAGTGTCCGACCTCCCGCACCTCAACAAGGCATGCCTGAGACAGAGCGGGTTCCACCCTCTGTTCAACGCTCGTCAGACGCACAGTTGCCCGAACGACCCGAGCACGTGAGGGAATCGCGCGACATCTTCACAGCTCTGGAAGAGCCAATGCAGCGCATCTCCTCAAGAGTCGAGAGAGAGCCAGGTGCGGTGTGGCAGCCAATACCTTGCCCGGTCTGTGGGTCCGAGCTAACCTGGTCACGTGAGAAGCAGGCCTACTACTGTCCCTTCTGCGGCACGGTGCCTTAGTGGGTTTTGGCGACCGAGCCAGCCGATGAGGTGGACCTCGTGAGACTAGCATCCAACAGATCACGCTCCGTCATGTTGAGACAACTCATGGCCGGTCCAGCCAACCTAGGCAGCATCGCCAAGAAGACAGGTCTGTCCCGTCAACTGGCATCCCACCACATGAGTGTGCTCATGACTTCTGGCATAGTGGAGCAACGCGCTGCTGGTCCGGTGAGGCTGTACACCTTGACCGAACGCGGATCGAAGATAGCGCAGAAAGTTCTTGGCCCTGCACCCCAGATCTCCGATAATCGCGACAAAGATCGTGTGCGGCCAGCGGATCTCGTGGCACCTGCCGTCGCCGTCGTCGTGATGCTCGTTGCCGCAGCCAAGTTCCTTACTACGCCGGAGGCTCCCGTGAGCTGGCTCTTGGGTGGAGCGATCGTTTCGGGCGTACTTTTCGTCATTCTGCGAACCCTCAATCGACCGAGCAAGAAAGGCGGGAGATGACCAACGTCTCCAACACGTGAGACAGCGCGAGATTCTGCAGTTGAGCTCGACAAGTTTTTAGTTAGAAAGTATTTTCATTTTGAAATAAGTCTTAAATAGGGATGCGATGGCTCCTCCTGAAGAAGACAGATGTCGAAGAGAGCTGGGAATCCTCTCCTGAACATAAACTACCTGTTGATACTGTGGATGCTATCCAAGGCACCGGCGCACGGGTACGAGATCCTGCTGAAGTTCTCGGCGTTGTTCGGGCGCAGGGTGACCTCGGGGGCACTCTATCCAATGCTGTACAAGATGGAGAGGCTAGGGCTCATTTTCAGCGAAGTTGCAAGGGGTACTGGAAACAGGACAAAGAGGATCTACCACATAAAGGACAGTGGTTTGGAGGCCGTTTCGAATTTCGCATCGAAGTTTGGGGATTTCTTTGACTTCATGGTAAACGCCAAGGAAAGTCATTACGGACAGACGGTCACAGTTCCAATCTAGTGAAATCGTCGGGTGTCTATCCAGTCTCCCGTCTCTTTTTCTCGCGCGGCTCGCAGAATACCGCAGGTCTTGCCTTTTTATCCAGAGTGAATGTGGGTTGGACCGAGCTTGAAGATTGCCCTCTTCACTGAGTGGTTCTTTCCAGTAAGGGGAGGGGTTAGCTCCCATGTCTATGGGCTAGCCAAGGAACTCGCTAGGAGGAAACACGATGTCAAGGTATTCACGAAGAAGCGTTCTAGAAAGGCGTCGTCAGGAACGGTGGACTACCAGGGGATCGCAGTGAGAACCCTGTCGCCTTCCATCCCGGTCAACTTTCCGGTGATCCCGCCCTCAAGGGGGCAGATGTACGAGGTATTCAGCAAGGGTGACTTTGACCTAGTGCACGCCCATCACGCGTTCACTCCAACGCCGCTGCTGGCGCTGTGGCAAGCCCATGGCGCCGGGATTCCATCTGTTCTTACCAACCACTCGATCCCTGGCCGCGGATACGGTGGGGCCATGGGCGACTTACTGATTTCTGCTCTGTATCCGATCAGACAGTACCTCAACATGGCCGACCACATCGTGGCTGTCAGCCGTGCCGCTGCCGACTTCATGAGCCTGCTTGTTGACTACGTTCCGATCAGCGTTATTCCCAATGGCGTGGACTGTGAGCTCTTCAAGCCTCGTCCAAGTGAACGCAGAACTGGGAAGAGAATCCTCTACGTAAGCAGGCTGGTGAACAGAAAGGGGCCTCACGTGCTGATCAGGGCGTTCAAGAAGGTGCTTGCGAACGTCCCGGACGCTGAATTGGTCATGGTCGGAGAGGGTTACTTGAAGCCGGTTCTTGAGATGATGGCGTATGATCTCGGATTGGGCGGATCAGTGAAGTTCCTCGGTGACGTCAAGCCCGAGATGCTCGGCCAGACGTATGCATCATCGGATGTCTTTGTACTCCCGTCGCTTCACGCAGAGTCGTTCGGCATGGTGCTGCTAGAGGCAATGGCAAGCGAAGTCCCCGTCATCGCTTCCAGGACCGGCGGAGTGCCCGAGGTAGTGAGCGACGGTAAGGACGGCATTTTGGTCAAGCCAGGGGACGAGACGGAGCTTTCCGAAGCCCTGACGCGACTGCTGACGAACGAGAACGAGAGGTCGGAGATGGGAAGGGCAGGGAGGAAGAAGACCCTGAAAGACTATGACTGGCAAGTGATCGGGGGCAAGATAGAGGAACTGTACAGATCGCTAGCGTGAGCTGGTTCGCTGGTGCCGACGACCCAACACGGATCCTGCCAGAGCGCAGGGGTCGTCAGTTATCACACCGTCCACTCCTAGGTCGAAGAGGGCGACGGCCGCCGCTGGATCGTCCACCGACCAAGGGATCACGGACATCCCAGCCTGCTTTGCATCCTTCACGCCGCCGCTGCTGACGTCGGCAACCTCCGGCAGGATGGATTCGGCTTTCAACTCGACGGCGGCCTCCAGCGCACCCTCGAACGCTCCCTGTTCGATGATTCCTGTCCTGCAACTGGAAGAGACCAACTTGACCTCGGACACGATGTCAGGACTGAACGAAGTGAAGAGCGTCCGGTCCAGATCACCATAGGTTGACATCGTCTGAACCATCTGCTCGGCATAGCCGGCTATCTTTATGTCCAGGTCTAGAGCGACGCGACCCCTGACCGCGCTGGCTGCTTCCGAGAGAGTGGCGACCCCCTCTCTCCCCGACCTGACGGCTCTCAGTTCTTCGAGAGTGGCGTCAGAGACTTCAATGGGGTTACCCGAGACCCTCTCTAGGTTTGAGTCGTGGGAAAGAACGAGCACGCCGTCTGCGGTTGCCCTGACATCCACCTCGACGGCAGTTGCTCCACAGGAGATGGCCCCCTCGATCGAGGAGACTGTGTTCTCCGGAAAGCGGACACGATAACCCCTGTGACCAGTGAGCAAGAAGTCAAACATCTGACAGCAGATAGCGGGTTCGTAACCTCTTTAAGCTGACCCGCTCCATGCCCGCACCTCTGGAGAGCCGGCCCGACCAGCGGCCCCAACGCCCGAGTTACTGGAGCTCTTGGACCTTCTTGGGAAGCACCGATACCGTTAAAAGGGTTGGATATTTTATCCAGCGGGTTGGCCAATACCAGGTCCATCGTTCTAGCGTCGCTACTGATAGCCGTCTCTCTAGCCACCAACTACGTTCTCTTGGGCATACCGAACGTCAAGCTCATGGACGTGTGTACGTTCTTGGCTGGGAAGCATCTGGGCCTCCTTTGGGGGGTGATAGTGGGTGCCTCAACTTGGATCATCTATGGCACACTGAATCCCATCGGTATGTCCCCTGTGACCACCGCGATAACTATCGCCGGCCAAGTCTTCTACGCCGCTGCGGGCTGGGCAATGGGGAGCTTCACTTTCTCTTGGGGATCCACAGACGAGAAACATCCGACTTGGCATGCAGCGGCCGGGCTCCTCTCGACTCTTTCGTACGACCTGTTCACGAATGCTCTGGTCGGCATCGTCTTCTATGGTTCGATGACCCTCGGACTTCTTGGGATGAACTTCCCGCTTCCGCTGGGGCTCATGCACGAAGTCTCGAACTTCATCCTCTTTCCTCTCATCGCGGTTCCGATTGAGGGGAGGATGGACCAACTCGTCGGGAAGAAGGCCAGCAAGAGGGTGGTGAACCTGCGCCGCCTTGGACAGGCAATGGTGGTAGTGGCATCGGTTTCGGTGCTGCTCAATGCTTTTCTCCTGCCGAACTACTTGGCACTCTTGGATGAGAACGGCAAGCTGTCAGACTTGCTGAAGGAGAACACGGTGAAAGTGGACGTGTTAGTCAACTTCGGGAATGGAACGAGAAGGTGGTACAACGGGACGGTCTCGCCCTCGGGCTCGTCTCTCTTCAACGTCACTGCCAGACTCTTCGTGGACAGCATGGTGGCCGTGCCCAGCCCGTACGGTGTCATGATCATGAAGCTGGGAGGAGCAGGACCTTCGCCCGAACATCCGAGCTTGTACTGGATCTGGTTTGAATGGGATCCAAGCTCCGAGACTTGGAAGATGGGCGACACGGGCGCGGATCAGCACAGGCTCACCCCCGGGGAGTCGCTGGCTTGGGCTCTTGTTGACTTCTCCAATTCAAATGTTGTTCCCAGTCCGTAGGTGGTCGTGCAAAGGTTTTTCACAATGGTCGTCAGATCTAACTACGGGTTGAACATCGACGAGGCCCTGAGAGTTCTTGACGGCGTGGTCGAGCAGGATCCGGAGAGGCCCAGGTCCTTTCACAGGGGGCATGTGCTGCTCAGCATCATGACGCTTGAGCCAGAAGTGGGCCTGTCGAGGAGCGACCTCCAGATTACCTTGGGCTTGGGAGGAGGATCCATTAGGAGCCTAATCAGCAGGTTGACCATGAACCACCTGACCGTAGCTTCGCCCAGCGGGATGAGGTTGAAAGGCCTTGGCACGAAAGTCAAGGAGGCCGTGGTGGGCATGGTGAGAGGTCCGACGGAGGTGAAACTAGATTACCTGCACATGGATGTCAGCAACGTAGCGTATCTTGTGAAGAACCTTCGTACGTCCGAAGCCGAATCGATCAGGCTAAGGGACACGGTCGTCAGGTACGGGGGGACAGGCGCCACGACTTGCTCTGTCAGTGGGGCCGCCATCTCGGTTCCAGGAGTGACCGAGAGCTTGGAGGACACCTCACGGACCGACGCGCTGGTCCTGAAGAAACTCAAACCTTCTGACGGCGACGCGATCTTCGTTTCGTCAGCTCCCTCAAGGGCCGTTGCAGCAGCAGCCGGTGCTGCAGCTCTGTTCGAGTTTTTGTTGGAGAAGAGGTCAACCCTCTAGCGTCCCGAGATCCGCGTCTCCTCTGGTTTCTCTCTGTACGAAGCTATCATTGGACAGCGGCCATCTCGCTCGCGTATCTCCTGAGGAACCTAATCATGAAGGCATGCCGTCCCTGGGCGAGACGCCTGCCGGTCTCTGTGCACATCATATCCTTCAACCTCAACAGCTTCGAGGCGAAGTGCCAAATCGCCGAGGGATCCGGGCCAACCTCGCTCATTCTGAGGTCAGGTGGCTTCTCTGGATCCCAGTCCAGAACCCCCAGAGATGCCCCTCGATACCAGCCGATGAAAGCAAAGGCTCTGGCGATTCCTCTAGTACCCATGGCTTCGAGGAAGTCGGCGTCCCTGAGCACCTTTGCTTCGACTGAAGACGGAGCGCGTCCAGAGAGGAACGCCTCGTAGGATGATTCCTCTATGATTGACCTGACCGCGTGGGACCTTTCCTTAGACAGCCCTTCGGACCTCAGCAGTGACTCGGCGTACCTAGCAGAGGCCAGATGATGGGGCAGACCTTTGCTTCTGTTCCTCGGCACAGCATCGTGCAGGTAGGCCGCTAATGCCAATAGCTCCGGGTCAGCTCCCTCGCGCTTGCCGATCTTCATGCACAGCTCCGCCACGCAGACGGCGTGGTCATATCGGTGGGAGATGTCTCCCTTTTTCATCAACGACTTGGACCGGCTCGCCACTGCTCGGACCAGTGATTCTGATGCTATCAACCCGCATCCTCCGCTGGTTGTTGGGCTTATGTGCCTTGCATCATCATAGCATCGGTCAGCGAGAGGCCATCCACAAGCTCTTATTCCCTTGCACCGTGAAGTGGATCCCGGCGTGGGAACAGGTGAGAGGACTGTGTTCGTTGTAGTCAAGGTTCCGGTTCTGGACATGACGGCCAAGCCTCAGAATGGATCTGAGAGGGTAAGCCAAGCCAGACTCGGTGACAATCTTGCCGTCGAGCGCAGAAACGGGGAGCACCTTCAAGTTAGATCGGACGACGGCTACGAGGGATGGGTTCAGGCATCAAAAGTCACAAGGGGCCGAAGGGTGCGCTATGTCAAAACAGGTCATGTGATAGTCGTCGACGTCCTGTTCGAGCCGATTTCTTCTAGCCCTTCCGATCTTCGAGCGATCCAAGTTGCGCCAATGGGGAGTGTACTGCAGGTCTCTGACGTGAAAGGCGAACGGCCAAGGGTCGTGCTGCCCGATGGGCGGGCCGGGTTCGCTCGGACGAAGGAGATTAGGAATGCTCGGAACCCGTTCCGAAAAGAGGGAGTTGAAAAGATCATCCAAAGGGCGCTCACATTGACAGGCGCGCCATATCTATGGGGAGGCACGACGCCATGGGGGTTAGACTGCTCGGGGCTCGTGCAACTAGTCTTCAAGATGGGAGGATACCAACTGTTGAGGGACGCTGATATGCAATTCGACAGCAACGGGCAGACAGTGTCAAAACAAGACATGAAGAGTGGCGACCTGTTGTTCTTCAGGGGGACGAAGAGCCCGAAGGTCGGTCATGTCGCGATGTACCTTGAAGGAAGACTGATGATTCACGCAAGTGGCAGCGAGGGCATCGTCCTTGTGGAACCCATCTCACGGCTGCAGAGGCTCTTGGTCGGGGTCAAGCGGATTGTCCGAGACGAGAAGGATAGCCATCCTGCATACCACGCATGAGAGGCTGAACCGATGCTCCTGACTGAACTCGCTTTGACATCACTTCTCGCGTTCTCGTATCTCGTCGTATCGTTGCCATGGCTTTGGAGGTCACCTCCTAGACCAACAAGAGTGAACGTCGGCCGCGACATCACCCTTTTCGTTTCCGACCTGCATCTGGACCGCGCGGAGGAGGCACCGAGTGAGTTCGTCTCTGTGCTTGACGAAACGAAGCCCGCGAGTCTGATAGTTGTCGGGGACTTGTTTCACTCCCCCTCTGTGGCCGGATCAGCTGACAGCGCGAAACGCTTCGTCGCAGACCTCTTGAGGAAGGTGGACCCCCAGGAGCGACTCAGGAGGGTACTCGTAACCATGAGCGAGAACCATGACCCGAAGTTGGCCGAACGAGAGACGACATTTAGGGCAGATGGGAGAGAGGTGCTGCTGACCTGCGACCCTCTAATCGTCGAGACCTCGAGCATGGAGATCTTGGCAGTCCATGGCGACTACTTCTGCAGTGACGGGCTCGTGGCGGCAGCAGTTGAGCTTGTGCTCTCATCCATAGGGGTTCGAGGAGCAATAGAGAGGTTCCTGAGGTTCAAGATCAGCAGAGATGGAAGCGAATGGATAGTGATGGGTCATACACACATAGCGCTTCTCGATGAAGAACACAGATCGGCCAACTGTGGCTCCTTCCACAGCCACTTCCTGAGATCGGCCTCGGACACGGCCGTTCTGGCAGAAGGAGGACATGTCAGGCTGGTGACCAAGGGGTCAAATCGTTAAATCCGATGTCTAGTATCCATGAGCTGAATGGGCACGAGGCCCGAGAACATCGACAGAGCCGCGCGCGATGCCGCACCCATCGTATCACGTCACACGCACAGGACACCAGTCTCATTGAGCAACTACCTCAGTGAGACCTCTGGATCCGAGGTCTACCTCAAGCTCGAGAACCTTCAGAAGACCGGTGCATTCAAGATCAGAGGCGCGCTGAATGCTTGCTGGAGGGCGAGCCAAAGGGGAGCAAATCTGATAGTCGCGTCCTCGGCCGGAAACCATGCCCAAGGGGTGGCGTACTCATGCAAGGCACTGGGTCTGACTGCGCACATATTCATGCCAGAGTTCGCCTATCCGAACAAGGTCGAGGCTACCATGTCATACGGGGCGAAAGTCCACCAGATCGGAGAAACGTATGATGACTGCTATGAGAAAGCGGTCGAGTTCGCCAAGAAAGAAGGGGGCACCTTCATACACCCGTTCGATGATCTGGAGGTCATAGCTGGACAGGGGACCGTCGCGCTGGAATTCTTGGAACAATCCCCACAACTTGACGTTCTCATCGTCCCCGTCGGAGGGGGCGGACTGATCTCAGGCGTTGCGAGCGTCTTCAAGAGGTCGAGCCCAGGTACGAAGATCGTAGGAGTGCAATCGAAGGAGTACCCGGCCTTCTGCGAGTCCTTCAGACAAGGGAAGCTCGTAGATGTGCGCAGAGGCGTGACCATAGCAGACGGCATTTCAGTCAAGAGGCCGGGCAAGATTACGCTGGAGGTCGCCTTGGACACGGTTGACGACATGGTGGCTGTCTCAGACAACGACATCGTGAAGGCAATGTTCATCCTGCTGGAGAGAACTAAGATGGTGACCGAGCCAGCGGGAGCTGCAGGAGTCGCAGCGCTGCTTTCCAATCAGATAGATGTCTCCGGCAAGAAGGTCGGGATCATAGTGAGCGGAGGCAACGTGAATCCGCTGTTGCTCGCGCGAATCATTACCCAGAGCCTGAGGGAGTCGAAAAGGCTGATGAAGCTGTCGGTAAGCATACCAGACAGGCCTGGAGCCCTGAGAACCGTCTTGGGATGCGTGGCATCAGCCAGAGCGAATGTGGTGGACCTAGCTCACATCAGGCAGGAACCGGATGTTCCACCGTCTATGGCGAGAGTGGAAATAATGCTGGAGGCCGTGGAAGGCGAATCGTTCAACAAAATCAGGGAATGTCTCTCCTCGAAAGGGCTTAGCTTTGAGATTCACTAGGGAAGAGAGCAGAATCGCTGTCGTTCTTCCCACAGTCAACGAGGCCGGAACAATCGAGCACCTGATCAGAAGGATTCTGTCGCTGGATAGGAGAATCCACATCTACGTGGTTGACGATGGATCAACTGATGGGACGATATCCATAGTGAAACGTCTAGCAGAGAGCGCCAGTGAGCTGACTCTATACGAGAGAGAAGGCAGTATGGGGCTTGGAGATGCTCTCAGGTTCGGGTTGAAAGTCGCCTTGGCCGACGACAAGAACGAGATTCTTGTGACCTTGGATGCGGACTACAGCCACGATCCGTTCGACATGCAGAGGTTTCTAGAGGTGGATGCGGACCTTGTCGTGGGATCCAGATACATCAAGGGCAGTAGAATACTGGGTTGGTCATTCCCTAGGCGACTGATGTCCATGACCGCCAATTGGCTCGCAAGGTCTATCCTCGGAATCAAGGTCAGAGATGTGACCTCAGGCTACCGGGCCTACAGTAGGAAAGTCGCGGAACTTGTGGTTTCCGAATCGGCACGCGATGGATTCGAGTTCCAAATGGAAACAGTCTGGCTCGCAGAAAAGACTGGCTTCAGAATCATGGAGGTGCCGATCAGATTCAGCGAGCGGACTCTGGGTAGTAGCAAGCTTGCCCCATTCAGAGAGATAAGGTCGACGCTGTCCTTCCTAGTATCTCCGACGAAGAAGAGGGCAGTTCACACGTAGGCTATCATGTCTATCTCCAGATCGACTGCTTTGGGGAGCGATACCACTTGAACCGTGCTCCTAGCCGGAAATGGCGGCTTGAAAACTCCTGAGTAGGCCTTGTTCATCGCATCGAACTTGGACAGGTCAGTCATGAAAACCGTGACCTTGACTACTTTCTCCAGAGAACTGCCTGCCTCAGCCAAGATCGCGGCAGCGTTTCTGACGATCGTCTCGAACTCCTTACGGATGTCGCCCTTTGTGAGGGTACCATCGGACGTGATCGGGATGAGGCCAGAGAGGAACACGAAACCGTTGACGACAGTTGCCTGAGAGTACGGCCCTATGGGCTTCGGAGCCCCTAGGCTCTCTATTGCTCTCTTCATGATGTGAAGATTCAGCACGTGATAATAAGAGTTGAATTAGGAACCACTAGTCAGCCGTGCGGATTGGGGAAAGGTTTAGAACACTCCCAGAGCTTGAGCAGTTGCGAGAAAGCATGGGCATAGTAAACATAGAGGATTTCCAGAAACTCGACATCAGAGTCGCAAAAGTATTGAAAGCGGAGCAACTCAAGGGGTCCAACAAGCTCATCCAACTCACCCTTGACCTAGGGCAGGGACAGAGGACGGTGGTGGCTGGAATTGCCGAGACTCACAAAGCAGAGCAACTGGTGGGCAAGAACTTGATCATACTCGCGAACCTCGCTCCGAGGAAGTTGATGGGCGTGACGTCCGAGGGCATGGTCCTAGCGGCTGAACAGGGCGGCAGTGTGTACCTGCTGACAGCTGACGGGAATCCGCCTGCCGGTGCGAAAGTCCTCTGATTTCCTGGCCATCAAGTTCGGTTCGAGCATTCAACAGTTATATCGAGGAGTTGGAGACAGGTCTCTGAACGCCATGCGCATCGCCTTCTTCGTGTGGGAGTACCCACCGATGGTTGTGGGAGGGCTCGGGACCTATGCCTCCTACATGACTCGGGAGCTCGTGAAGAACGGCAACGATGTCACAGTGCTCTCGATAAACCCAGGGAACCTGCCCACTAGGCAGGTGCTCCAAGGCGTTGAGATCCACAGGCCACAGATCATCGACATTACGAACGTGTTCCCCATCTTCATCACACAAGACATAGTCGGCTGGGGGCCGTCGACGAAGTTCTTCAATGACATTCTGATGTACAATGTCCTCACGACTTCGAAGCTGGTCAACCAACTGGAGAAAGAGGAGAAGACTGGCCACGAGATCATCGCGTTCCACGACTGGCTCAGTGCGATAGCGGGCATCAGCGTCAAGAATGGGCTTCCGAAGATGCCCACCGTGTTTCACGTCCACTCCACTGAGTTCGGAAGGACCGGAGACGGATCCAAGGTCATCGGTCATCTTGAGATGGAGGCTGCGATCTCGGCTGACAGGCTCATCACGGTCAGCTACGCGATGAAAGATGACTTGGAGAAGCACGGGTGGCCCGCCGAGAAGATCTCCGTTGTGTGGAACGGCATAGATGTAGACACATACGACCCGAAAAAGGTCAGCGCAGATCAGGTCGCGCAACTACGCAAGTCATACGGCATAGCTGACGATGAGAACATGCTTCTCTTCGTCGGGAGGCTGACGTGGGTCAAGGGAGTGCCGAATCTGATCCAAGCTATGCCGGAAGTTCTGTCCGAGTTCCCAAAGACGAAGCTGGTGATTCTGGGAAAGGGAGAACAACAGAACTCTGTGCTAGAAACCGCGGAAAGGCTGGGGATCTCGAAGAACGTGATAGCCAGATTCGAGTTCGTCCCCGAACAGGAGAGAATCGTCCACTACGCCGCTTGTGATCTCGCCGTGTTCCCCAGCACATACGAGCCTTTTGGAATAGTGTGTCTGGAGGCGATGTCTATGGAGAAGCCGGTCGTCGTAGGCGCATCGGGTACAGTGGGGTTCAGGGAGCAGGTCGTACCTTCTGGTCCGGACCAGAATGGTGTTCATGTCAACGGCAACGACTCTCATGACATCGCCTGGGGGATAATGGCGACGCTGGGCGACCCGAACGCAAGGAAGACCTGGGGAAAGAACGGAAGGAGGAGAGCGCAGATGTATTTCACGTGGGAGACCGCAGCAGCTCAGACTGTTGGGGTCTACCAGAAAGTCATTGACGGATCACGGGCGGGCAAGTAGTCTCCCAGCTCGTTCTAATGAGTTGTCTTGCGACTCCCGTCTGCTGTGCTTACAACATGCCGATCTCTTCTCTGAATTGCAGCCTGTAGAAGGAGCTGTACAATCCACCTTTTGCCATGAGTTCCTCATGGGTTCCTCTTTCGACGACCACGCCCTTGTCTAGCACCAGTATCTCATCACACAGCCTGATGGTTGACAGCCTGTGCGCTATTATTATCGTCATCCTGTTCTGTAGGAGGTGTTTCAGAGCCCGCTGTATCACAAGCTCAGTGTATGGGTCGATCGAGGACGTTGCCTCATCGAGCACGAGTACCTCCGGGTCAGTGAGCAGGGTCCTAGCGAAGCTGATCAGCTGTCTCTGGCCAATCGAGATGTTCGATGACCCCTCTGTTATCATGTACTTGTACCCGTGAGGGAGCTTCTCAATGAAGCCGTGAGCGCCGATCGACTTGGCAGCGTTGACCACTTCTTCATCCGTCGCCTCCGGCTTGCCGAACCTTATGTTGTCCTTGACTGAGATGGGGAACAGGAAGGAATCCTGCAACACTATTCCCATGTGCCTTCTCAGGGAAGAAACCGAGACATCCCTGATGTCGTGGCCGTCTATGAGTATCCTTCCCTTGTCTGGGTCGTAGAACCTAGCCAGCAGGTTTATTGTCGTGCTCTTTCCAGCGCCAGTTTCGCCTACCAAGGCTAGCTTCTTCCCGCGGGTCAGTGCAAGGAACACTCCCTTCAGCACTGGGACTCCAGCCTCGTAACCGAAGGTGACATCCTCAAATCGGACCTCATGTATCATGGCAGCTCTACCCTCCTCTCGACGGGTGCTTCCACCACTTCGGCCTTCGTGTCTATCAGGTCAAACAGCCTCTCTATCGCAACCATGGCAGATTGGTACTGGTCGAACATCGTCATCAGATCCATGAGCGGCATGAAGTAGTTGAACTGGTACTCGGTGAAAGCCACGAGGATGCCAATGGTCACACCCGCAACCTTGAACAGCTCAGCCCCATACCATAGAATTGCCACGGTGCCGATCAGCCTGAGGGACATGATGAGTGGCATGTACGATGAGGAGATCAGCAACGCTCTGTTGTTCGCCTTAACCGTGTCATCCTGCTGCTTCTCGAATTTCTCTTTCGCGTGCTTTTCAATCACTAGTGATTGAATCACCTTGATGCCTGCCAGATCCTCTTGCATCCTGGCGGTCAGACCAGCCGTCACTATCGCTGCCTTCCGGTAAGCGGCTCTCGAGAACTTTCCGAGATACCACACCAAGAGTAGGGAAACAGGCAACATCACCAGTGCAAGAGTGGCCAGCCTGTAGTCGAGCAAATACATCATGAAGAACGAACCCAGTATTGAGGAGGCATCCAAGAGAACGCTTGTCAATCCCACCCTCAGGAATATCCTGACCGTGTTCGCGTCATTGATGGGCCTCGATATGATCCTGCCTATCTCGCCTTCCGAGAAGTAACGCAACGATATGGACTGGAGTTTCTCCATTATGTCATCCCTCATGTCGGACACAACGTTCTCCCCGACCAGCCGCATCTGGTATGTCTGCACGTACTGGAAGACGTAGTTGGCCAAGGTGATGATGACGAAGATCGGGATCCACCAAGTGAAACCTGAAAGGTCACCCGGGACGATGATTTTGTCAATGGCCAGCTCGTGCATATACGGTGAGGCTAGGCCGGTCAAGGAGGTGAGGAAGATCGAGGCGATCCCGAGGAACAGACTTCTCTTGTGTCTCTCGGCGTAGCCGTAGACCCGCTCCATTAGCACTCTGTCCGGCGTGGTTCTCTTCCTGCTCTCTTCCTCCCTTGTGGAAAACGCGCCCCAAGGACCAGGACCGGGACCTGACATCACTCACCACCCTCCTTCCTGTCGTTGTTCTCAGGAGCCTTCCCGAGGAACTGAGTCTCGTATATTCGCTTGTACGTCCCTTTAGCCCTCATGAGTTCGCTGTGCGTTCCGAACTCGATGACTCTTCCGTTGTCGAACACTGCTATCCTATCTGCATTCTTAATGGTGGAGAGCCTCTGAGCGATTATGAAAGTTGTTCTGGACTTCGTCGCCTCTTCAACCGCGGATTGGATCTCCTGCTCAGTCCTCGCATCCACAAAGGAAAGAGAATCATCCATTATCAGAATCCTAGGGTTCGCGATGAGTGCTCTCGCTATGGTTACCCTCTGCCTCTGGCCACCTGAGAGCGTGACTCCTCTCTCTCCTACCATGGTGTCGTACTTGCCGGGTAGCGACTCTGCGAAGTCATGAATCCTAGCGGTCTTCGCGGCCTCAATGACTTCTTCCAAGGAGGCGTCGGGTTTCCCAAGCGCTATGTTGTCCCTTATCGACCCCGAAAAGAGGAAGACATCCTGTAGAACAACGCCAACCTGCCTCCTGAGTGAGGAGAGCTTGAACTTTCTCACATCGATTCCGTCGATCAGTATCCTTCCGAAGTCGACATCGTAGAACCTCGGAATCAGGTAAATCAGCGAACTCTTGCCAGACCCGGTCGCCCCCAGAATGGCTATCTTCTCACCCGGGTTTGCGGTGAAACTGACCTCGGTCAACACGGGCCGTTTCTTGGAGTAGCCGAACGTCACGTTCTCGAACTGGACCCTTCCCTCGCTGACGGTCAAGTCCTCCGCGCAGGGTGAATCTTCCACCGTCTTCTGCGTGTTTGTCACCTCGAGGACCCTCTCAAGCCCAGCCGAGGCGTTCATCCACGTCCCGAGCAACATGCTGAGATCCCGAAGCGGGAACGACATCCTCATCATGTAGCGCGCGAACATGATTATGTCCCCTACCGTGAACGCCATCCCCGCTGAGCCCGTCGAGAGAGCCGCGTAGACGTACACTAGGGTTATTCCGAGGCTGAGCAGCGTCCCGGCGATCGGCATGTACTCGGCTTGGATCTTGCCCGCGGTGATCGCCGTGTCGACGTACACCTGCTCCACTTGCTTGAAACCGTCCACTAAGTCATCCTCCCTTCTGAATATCCGCACGGTCTTCATCCCGATGATATTCTGCTGAATGTAGGAGCTCAGCTTCCCCAGTATCAACTGCATGTTCCTGAACAGCGGCATTGTGTCCACCCAGAGGCGAGTGGTGAAGTAGAAGATCAGCGGCATCGTGGCCAGAGGGATGAGCGTCATCGTCGGACTCACCGAATAGAGTATCACGAACATGCTCGCGACCAAGAAGATGGCGTTGAAGATGGTTCCGAGCCAGATCCTAACGAAAGCATCCACTCCTTGCAGATCCATTGTCGCCCTCGAAATGAGGTCGCCGACCGCTATCGAGTCATAGAAACTGAAGGACTTCTCCTGAAGTGACGAATAGTATTCGGACCTTATGTCCCTCACGATGTACTGGGACATCACGCCTTGAACGTACGCCATGGCGAAACTGAAAAGGCCAACTCCCACTCCAGACACCAAGATTATGGCCAAGAAACCCAAGAGGAGGTCATACTCCCCACCGATGATCACCTTGTCTATTATGAAGGATGTGTACAGGGGTTCGAGCGTGAACAGGAAGGATCTCACTATGGAGAGTACCACCGTCAGGAGTATGTACAGAACATACTTCTTGTGATACGCCAGCAGCCTCTTCAGCGCTGACGCTGATTCGGTGAAGCTCTTCCTCGGCTTGAGGGCCTTCACGTAGTCAAGCAGTGGTTTGGCTGCACTCATCCCCGCGCGAATCTTGAGACCGTGGTATAAGAATTGTGCGCTGTGCTTTGCCCGACTTTAGAGTACTCCCTGAGTGACAACGAAAAAACACGCGACTACCCCTCAAGCATCGTGTTCAGCACAGACATCCAAGCCTCCGCTGTGTTCTTTGGGTTGTACCCTCCACCTCCCAGCGCTAGGAGCCTCCCGTTGCATTGCTGGTCAGCAACCTTCCTAGCCGTTTGCGTCATCAACCTGTGAGTGTCCTTGGACAACGAGAGGTCAGCAACTGGGTCCCCTCTGAGGCAATCTGCTCCGGCCTGCAGTATCACTAGTTCTGGGTGCGAGTTTCTCAGGAAGCTTGACACCGTTTCGAGCTTCGATTTGAAGTAGTCATCGTCGGCTCCTAGAGGCAATGACACATTCCTCTTGGAACCCACCGCGCTAGGTCCACCAGTTTCACGCTCGAAGCCCGTGCCCGGATACAGATCTCTACCGTTCTCGTGGAAGTCCAATGTCAGGATGTCCGCGTCATCATAGTATGCATACATCACACCATCCCCATGATGAGCGTCAATGTCGATGTAGAGTACGCGCCTGAGACTCCAGCTCCTGCGAGCGGCCTCTATCGCTACGCCTATGTCATTGAAGACGCAGAATCCAGCCGCATGGTCTCTCCTAGCGTGGTGAAGCCCTCCCATCGGGTTGAACGCATATCCCCGCCCTTCGATCGTTCGTTTCAGGCATTCAAGCGTTGTCCCCACTACGTACTTGGAGGCTTCGTATACTCCCTTGAAGGACGGGGTGTCCTCGTCATCCAATAGAACGACTGGACTCGTTGAACTCTGCCGAACTAACTCAACGTACCTAGGAGTGTGAAAAAGGAGAAGCTCGTCTTCAGAGGCCATTCTTGGGGGTACGATGCTGACTCTCGGATCCTTGAGGAGGCCCGACTCCCTGCATCGCCTGAAGAACGCCGCAATCCTTCCTCTGTTCATGGGATGGTTCGGACCGAAGTCGTATCTGAGGAGTTCGTTCCCATAGGCGAGTGAGACTCTGGGACTCGGGGCCATTCAGGTCTGATAACACAGCACATCGTTTATATCCGTGAGGCTGGCGGGCCCAGCATGGATCACTCGACCGCGATGATGACCGGTCCTGAGTTCAGGTATCGCGTCAAACAGTCGTCAATGAGTCTGATACAGGTCAGTGGCCTGAGGGATCACGGGCCTCACCTTTCTTCCGGAGCCGAGTGGGAACTGCTCGGCACCTACGCTGCCAACGCGGCACAGCGCCTGCATCCGTACATACTCCGTGCGCCTCCGATCATACAAGCTATGGGCGAAAGAGCGCTGTTCCCCGTAGCAGCTGAAACTCTGAAAGCGACACTCGCCAATGCGATCGCTGAGATTGCCGCCTTGGGCATAACCCGCGTTGCAGTGCTCTGTGCATCCGAGGCCGAACTTGAGACCATCAAGGCGGCGACCGAGGGCGCGAAGGCCAAGGTCAAGATCCTACCCCTGTGGGAGCTGTACCCCAAGCTGAAGGAACTCGAGGGAGAGGACCCAAAGGGGATAGGGAATGCGTTCCTCACTGCTCAGCTGCTGAACCTGAGGCCGGAGATGGTGAAGACCGACAACATGAAATACGCTGATGCGTCTTTCGGCGTGCAAGGAGACCCAAAGAAGGCAACACCCGAAATCGGCAAGACCATATACGGTCAGGCGTTCGAGACCTTGGTGGCAGCCCTAGACAACTTCATGCGAGAGTAGACGGGCAACCGAAGCGGCGCGACTATCTGAAGCACTCCGTTGGAGTATGTGGTTGTGACACTGCGCCATAGAAGCGGCAGTCCCAAGAAGAAAGTCAACTCCTTACCTTTCACCGTTTTCAGCTTCAGCCAAGAACCGTCGTAGCGCAGGCTGTCCGGCGACACCAGATCTGGAGGGGTTGTGATGAGCACACGTGCCTGACCGTTCATAACCCAGACTTCCTCTAGCTTCACTGGTGCCTGCTTCTTTCTCGTGGCCCTGGCGGTTTCCGGGACGAACAACTTGACCCTTAGGATGTAACCCGGCACTCCGTCCTTGACCGCCTTGTTGGCAAAATAGGTTCCCACGATCTTGCTGTCGTCCAACTTGTTCAGGAGGCTCTCAAGGTCCTTGTTGGACTTGAAGAATCGGCGGAAGTGCTCCTCGAAATCGTCCGGCATCGGACTAAGGTGCCTCTTGTGGGCCTCCTTAAAAAGCTACCCCGGATTCTCCATCTAGTAAGGCAGAGAAGCCAACCAAGGATAGAGCTCCCTTATCTTCTGGATTGCCTCCTTCACTTTCTCTTCTGGGTACTCGTAGGGAGGAAGCTTGCCTGCTAGGTAGTCCGCATATGCTTGCAGATCGAGATGGCCGTGACCTGAAAGAAGGAACAGGATTGTTTTCTGCTCGCCTGTCTGCTTACATCTCAGGGCCTCGTCAACTACTGCTTTGATCGCGTGGGCGGGCTCTGGTGCAGGGACTATTCCCTCTGTCTTTGCGAACAAGCTTGCGGCTTCGAAGACTTCGACCTGATTGTATGCGATGGCGTCGACCTTCTTCTCAGCGGCTAGGACTCCTAGTGTCGGGGCCTTGCCGTGATACCTCAGGCCTCCCGCGTGGATTGGAGGCGGTATGAACTCATGGCCGAGAGTGTTCATCTTGACAAGCGGTGTGAGTCGTGCCGTGTCTCCGTGGTCGTACATGTACTCGCCCTTCGTGATTGATGGACAGGCAGTTGGCTCGACGGCAACCATCCTCGTATCCTTCGGCGCCTTGCCCGTAACCTTATCGTAGTAGAAGGGCCAGAACAGCCCAGAGAAGCTACTTCCACCGCCTACGCAACCGAACATGATGTCAGGGTACTCATCTATGAGCGCAAGTTGCTTCTGAGTCTCAAGACCAATGACCGTGTTGTGCATGAGCACATGGTTGAAGACACTGCCGATTCCGTACTTCACGCCTTCATGAGTGAGCGTGTCCTCGACTGCCTCGCTGATGGCCACTCCCAAGCTGCCGGGGTGGTCCGGGTTCTCCTTCAGCAGCTTCCTGCCCGCCTCTGTCTTCTGGCTCGGACTGGGAAAGACCTCCGCGCCCCAGAGTTCCATCATTGTCCGCCTGTATGGCTTCTGGTCGTAGCTGGCCCTAACCATGTAGACCGTGCAGCCGATGCCGAAGACGTTGCAGCCGAACGACAGCGCTGAGCCCCACTGCCCAGCACCAGTCTCTGTGGCCATGCGTGAGGTGCCCTCCTTCATGTTGTAGTAGGCCTGTGCGACCGCGGTGTTGACCTTGTGGCTGCCTGCCGGGCTCGTGCCCTCGTACTTGTAGTAGATCTTGGCTGGGGTCTTGAGCGCCTTCTCCAATCTGAGTGCCCTGAACAGAGTGGTTGGCCTCCAGAGCCTGTAGACGTCCCTCACTTCCTCGGGGATGTCCACCCAACGCTCCTGAGTGAATTCCTGCTCCAGAATCGCCTTCGGGAACAGCCTCGGCACCACACCTGGCCCAGGCCCCTTCGTTGCTGGGTCTATGACCGGAGGGAGCTTCCTTGGGAGATCGAGGAGGATGGAGTACCATCTCTTGGGTATCTCTTCCTCTCCAAGCACAACCTTAGTCTGCTGTACCATTTTCGACATGCGTGCCATTTCTTGTACCCCGCGCCCCGCAATAGGTCAATATAAGCGTTAGCCAGTCGACTCCTCTGTTTCAGACGGGTTTTCCCTCGTATGGCCCTATCAGATTGCACGCCTCTTGCAGGTAGGATGGAATCCAGACAATCGTGATGAAAAGGATCGTGAAGACCACCAGAATCCAAGGCGATAGTCTGAATGAGTATGCCCACCACTTGTGCTGGCCATCTTTCCCCTATGGGTTGCTCTGCTGTGGAACCTCTTTCGCCACGACTGTCAGCACCCTCACCGCTTCCTTGCCATCGTCAGTAAGGGTGTATTTCCCACCACTCGTCTGTCTGACGAG
>JBGOYZ010000015.1:0-25628 GCA_041479945.1 Thermoproteota archaeon
ACAGGCGAACCCGGCGACACGGAGACACAGATCAGGAACACCATCGGCAAACTGAAGGCTGCCCTTGAAGCACATGGATCTTCTCTTGAGAACGTAATCAAGGGTAACGTTTACCTGACGGACTTGAATGACAGGGAAAGACATCTGAATAGGGTGTGGAAAGAGACCTTTGGAGAAAAATCACCGGCTCGGACTTGCGTGCAGGCTGGTCTGGCGCCTGGCATAGCGGTGGAGATAGAGTTCATTGCTGTTGTCAAGAACAAGAGGGTCTGATGTCCTTGCTGATGAAGCATGGGTTTGCTAGAGGGAATTGAGTTGGCAGCATACAAGAACCTCGGCGTAAAGAAGGTGATAAACGCGGCAGGGACCCTCACTGCGCTAGGAGGGTCGCTGATGGAGGAGCAGACCATCAAAGCCATGGACGAGGCCGCGAAGTCGTTCGTCTACATGGATGACCTAGCGAAAGGTGCAGGCAGAGTGGTGGCTAGGATCACCGGGGCGGAGGCAGGGCTCGTGACATCTGGGGGAGCTGCTTCCCTGGCCATAGCTGCTGCTGCTTGCATGACCGGCACGGACCCTGACAAGATCTCACAGCTTCCGGACACAACGGGGCTCAAGTCAGAAGTGATCATACAGAAGGTCCAGAGAAACAAGTACGACCGCTGCATCAGGATATCCGGGGCGAAGCTCGTTGACGCCGGTGATGGGTCGGGCACCACGCCTCAAGAGTTCGAGCGTGCCATAAGTCCGAAGACGGCAGCCATAGTGCATTTCGTGTTAGATCCGCTGGAGGGCTCGCTGCAGCTTGAGGAAGTCATCGGGATAGCGCGGAGACATGGAGTTCCCGTGATAGTTGATGCAGCCGCGGAGATACCCCCGCCTGAGAACCTCAGGAAGTTCATATCGATGGGCGCCGATCTGGTGCTGGTCAGCGGCGGAAAGCAGTTGCGAGGACCGAATGACTCTGGCATGTTGTTCGGCAGGAAGGACCTCATCGAGGCAGCCTACCTGAACGCGTTCCCCGGATCGCAGGGCATCGGTCGGGCAATGAAGATCAGCAAGGAGCAGACAGTTGGGCTCGTGGTCGCACTCCAGAGGTACGTCGCCAAGGATCACGATGCAGAGATGCGGGGATGGACCAAGATGGCCAATCGGATCAGCAGGAAGCTGAACGCGATCCCCCACGTGAAGGCTGAGGTGACGCACGCGATGGGACGTGTGAGGCCGCTGTGCATACCGAGGGTGGAGGTCAGGCTCGACGAGGGAACGCTAGGGATAACCATCCCTGAACTTGTGAACGAGTTGAAGAAAGGCGACCCAATCGTAGAGATACTTCCGATGACGGACAGGGACTCACTCCAGATAAATCCACAGTGCTTGTCAAAGGGAGAGGATGACACCGTTGTGCGGAGGATGAGACAAGTCTTGCTCAGAAGGAGGCCTGCCAAGTGACATGGCGGACTACGACCTTCTCGTGAAGGGAGGCACACTTGTTGATCCTTCCCAGGGCATAAACGAAGAGAGGGACGTAGCGATATCAGATGGGAAGGTCGCAGAGATCCGCAGGGGACTGAGCATTTCGAGCGCTGAGCAAGTCGTCAACGCCGATGGTCGAATAGTCACACCAGGCCTGGTGGACATGCATGCTCATGTCTACGACGCCGTGATGCCATTGGGGATATCCCCAGACTCATATTGTCTGCCCAAAGGGACGACCACCGTTGTGGACGCAGGATCCTCAGGTTACTTGAACTTCCCTGGCCTCAAGAAGTACATCATTGACAGAACCAGGACACGGGTCTACGCGTTGCTCAACATAGGATCGTTGGGGCTCATGACCTTTGCTACCAGTATGGAACCCCTTCAGACGGATTCACGTCAGGTTGACATCGCGAACACTGTGAAGACAGTCCAAGAGAACAGGGATTCGATTGTCGGGATCAAGTGGCACAATACATATGGCCCGAACGCGTTGCTCTCAGCTAGGGCAGCGGCCGATAGAGCAAGTACGATCATGATGTGCGAGAACTCAGCCGTCTCCTGGCTGCCTGTGTCCAATGTGCTGGACTACATGAAGAAGGGTGACATCCTCACCCACGTGTTCCAGGGAGGCCCCGCGCCCGGGATCCTAGGCGAGGACGGCAACGTGAGGTCTGAGGTCCTCAAAGCAGTGAAGCGCGGCATAGTAGTCGACGTCGGACACGGTGCAGGGAGTTTCTCGTTTGAGGTCGCTGAGAAGGCGATGGGCCAAGGCTTCCTGCCTGATGTGATCAGCACAGACCTCCACACGCGAAACATCAACGGTCCTGTCTTCGACATGCCGACAACACTCTCCAAGTTCCTGGCTTTGGGACTCTCCATTGAGGATGTCGTGCTGAGAGCAACCAGCGGACCGGCGCGCGCTATTGGCTTGGCCGACGGTCTGGGCACGCTCAGGATCGGGGCGCCGGCGGATGTCGTCGTGCTGCGACTCGAGAAGGGCGATTTCGTCTTTGAGGATTCGCTGGGTAAGAGAAGAAAAGGCAAGCAGAGACTGGCCACCGACGCCGTGATCAGAGGGGGGCGAAAAGTGTGATGTCCCAACCAACTCAGCCGAGAGGGATCATCACTGCCATCATGACCCCACTCGGTGCCGAGGGTGAGTTGAAGAAGGAAGCACTCGGGCAGCTTCTGGACCTTCAACATGATGCTGGCATAGATGGAGTCTTCGCCGCAGGAACTTTCGGGGAGGGGCCATATCTAAGTCTAGCTGCGAAGCGAGAGCTAGTCGATTTCCTAGCAGATCGCTCCGAGTTGCCCGTCATCGTCCATGTCGGGGGCGCTGTTTTCTCCGAGATCCTTGAGCTGACGCGCTACTGCAATCAGTATGACAGCGTGTGTGCTATAGCGGCGGTCGGACCGTTCTATTTCAGACCGGACGAGCTGGCGTTGGTTGAGTTCTACCGCCAGATAGCGGATGTGTCCGCAAAACCAGTGTACGTCTACAACAACCCCGGAAGGCAGGGCTACGACATCGGCCCTGATTCTTTCGGAAGGATTGCAGGCGAAGTGAGGCGGATCTCTGGGATCAAGGACACAAGCAACAGACTGGAGCAAGTCCGGACTCTTGTCAATCGGTTCGGGGCAACTCATTGCGTTTATGGCGCTGGTGACGAGACTCTGATGGAGCAGCTCCAGCTAGGCGTGAGAGGACATATCTGCGGCATATCGAATCTGCTGCCAGAAGTTGCCGTCGGGATTCGGGACAGCCTGCGCGAAGGTCGGAAAGAGGATGCAATCAGACTTCAGCGTAGAATCAATGAGCTCAGAGACGCCATGAAAGGCTTTGACCTAGATATCTCGCCTTACAAGGAGCTGCTACGGTTGAGGAACATAGATGCTGGCTTCCCCGCAAGACCCCTGAGACCTCTCACTGAAGACGAACGCGAAAGGCTCCTCAGAAGAGTTCAGCCCCTGCTCGACGCGCTCCTAAGGTGAGTTCCGCGGTTTCGGTGCCAAGAAGGGTTCAAGTCCAACCGCCAACACGATTCCGCAGTCATGCCTCATTCTATTGTGCAACAGCATGGCCTTCACGCGTCCACGCATCTAACTCCCTTGGCCACACTTCAAATCGTCCATCGACTAAGGAATACATGCTTCAAGATCTCAACGAGAAGGAAGTACGTCACGAGGATTCCAAACACGAGCGCCAAGAACCAAGGCGGTGGTATGACAAACTCAAAGAGGACACCAAGCGGAGAATAGATTATCGCTCCGGTCAGACAGATCGCGAACACTGAGGCGATCACGAGGAGATTGCTTGGTTTGGATTCGTAGAACTTCCTTCTCGTCCTTATGGAGAAGGTCACGACTATCTCTGACATGACTGATTCGATGAACCATCCAGTCCGGAAAAGCCCAGGGCTGGCTCGCAACAGATTGATCAGAAACGCTATTGTGATCATGTCAAACAGCGAACTGACAAGGCCGAAGAAGACCATGAACCGGGCCACGGACCCTATCATCCATCTCCTAGGCTTGCTGAGCCCCTCCGGGTCAAGATTGTCGGTTGAAACCGTGAGCAATGGAGCGTCAGAAAGCAGGTTCGTGAGGAGTATCTGAGAGGGCAGTAAGGGTATGAAGGGCAAGAACAGCGACCCCAGAGCTACAGTGAGCATGTTCCCGAAGTTCGCGCTGGTCGTGTTCATGATGTACTTGATCATGTTCCCGAAGGCCCTCCTGCCTTCGACGACACCGTCTGCCACAACGTTGAGGCTCTTCTCAAGCAGGATGATCGATGACGCTTCCTTTGCCACTTGAACTCCGGAATCTACAGAGATGCCCGCGTCCGCCAGCCTGAGAGAAGGAGCATCGTTCACACCGTCTCCTAGGAATCCGACCACATGGCCGTTCTTCTTCAACGCTTGGACTATCATGAGTTTCTGTTCTGGAGTGACCCGACCGAAGACATCGTCCTTCTCGACTGCCCTCCGCAATTCCTCTTCAGTGAGGGTCTCGAGTTCCATACCCGTGAGGACATTCTCTCCAACCTCGACTCCGAGTCTCCGACAGATGTCGGCGGTCACCAAGGCGTCGTCTCCGCTCAAAATCTTCAGTCTTATTCCCAGTGACTTGAACCTCGATATGGCCTCGGCTGCGTCTTCTTTAGGTGGATCCGATAGAATCACAAAGCCAAGAACCGTGAGGCCCTTCTCGTCGTCTGGACTGTAGTGTGGCTTCTTCTCCACAGTTTTCGATCCAATCGCGATGGCTCTCTTGCCGGCTTTGATGTAACCCCCTATGAGCGCATCGAGCTGCGGCTTGGCTGACGACAAGGATTGACCCGTGGCACCGTTGATGGCGTTTGTAGAAGCGACCAAGACTGATTCGGGCGCGCCTTTTGATATTAGGATCAGCTGGCCACCCTCTTCGACCACGAAGCTCATCCTTCTTCTGTTGAAACCAAAGGGCACTTCTTGTACCAAGCGACACGTCCTGAGGCTCGCCTCATCATAGCCTACCGCGCGTGCATATCTCCACAAGGCCACGTCAATTGGATTGCCGAGTATCCGGTCTTCTTCGACGACGGCGGTGTTGCACAGCAGAGCATACTTCACCAGCCCAGGCTGGGAGTGCCCCTGATTGTCAACGATGTCTTCCACCGTGATCTCATTCTGAGTAAGGGTTCCCGTTTTGTCTGTGCAGAGCACATCCACATTACCTATGTCCTCTATTGCCTCAAGCCTCTTTACTATGACCTTCTTCTTGACCAACCTTAGTGCCCCATCCGACAGACCGACTGTGATGACAACGGGCAAGGCCTCGGGGATAATCCCGACTGCCAAGGCGACCGAGAAAAGCAGCGAATCTAGAACTCCATGACCCAACAACGAATTGACAACGAATACGAAGGTCGTAAGAACCGCGATCACCCTGACGAGGAGACTCCCGAAACTGGCGATGTTCTTCTGGAAGTCTGTCGCAGGCGGGAGTAAGGACAGACTGGAGGCTACTTTCCCGAAGTAGGTCGAACGTCCCGTCGATACCACGACGCCCCTGCCTGAACCATTGACGATTTCCGACCCCATCAGAGCTGTGTTGGTAAGTTGGTGCGGCATGGGCTTGTCAATGTCCAACGCCTGGGCGACCTTTTCCACTGCGTTCGACTCTCCCGTGAGGATCGACTCGTTAGTCTGAAGCTCATCCGCTTCCGTCAACCTTACGTCGGCAGGAACGATGTCTCCTATCGCAAGCAAGACGATGTCCCCGAGGACGAGATCCTTGACGTCAATGACCCGAAGTTTGCCGTCCCTGAAGACCCTCGCCTGATAGGTTATGTACTTCTTCAGTTCTTGAACCGCCTTCTCGGACCTGTGCTCCTGCACGAAGCCCAGCGCAGCATTGATGAGCACAATGGCGATGATTATGACAGTCTCCGTGACCTCTCCGAGGAAGGCAGAGATGACGGACGCCAAGACCAGCATGTACACGAGAGGGTTCTTGAACTGCGAGGCAAACATGCCAATTGCGGTCCTGCGTTCGGCAGGCGCGATCTCGTTCCGCCCGTACAATCGCAGTCTACGTTCCGCCTCAGCGGTCTCTAGTCCCTGTGCCGAAGTACCCAACGAGCTAAGCAGTTGGTCTCCCTGCAGCCTCCAGTATTCGATGCCCGCACTCGTGGGCTTGACCCCGCGGCAGTTCCTTATACGCATGTCGCACGTCTGCGCCAGTCGGCAAGACTCATCAGAACTCAGTAGACTGCAATGACCCCCTTCACATCGAGGTCCGGAACGCCTCGGTCAACAACCCCGAAAGGAAGATCCCTTGATGCACATCTCGGAAGCGCGCGATTGTCGCTCATAGCCTCTGCTGGCGCGGCACCCGCCGGGTTGTCGGCGCGGTCGTGAAGGCGCACAAAGACATAATTGCAGGTGTCGGTCGCGCAATCCGCGGAGGAACGTTACGGTTGTGGTGAGGCAACATGCTCAGTGACTTGGTTGACATAATGATCCTAAGCGGCTTGGCAGGTCTGGCAACGGGACTAGGAGGACTAATCGCCGTCATTAGGAGACCTGGGAGGAAAACGCTGGGCTTCCTGATGGGTCTGGCAGCAGGGATCATGATGATGCTTTCCTTCCTAGAGCTAATGTCCGAAGCGTTGAAGATCTCCGGGCTATTCCTGGTCGCAGCAGGCTTCACGACGGGTTCCATTCTGATGTTCTCTCTCGATTTCGTCCTGCCTCACAAGTACTTCGCCGTGGATGAAAAGGGCTTGCTGGACGGGAGGCTTCTCAAGAAGAGTGCAATGATAGCAATCGGCATATCGCTTCACAACTTCCCAGAGGGCATCGCGGTGGCCTTGGGATATTCGTTTACACCAAGGCTCGGCCTCGTGATGGCAGTTGCCATAGGGCTTCACAACATACCGGAGGGGATAGCTACATCGCTACCCATGTACGCAGCAGGCAGCTCCAGGCGATCGGCAGTCGGGCTGGCCCTTGCTTCTGGACTAGTAGAGCCCCTCGGTGCACTGCTAGCGGGGATATTTCTGACCGCCTTTCATGATCTTGTGCCCTTCGGGTTGGCCTTTGCCAGCGGGGTGATGGTGTTCATCACAATGGACGAGTTGATACCTGTTGCGCATGAGCAAGGACACGAGCACTTCATCTCCCTCGGATTGATAACAGGGTGCATTGCCACGTTCATACTCATCGGCACGTTAGGATGAATGCGTGAAGCCCAGCAAGCCTTCTGCACGCTATCCCCGCTGTCGCCTAGAGGTAAGTGCCGCTGATGTTATTGGAGATACACTGACCCGGGTCCCTAGATCTGCGTGAAGTGACAGTGAAAACCTTGAGTCGTTGATGACGTACTCCAGCCCTATTTTTCCTGCCGGCTGGTGAAGATGACGTAGGAAGCTACTAGGAATATCAGCGGGAAGGCTACGATCACCAAGAGGTCAACCCAACGGGACGAAAGCACCCCGGCTAAGTCAAGCCGGCTTACCTCCTGCTGTCCAAATGCACCCGTGGGAAGACCGAAGAGCGAGTCCGCTATCAGGGAATAGTGGTTGTTTATGGACACCATCTCTATGGTATTGGTTATCTCTGCAACACGTCTGGTGTAGTTTGCGAAACTTCCGGAGATCTGTCCCTGTCCTCCGGGTCGTGATGTCTGATTGAAGAGGAATGCTGGAGGCGAACCTATGATGGCGGAAGCGATGAAGCTGGCAAGTATCGGCAGGATGAACGCAAAGAAGATCCAGACCCCCAGGCTAATTGTGAGAGAATGACCCGACTTGTCCGAAAAGGTTGAGATGAACAGAGAGACAGCATAGTAGGCAAACGAGAACAGTATCGAGACCCCGACGAAGAAGCCAAGCCTCACTATGTCGTCTGAAGTCACCGTGATCCCTTGCAGCAGGATGGAGGCCGAAACCGACAGCATGGCAGATGCGGTGATAGTGAGCCCTATGACGGCAGCCGCGGATATCATCTTCCCGTTGATGACATCCTCCCTGTACAGCGGCCTCGACAGCAAGACCCTGAGGGTTCCGCGTTCTCTCTCGCCTGAAATGGCGTCGAACGCTAATGCTATACCGAGCAAAGGAGCCAAGAAGGCCAGCGTTGAAGCAACGTTCGAGCCGATCTGAAGCATGAGTCTGTTTGAGCCGAAGACTTCACCCATCCTAAACCCAACACCAACACCGTAGATGTTGGCCACATATAGCAGCAGGAATAGGCCGGCAATCAGCCAGAACCTCCTGCTGGTTATCGCATCTGTGAACTCCCTGCGTGCTATCGTGAGAGACTTGTTCATGCTGATACACCCCCTTGGTAGAACTGATACAGTTCCTCCCACGAGGGACTGACGGGCGTGATAGATACGACCTGATCCCTGTAGGCGTCTCCAGTCATCAGAGAAAAGAGGGCACTTCCTATGTCGCTCTCTGCGATCACCGTTATCTTGTCGTCTCTCAACACTGCTTCTCTCACGTCCGGCAGTAGCCTGATGTCTCGTCGCAACCCATCGCCACCCGACTTGACGTGTATCTCGTAGGCATGTCCCTTGGCGTCCCTGACCGGCCGAGAGAGCTCATCGACAGTTCCCTGTGCCAACAGCTTGCCTTCGCGAATCATTGCTGCATGAGTGCATATCATCCCGATCTCATACAGAAGATGAGTGGACAAGAGAACAGTTTTTCCTTCCTTATTCAGTCCTCGCACCAAGTCTCTGAACTCAGACGCACCTTCCGGGTCAATCCCCACTGTAGGCTCGTCCAACATCAGCAGCTCCGGATTCTTCATGAGAGCTTGGGCCACGCCTAGCCGTTGCCTCATGCCCCTTGAGAAAGTGGAAACCTTGGCACCGGCTTTGTCCTTCAAGCCGGTGCTCTCCAGCACTTCGAGCGCCCTTCCCTTCACCTTGTCAGGCGGCAAATCGTCGAGCGTCCCGAGGAAGGTCAGATTCTCAAGGGCAGTCATGTGCTCATAGAATCCAAACCCTTCCGGAAGCAGACCAACTTTCCTTCTGATATTGACGGACTCCTTGATGATATCGTGTCCCAACACCCTCGCGCTTCCTCCAGTGGGCAGTTGCAGGCCCACCAAGATGGTTATCAGCGTTGTCTTACCCGATCCATTCGGACCAAAGAGCCCGTAGACGCTTCCTAGGGGAACTTTCATGTCAATGCCATTCAACGCTCTGACTCCCTCTTTCTTGCCGCCGTACACCTTGACCAGATTGTCCGTTTCTATCGCGAAGTCCATTTCTCTCATCTCCTCCCATACTTGCGGTAGATCAAGTACAGAGCAGCCGCCAGAGCTATCGCGATTCCTACCCCGATGTAAGCAACCTCGCCGCTCTGTTTGACATACACATGAAGACTCCGAGCTGAAATCTCACTTTGATCTGCTGTGACGTTTAGCGTGATGTAGTAGTCACCAGCATTGATGTCTGCATCAGTGGTGACGGTCAGTGTGAAGGTGGCGCTTTCCTGCGGCTTGAGTAGCAGTACAACGCTTGGTTCTGCCCCGACACTGAACTGGCTGGGCACGTCAGCTGTTCCGAGCTCCACGTTGGAAAGTGAGCTGTATCCCGTGTTCTTGATGACGACCTGAAACACCCCTGATGCGCCGGCAGTCGACTCCAAGTAGAAGTCCTGCGTGACGTAGGAAATGCTGTAGTACCCGAGTATCCCGAGGCCAAGACTCAGTCGGGAAACGGCTTCACCGACACTGGCCTCCAAGGTGAAGGACTTGATGTCGGGCTTAGCCAATGGAGGCACACTTATTGTGAGGCTCAGCGTCTTGCTGTCACCGGACTTCAAGTAGAGCTTGGACAGGACGTTCCCTGCTGAATCCTTGATCGTCCAACTGTAGCCCGCCGGAAGCTCTGTCACGTTGATGCTCACGATACCCTCAGCATTGCCCGCGTTTTCCACATCAATCGAATAGCCCGCAGTGCGACCCGCATATGCGTCGACATAGGGCGTGTCGGTACTCAGCTTCGGTTGGGGCGCTCCTCTGACCACTATCACGCCAAGTTGTAGTGATGATTCAAAATCCCCGGCCTCCACGTAGACGGCGATCTCGCGATCACCAGGAGCTTCGTCTGCTGGGATGTCCGCCTCCACTTTCGCATTCACGGACTCGCCTGGGTCGAGGGAGATGCCGTACAGGCCACTACCGTCTTCTCCTACTATGCTTCCGGTCCAGCCGGCCGGCAACACAACGGACACAAGGCCTGTGAACCGCTTTGTCAACACGTTCTTGATGGCCAGGTCAAAAGCAACGGTCGAGCCGGGCGTAGCCTGCGAGATGGGGTACCTAGCGGTCAGAATCTGAGGATCCGTCTTGTCAACGTAGAACGAGACCTCGCATTCTTGGATCGTCGAACCTGATGCTGTCAAGGTCACCGCGTAGAGGCCGGATGAACTGTATGGGATGGCAACGTTGAGAACCAGACTCTGGGTCTCGCCAGGGCTCAGCGTCATATTCAACACCTCGTCCTCTCCAGAATACGCACCTGCTGTCCATCCTGCCGGGGTCCGGATCGAGAGTTGCACCGGCTCATCCTGCGAACCCCCGTTCTCCACGGTCATCGGTATGTTCACCTCTGAGAGGCAATTCACCCTCAGGTAGGTCAGTGTCACTGAGAGCTTGAGTCCATAGTCCAGAACGGTATCACCCAGATCAATCGAGCCATAGTCCCTAGGGACATTGAAGGCTATGGACTTGTCCTCATAGCCTCTCTTCTCCAACTGGAGGCGGTAGGTGCCGCGGGCAAGACTCACTGAGAAGTCTCCTCCGAGCAAGGTCTGCGTCGTGGCTACGTAGGAACCGGAGGAATCATAGATGGTAACCGTCACAGCACTGAGAGGATTGCCATTGACATCCATCACCGCTCCATAAACCCCCGCCGATTGCCCGAAGGCCAGAGGAGGGATGTACGACAAAAGCAACAGAGTCAGCACAATCCCCAGGAGTCTTCGTGAACCGACCTTTCGAAGGTCAGGGAGATCTGCCACCTCGCGAGCCGAATCATCTGGATCAGACAAAGGCGGTCAGCATGCTTTCTGCGTCTCATATAACGGAACCGTACGAATCGTACTCGTTCACGTCTCCTGTGGTTTGACGGGGCCTGCTCTTCGAGTCGGGCCTGCGCCCTGCGCGGTATTGTCATTGGCGTGCGTTAGATTGCCCATTCACCAGCTCGTGTGTGCACATGCATACGGACCTTTCGTCCGCAAGGCTTTAGAGAACCGTGCACGCGGCATCCCCAACCTTGGAATCAAAGAATCGCGTGGCCCTAGGTTCGAAGGGCCGAATTGTCGCGGCAGCCCTGGTCATAGTGGTCGTTGCTGCCTCTCTCGGTTTCATCTACCTTTCAACTCAGCAGACACTCACGCAACAGGGCGAGGAGATCAACCAGTTGACCGAGAGTCTTCACAGCCTTGAACGCCAGATTTCCACCCTGACGCAGGCGATTCAGAACCGCTCGACAGTCTATTCGATAGACCTCGCGCTTCTATACTCTGAGGTAAAGGACTCTGTTGTGGTTGTCCAGGGTGTCATTGTTCAGAGAATCAACACGATCTTCGGACCGGTTCTGCAGTACTCAGAGGTGCAGGGCTCGGGCTTTGTGTGCAACGAGACGGGACGAGTCGTCGTCATGACAAACTTCCACGTGGTCGACCAAGTCCAGAACCTGACGGTCACCCTGTCAAATGGCGATGCCTTCGACGCCCAAGTTCTGGGGACGGATGTCTACAGCGACATCGCCGTCTTGGAGATATCAGCCCCAATCATTGAACTCAAACCCTTGGTACTGGTCAGCTCCTCGGACCTCCAAGTCGGTGACCCCGTGATCGCAGTCGGGACCCCGCTGGGCCTAGCGGGCTCAATGACCACTGGCATAGTCAGCCAGTTGGGGAGAACCATCGAAGAGAGCTCGACGGGGGGATACTCGATAGCGAACATCATTCAGACGAGCGTGGCGATCAACGCGGGTAACTCAGGCGGCCCGCTGCTGAATAGCCTCGGCGAGGTCGTCGGCGTTACGACGGCAATAATCTCAGGCACCCAAGGCATCGGGCTGGCAATACCTTCCGACACCATACTCAGAGAACTCTCGAGTCTGATCTCAAATGGCACGTACGACAACCACCCATGGATTGGCATAAGCGGAGTTGATGTCACCCCTGACATCGCGAACGCGCTCAACCTCCAGAAGACCTACGGCTGGCTCGTCACATCCGTCACTGCAGGAGGTCCCGCGGAGAAGGCAGGCATCAGAGGAGGCACGAAGCAAACCCGGATATCGGGAACCACGTTGACCACTGGGGGGGACGTCATCATCGCGCTCAACGGAACCCGTATCAGGAACGGTGATGACCTGTCGGCCTACTTGGAGGCATACACGCTGCCGGGGGAAACGGTTCAAGTTACCGTACTGCGGAACAACGTCGAGCAGACCATTCCAGTCGTGCTTGGAAAGAGACCGTCGCTCACGTCATAGGGAGTTCACATGAGGGTCTCGCGCGCGACAGTCGCTACGCGAGCCGATGGTACTCTCTGCCTTCAGGATACCCATCGCTTGGATGTCAGGAAGGCTTCTAGATCCTCCCGACGAGGAAGGGCCTCCATGTCCCCTCTGACCGTGACGACAAGAGCTCCAGCTGCGCACCCGTGCTCCAGACACTCCCGCAACGCTGTGCGCTTCAGATAGGATGACAGGAACGCTGCGTCAAATGCATCGCCTGCTCCTATCACGTCCTCCACGTGAGGGACATGGAAGGCCGGTGCTTCAGCCTCTTCAGTACCTGACCGTGCGTAGGCGCCCGCGGAGGCGAGCTTGACCGCAACGACCTCTGCTCCCTTCCTCAGCACCTCTGCCACTGCGTCTTTCATGCCCAAGCCCGGAAAGAGAAGCCCCAGATCCTCACCGTTGGTGAGAACCACCTTGCTGGTCAGGTAGTTGGAGAGAGCTCCCCTTGCCGTCGCTGTATCTTTCCATAGCTTCGGCCTGACATTGGTGTCGAAAGAAATACCGAGGCCATTCTCTCTTGCGAACTGGAACGCCTTCCAGACTGCTCTCGCGCATGAAACGCTCAAAGCCGGCGTTATCCCCGTGATGTGGATGTTCTTTGCGCCCTTGATGTAGTCTGTGTCGATATCGGCCTCATCAAGGTTGCTTGCAGCTGATCCCTTGCGGTAGTAGGTCAGGACTGACTCACCTGGCACGGGGAAATGCCGTTGAGTGAAGTAGATCCCCGTCGGTGAGCTGGAATCGACCGTGACGTGTGAGGTGTCAACATCCTCCGCCTTCAGCGCCCCGAGTATCGCGGATCCGAACTCGTCCTTGCCGACTCTAGTGATCATGCCCGTCCTGTGTCCCAGCCTGCTGAGCCCAGCCATGACATTGGCCTCTGAACCGGCAATGTGTTTCTCGAAGGTTGACACGGTCCTGAGTGGACCAGGCGTCATGGCATTGAACTGGATCATCACTTCCCCGACGGACACGAAGTCCAGTTTCATTTTGAATATCGGACTGGCTCCATGTGGTATTAAACCTGAACTATGGCTTGCGGTTCCACTGGCGAGGCTGCCTTGTTCCCGCCATGCTCTTCGCACCCACCTCCAAAGCCTCTTATTCCCAGAGAGCCACGCCGCACCCCAAGTTGAGCGAGGCACTGCGCGTTGGGCTGATCGGATGCGGAGGCATCAGCCGGGCTCACGTGAAGGGTCTTCAGATGCTCAAGGAGGCAGGGGTCTGCAACCTAGAGTTCACCGCTTGTCAAGACATTGTGCTTGAGAACGCTAGGAAGAGAGCGACCGAGATAGCAGCGGTCCAGGGCAAAGAACCCTCAGTCTACAGCTCTCTGGACGAGATGTTGGAGAAGGAAGATTCCGTGCGCGCCGTGGACATCTGTACTGACCACCTAACACATCACTCCGCGGCCCTGAAGTGTCTGGAAGCCAGAAAGCATGTCCTGATCGAGAAGCCTCTGGCGATAACCATAAGGGCTGGGAGGATGATCGTAGACGCAGCCAAGAGGAACGGCAGAACCCTCGCGGTCGCCGAGAACTACAGGAGGATGCCTGCCAACCGGGCGATCAATTGGTGCATCAGGACCGGCAAGATAGGCAAGCCGAGGGCTCTGATGTGGATCGAAACAAGCTACAACCTGTTCTACTGGGGATGGAGACATCACCGCGTCAAGGCTGGCGGGGGTTGGATCTTGGATGGTGGCGTACATTTCGCGGATCTCTTCTTGTACAACTTGGGCCCTGTGGATGAGGTGTATGCGGTCACGAAGTTCAACGAACCGATTAGGTATGAGGATTGGCCTGCGACTTCGAAGGCCCAGGCCGCCGACGTAGAGGATCTGTCGTTCGCGACGCTCAAGTTCTCAAGTGGCGTGGCGGGATTCTGGGGATGGAGCAGCTCTGCACCAGGGAAGGGGCTCAACCATAGGATAATCCATGGGGACAAGGGGTCGATCAGCTGGAATGATGGACTGGCCCTCACTGGAGCTGGCAACACGGGCCTGTATACGGCCTCGCTGAATGAGCTCACCAGACAGATGTTGCAGGAACTCGGCGACCAAGAGAAGAGCATCATCTTTCCGGGCGGCATCGGAACAAAGACCGACGCGTGGAACTTCGACACATCTGTGGCAGTCGAGCTTTGGGACTTCGCAGACTCAGTGACCAACCACCGCAGACCGGAAGTGGACGGGGAGCTAGGTCTCAAGGACGAAGCAATCTCGATGTCGGTCTACGAGTCGGCGACCCTCGGAGAACCGGTCAAGGTCAGCGAAATCGAAAGCGGCGAGACGGCGCACTACCAAGAGGAAATCAACAGCGCCATAGGGCTCGAGTAGCCTTCCCCGCGTCTCTGGACGCCTTCTTCCGCACAACCAACTGCACTTCCCCCTTCGGGTCAACTAGCCCACCAGCCCGAGAGGGCGGGAGGGTTACGCTTGTAAAATATGATAGCTTTTCTTATAGAGAATATGCAGTCCTATCTCACATGCTAACCTCGTCGACCGGAAGCGTGAACTGGCACATTTCCAAAAATCGAAGGCCCCTTCGTCTACTCCGGTACGCTCGCAGGGCCAGGACTCGGTCGTCTGACCGGAGATCCTGCAACAGCCACGCACGTGGGCGCCTCTCCCGCATCAGGTCCGCGAGTGGGCTGACCGAGGGGATCTGTCCTTCTTGAGAGCGCCAAGAAGCCGGTCGACGAGAGACGCGGGATCGGCATCATAGACAACCTCGGGTCCCTCCTTTCCGCTCTTCTCAACTACGGTCCTGAGGTAGTTGCTTATGCCTCCACTTGCTTTCAACACGCCAATAGGCCTGTGCTCATCGTACGCTATCGTGAACTCGTTGAGGGTGCCGATCCTGCCCGCCACCGCTACAACTGCGTCGCAGCTTCGGACGAATACCACGTTCCTCCCCTTGAAACCGAATCCCGTGAACACCAACAAGTCGAAGGAATCCACAGGTAGCCGGTATCGCCTCTCATGCTCCCGGAGACTCGAGGCAGGTGAGAATCCTGTCGTAAAGCCACCCACCTCCTTCGCACCCTTGGCGGCCTCGTATGACAGACCAGTGCTGGCTCCGGTCAGCAAGATCGCGTCGTGCCTGGCGATCTCCTTTCCGACCTCACGGGCTTTCGCCGCGACCCTTGCTTCCACTCCACCGGCCGAGCCTATGACACCTATCTTTGGTCGCATACCCTGCGCATAGCGCTCGGATGGGTATTAGAGTGCACTCTGTGAATCGCGTCTGCAGTCACAAAGGTCTCGGGCTGAAGATCTCGCGTCTCATGGAGGATCGCCTAGGGCGCTTGGGAAAGGTCATGCTGCCTCCATGCGGCGACTGCCTTTCTCACAACGGGCCCTAGTCAGATCCACAGCTCCCCCGCCAAACGGGTGTTCGTACTCCTTTTGGAGGAATACTCCTTAGGGAGGGGCTGTGGGAAGGTCCATCCAAGAAACCGAGGCCATCTGCACTTAATTCGGATTAAGTACTGAATTCTTCTGTACTTAATCTCTTTTATGGGCTCCGGGGGTGCTGTTTGCCCGGAATGAAGGCCGTCAGCCCCAGATCGATCGAAAACCTCATCGGGCACAGGAAAAAGGGCCAAAACGTGCTCCGGGAGGCCCTCAGGTTCGCATCGGTGAAGAGATTCCATGATAGCTACTCCGCTGTGAGCGGCTCCAGGGGCACCGAGGGCGTCTATCTCTCGGCCATCATGGCTTTCTGTCGATCCACCTCGAAGGACCCCGACGGGCTGGTGCAGACGCTCTCAGAGGCCTCGCAACCCGAACTCGTGGCAGAGGTCCAAGGGTTCGTGAACCGCCTCCTGGAGGAGGGGAAGGCTCCCAAGACTGTGCAGGCGTATCTGTCGGCGGTGAAGGGCTTTCTTGAGATCAACGATATAGAGGTGTCCGCGCTGTGGAGAAGGGTCAGGAAGCCGAGGGTGTATGTCAGAAGCATAGATAGGGCCCCCACGATTGAGGAGCTAAGGAGGGTCTACGCGTATGCGGATCCCGAGACGAGAGCACTTCTTCTCTTCCTGCTTTCAAGCGGTTGCAGGATCGGCGAGGCGCTGTCGATCCGGAGAGACGACCTGCAAGATGAGGCGGGAGTCCACCGGATCAGGATACGTCCCGAGATCGCGAAGGATAGGATAGGCAGATACGCCTTCATCACGAGCGAGGCATTTGAGGCCGTTGAGGCCTACCTGAAGACCCACGAAAGCCCGAGGGTATTCCCCCTTCCGAGATCAAAGGCGTACCACAAGCTGACCCGAGTTTTCGAGAGGGGAATAGCAGTGCAGAAGTCAGAGGGGAGGAGGGACATCCATCCGCATTCGCTCCGAAAGCTCTTCTTCACAACAGCGCTAAAGGTCTTAGGGAGAGAGCTCGCGGAGGCGCTCATGGGCCACAAGCAGTACCTGGACCAAGCCTACAGGAGGTTGACTGAGGAGGAGATCGCCGGGTACTATGTGGAGCTCGAGCCGAGCCTGACCTTGTTTGCGGGGTCGGCAATCGATGGTGGCCATAGCGGCAATGCCGCGACTCGGTCCATTGTATGATACGCTCGCCACAAGCCACGGTCGACTCCCCCGATATCCGACGGGCGACGTGAACTAGCGAAAAGGCTGGCCCCACACCCAATCCGCCCTGTCCATGTCTACCCTTCGATTTTTGGAAATGTGAAACTTCCGACAAGACTACCATCAGATGAGCAAACTGTGGGTACTGTGTAATTTCTTATAGAAAAAGAAATAGAATTTCTATAATCTCCCCTGCTCCCCCTTCTCTGACAATGTCGAATGGGCCACGAGGCAACGAGAGGGTTTCCGCTGGCTGGAAACGACGTTCGAGATGTGTAAGGTCGTTCACCAATTCGAAAGGGCCACCCGGTGAGTTGTCGGGCTTAGTCGCACGCGAAAAACGGCCGAGAACGCCGCGAAGGACCATCTCAGCGCCTGAAACCGCTCTACCGCGAAACTGCTGGTTATGTTGATGAATCGATTGAGCATTGTACTGGGTGGACCAAGGTCATCGTATCTGCCGGGCACCCGCGACCGCGAAAACCCGACGCTCAGCGACCCGAGAATTGATCATGATCCATTCATGAGATAGGAACTCGAGCAGGCATCGCATCGAACAATTAGATAAAGCTAGGACCCTCTCCTGCGGGATTTCTCTACCCTTTCAACGAACTGTCTCATCGCTTCTCTGATCGCGACGGATCTATTGTAGCCGAACTTTTTTCTGGCCTTGTCGAACTCCCTTAGCAGCTTCTCGTCGATCAGTATGTAGACAGGTTTCGCCATTCGAAATGTCCGAACTTAAGCACGCATTTCGGTTTATATGTATATAGGCCCGGGACAGCGAGCGACCCGACGGCGCCCGGGCGATTTATCCTTCGAAGATTATCCCGCCCTCTCTGGTCATCCTCGCATCAAGCCGACCTATGAAGTTCATGCCTAGCACGTAGTCGTCTCCAAGCCGCGCTTCGACATTCACTCGCGACAAGTCTGTCTCCTTGAGGCTATATGTGACATCAGCGTTGCTATGGTCTCGACGTGTGCTCATGGGTGGCCACAGGGGACGGTTGAAAGTAACCGGAAGCTCAGGTCCAACGAGAGAACGCAGGCTACCTGCATGCGTTCACTGATCTCCTCTCGATTCCCTTCCTGACTGAGACCCTATGCGTATGAAGGCGGGGGCGGAGGATAGGCCGCAGCTGGAGCTTGTCTCCGCTCGAACCAAGCTCTTACTTGAGGTTGCAGCAGGTACCAGATGACGACTGCCCCTATCGCAAGTCCGGGAAGTGCAGCTGCTGGGCTACCCATCAGTGTCCCGAGCGACCCTATTATCCCGAGCACTTCAAGTATGAGAGCGACCAGCCAAGCCCAGTACTTCCTGGATAGTAGCCCCCAGCAGACGATCAGCTCCACTACCGCAGCAAAGACGACTACGATGCCGACAACACTGATCAACCCGCCGAATGCGCTCAAGATTCCTCCGAAGTCTCCGATGGACGGAATGAACGCAATACCAAACACCGTGACCGCCAGTCCAGCAAGCAACGCAAGACAGCCTACTAGTATTCCCACGATACCGATGATCGTCACGCCAAGAGGTCTCTGATCGGATGCCATTTGCGGAGCCTTCGCTTCATTTCCCTTATAAGGTTTGGCCCGTCGTTACTCGTAGCTCCGAACTGTTTCGAGGGCTACCTGAACAATTCCATATGAAGGACGAACCCAAGGGAGAAACGGCGTGTCTCATAGGTTAATATCCTGATCCCGCGAAAAACCTGCATGCTTTGGAATGAGCTCACGAGTGATGAACTCGGGCGAATGCCGAGAGGGAAGACCGTCATCCTGTTTCCGATAGGGTCGCTTGAGATCCATGGTAGTCACCTTCCCGTCGGGGCGGACGGTCTGGTCATAGAGAAGGTCGCCCAGTTGGCAGCTGAGAAAGAGCCCCCGTCCCTCGTGTTGCCGACCTTGGACTATGCGTATGCCAACGAGAACGCTCATTTCTCTGGCGGGATCTCACTGTCCGCCAAGACGCTGATCTCGGTGGTCGAGGAGGTGTGCGACGAAGTATCCAGAAACGGCTTCAACAAGATCATACTCCTCAATGGTCATGGGGGTAACAATCAAATCCTGCGCGCCATCCAGAGGGATCTACTGAGGGAAAGGAGGGACTACGTCGTGTACATGTACGTGGAGCCTTGGTCGCCGATTGAGCAGGACATAAAGGAACTCGCCAAAGGAGCCACGATCAATCACGCGTGCGAGATCGAAACCAGCATAGCTCTTTACCTGATAGGGCATCTGGTCAGGCTGAACAAGGTCAAGAATGAAGCCAAGACCGGCGCCTCCAAGTTGCCTGACTACGTGAAGACCAGCGCGTCGTGGCAGGGTTACTGCATCGAAGGATACCTCGGCGATCCCAGGAGGGCAACGATTGAGAAAGGGAAGAAGCTGGCGGACAAATGGGTGAGCGAGGTCGCATCGCTCATCAAGGTAGTTCGTGAGGATACAGCGTCATCACGGGTGCTAGACGACTACTACCGTAGGTCGAACCGATCAAGCTGAATCGAGAATCGACTCCGCGCCCTCGCCATGGATCTGAACCTGAAGATGAACACAGAGCTGTGCGGGCCATTCAGCTCGGCTCAGACTGCATGGATCTAGCGCTGCAGTTCCGTCACTCTGATCCCGTAGGACTTGGCTAGTTCCTTTGCGTCCACCGCAAGCCTCGGGCTCACTACGAGGGTCGAGCTGTCGATGACGGGCGCTACATCGCTCTGCTTAGCGAAGAACCTGATCACAGGAACAACTGGTACGTCGAACTTGTCGAACACAAAGTCGACCACGGTTGGCTTCGTGCCCGCTCTAACTACTCCCAGATCGAACTCATGAGTGATCCCGGACCGACCGATGATCTTCATGTTCTCCACCGCGTCGAGGCCAGCCAGGGCGAATTGCCTAATCATCTGCTTCCGAAAGGCCACCTGTTCCTCGCTTGGCGTTCTGAGTTCCTCCGCCTGAGATGCGACCAGTCTCGCCAGTGCCGCAGGCGTCCTCACCGTGTCATCGAACAATCGCTTCATGGTCTGGACAAGCGTCGGGCTGTTTGTCCACAAGGCAGTGGCCTTTTTTCTGGCAGCTCGACTTCCGCCGGGCAACTTGGTGAACATGAGGAGCTCCCGGCCGTCGACGACGACGAAGTGCGGAGCAGCCTCGGTCACTGACTCCGTCTGTTGTACCTCAACTGAACCTGAGAATGACGCCTCCACGTCGCGGGCTTTCGACTTGACATCCGTGAGCAAACGTATCACCACCCCCCTCTTGTGCAGGTCGCGCGCTTTCCGCAGAACCCCCGCATCAAGAGCCCTTGTCAAGTCTGTCCCGAAGGCAACGATGTCGACTTCATCCTTGGCTCTGTCTACTATCTCCGAGAGGCGCGCGTATACCTGCTCGGTGCCCCTGAGCAGCTGGAGCCTCTCCTTTTCCTCCGGAGGGACAGTTGGATAGACTGCCTCCCATCGTTTCAGCACCTCCTCTTTCTTGCTTTCCATCGTGGATATCCTGCTCCTCTCGGCTTCTATCAGCATGTCCAACGCTCTTCTCACCGGGATCGCGAAGAACTTGGCGGGACGATCCAGCGTTGCTTCTATGATACCTTTGCCCTGCAGGCTCGACAATATGTTGTAGACTTCGGTCCTCGGAATTCCCAGCGACCTGCCGATTTCACTCGCCGTATTTGGGGAAAACCTAGAGAGTTGCAGGAAGACCTTCGTCTCGTTGCTCGTCAGGCCGTACTCTCTGAATTCGTCCGACATGTCTTCGATATCGTAGGGGCTCTTCCCCGTCTCCACATTCGGAGTACCGAGTGTTACCCCTTTGTCTGTCATTTTCCCGACAAACCGACGCAGAAGTAGGAGCCGAGCTTAATTAGCTTTGGGTCCAACCTGAACATGAGAGGCCGAGTGCTGTTTGTCGTGATCACTGCACTTGTGCTCATACAGTCCGGCGCGGAACCGCTTCTCGCGAGTGGCTCGGAGTCCTACGACTTGCTGATCGTAGGGCCAGAGACATACAGAACAGCAATGGAAGGTTTCATGAGATTCAAAGCAAGTCAGGGCGTCGAGGCCCGCTACGTATCAACGGAGTCCATCGGCGGAAACAAAGACGCGTCCAGCACGGTGAGCATGCTTCATGAACTCATTGCCTCTGAATATGATGCAGCTGGAATCAGGTACGTGCTTCTAGTCGGCACCTATGATCAAGTCCCGACGAAATACGTGTACTCTCCTTCGTATGAATACGGGCTGGCCGACTACAACTACAAGCCGACGGACTGGTACTATGGAGTCCCTAAATGGAATGACTCGGCGGTCGGTCTGCTCGGAGGAAACATTCCTGAGATCGCCGTGGGAAGACTGCCGGTCAAGGACGGAGAGGAGCTCGAACGCACACTCGCGAAGATAGTTGACGTGGAGACGAACATCGAACCAGGTCCGCTGTTGGTGTTCGGCGACAATAACGTGGCACTGGACTCAGTGTTGAGCGTGCCACACATATTCTATTCAACGAAGATGAACGTGACGTCGGTATCTCTGACCCAAGTGCTTTCCAGCGGGGCCATGTATGTGACCAGCTATTCACATGGCACTGCTTCAGCTCTCTGGACGAGTGACTCTAAAGGCGAATGGAAGATATTGATGAACTGCGAGCAAGTCTCCGAGATAAACAGGTCATACGGCATTCAGTATATCACGGCCTGTTTCACCGGCGCACTCGATCTGGGGAATGAAAGCCTCGCACGGGCGCTCATCACTTCACCGAAGGGTCCCGCGGTCGTCATTGCCAGTTCGAGGATTGAAATGTCTGGAAACATGATCTCCTCCAAGTTCTGGGAGGCTATGTCCGACACGGGGGATGTCGGGGGTTCGATCATCGAAGCGCTGCGTTCGTATCTGCTTGACCAGACCATTTTCCAGTCAGGAAAACACGTGTTCCACTACTACAATTCGTATCTCGACAAGGTGGTCTATGGCGATGTATCCTGGACCGTCAAGAGTCAGGAAATGAACCCAGGTGCCAGCTCAGGTTTCCTAACCCAGTCAAGCTTGCAGACCCCAGCTACCGGCGGGGTCCAGAGCACCAGAGAGGCAATGATAGGGTCAGCGGATCTGCTTGCTTGGCTCTCCGCGGCCGGGGCACTTTTAGGTTGGGTGGTTTTCACCAGAGTTCGTGGCCCGCGTCCGAGGAAACGAACACGCCTTGGCTCCGCCCATGACGGGCTGGCATAATCACTTTCCCCATTCAGTCAGACAGGAGCGACGCTGCCGGCATCTGCTTGTGCTCCAGCTCGCCCTACTCCCCGGTCAGTCCGTGGTTGACGCCCTACCGCACGTCCGCTCCGAACAGCATCGGGGAGATCTGAGAAAGACGTTCACCGTCCACGTCCAACTCTATGATCTTGAAGTCCACAACGGGACCTTCTCGCATCAGGTCATTGAGCAAGGTTGAAAGAGACCGAAAATCGTTGTTCGGGAGATAGGACCTGATGAAGAGCACGTTCTTTCCCACTTCTTTCGAGAAACTCAGGAGGAACGGCGTCTCCAGAAGGCCCGACGCGAACCTGCACATCTCGTCTTTCCCGGGAAATGACACGATCAACTGGAGGAGACGCGAGTCCTCGGGAGGGAAAGGCAGAAGGTTACACGCGTATCCCAAGACGAGACCCTTCTCTGTGAGTTTCTTCAATCGATCGGAGACCGTCGGAATCGACACACCAGCGACGCGGGCCATCTCGGACAGAGACGTTCGCGCGTTACCCTCCATGGCAAGCAGTATCGTGATGTCCAGCTGGTCAACCTGCGAGCTGTAGTCCTCCGGATCGTCTAGAGCGAGGGGCTCCGATTCGACCAGCTTCCTTCGGATCTCGCTCCAAGGTATGCTCCACCTCTTCCCCTCAGCATCGTACCACCGGAACGACGGGCCGAATCCTACCAGTTCACCCACGGTGTGAAAAGACAGCTCGTTGATCGAGTAGAGGCTGCTGAGCCCCGTCAGCATCGACCTGTAGTGAGTATGAAGCCGTTCCGGTACCTTGAAGGCCACCAGATGACCATTGCTTCCCAACACCTTGAAGGACTGGAACCAGTAGTTTAGCGAGAAGACCTTGTTCATGACCTCGCGGTCGTCCTCCCTCGATGGAGCTATTTGCAGGAAAGCCCTCTTTGCCCCCATCTTGTGATACGCGAGGTTTGTCATGATACTGAGCCGGAGGTTCGTTGTGAGGTTGTCTATTCTCCTGAGCACAGTAGAAGGTGCAACATCGAGTGACTGTGCGATCGCTGTGATGTTGCGGGGGCCATTGGTGCGTATTTCTCCTATTATCTTCAGATCAACATCGTCAAAGGAGTAGAAGGGCCTGTGGAGTTCGCCGAAAAGCCGTACCTTCTCCGGTCCGGCCTCCGGGGCAGCAACGTTGTTCTGGGTCAAGGGCATCCAACCACTCTATACTCTAATCTCCCCTCGCCCCATTCGCCCCGCAGGAAATCCAGACTCATGCCAGTTACACGTCGCTTCCAGTTCATCACTTTGAACTGTTATAAGTTTTGTCGAGCAGACTGCAACGAAAATAACATTCTCACAAGCTCACGAGGCAGAATTCAGAGCGATGGCCCTTTTCAAGCAGAGTGGCTTGAGAAACGCACCCGGGCCAAAAGCCTGATTGGCAGTAGAGTCAAGTGAAAAACAAGGGATCGGGGGCTGTGTGCCCCCGAGATGCCTTCTTAAACTCCGTATGGATTTGCAGGAACTTTCGCGGTCTCTGGTGCAGCTTGGGCCTGCTCTGGTTGTCCGCCCTTGGTGAACCTGTGAGTGATGTAGAAGAGGACCAGTGCTTCAGCTCCTAGGAACAGCACCGCCCAGTTTGTGAGGTCAGGAAGTTCGGCGACATTGATGCCGAACCCGGTGGCGATCATGGCGCTCATTATTGCTGCGACTAGCAGAGCGATCGCCACGACTGCCGTGCCGAACGTCATTCTGGTAGATCCCTTCTGTTCGCCCTTCTTGTTCCTGGTCATGTAGTACGCGAGCCCGAAGCAGATGAGGCCGGCCACTATCGAGTACGGGAGTGACTCGGCAACAGGGTTAGTGCTGAAGAAGACCGCGTTGACCGTCTTGGGTCCCGACATCACCAGCGACACGGACTCGTCGGTGCCCTGCACACTTCCGGACCACTGCTTGAAGACAGCCCACACGCCGTGGCCTATCTTGTTCGGAGTGGAGATCAGCAGCGACAGACCAGCGTTCTTGCGGAACCACTCTTCCAAGGCAGAGATCGGATTCAGTTGGTAGGGCACTGGAGGGCTTGCAGTGATCGTCAGTGTCGCATTGAACGGGGTCGCTACTCCGGTTGCGTTCACCACCAAGAGGAACTCAGTGTCGAAGACCATGCTTGCGTTGTGAGGACCATTCACTAGGAACAAGAAGTCCGTCCCTGGAGTTAGGAGCACGCCGTCGAGGTCCCAGCCCTTGAAGACGTACCTGATCCCGTCCGGTCCTGGCGTGGTTAGAGGAGCAGGCCCTCCTGCAGCGGTGCTACCGGCCTCAAAGAACGCTCCGAAGATATCTAGGCCAGGTGGCAGTGCTTGAGGCACTCCCGGAATCGTCAGGCGGACCCCATCGGGCAGAGTGGTGTTGAATGTCACTAGGTACTGTCTGATCCAAGCTGCCACAACCCTCGAAGGCTCAGTCATGACTATGCTTCCTGTTGGCGCGGTCTGGGTCACGTCTCCGGACCATCCCACAAACACCAACAGAGTTCCGTTCCCTAGATCCACAGGGGTGGTTACTCCGAAGTTGGCGGTTGCGCCCGGCTCGTACCATCCAGCTCCATATGGGCTGTCATACGCGCTGACTACATCGAGGCGCAGTTCGAGGTTCCAGTTCGCGATCGCGACCTTGTCCTTGTTCATGAGTATCGGGTCAGATGGCGAAGTGTTGCCTGTTGCATCGCCGGTCCAGTTGATGAAGACGTAGCGTACCCCTCCGGCTTCCTCCACTATGAGAGGCTCGACAAGTGCGTAGGCAGTGGTGTCTGGATCATACCAGCCCTCTCCGCCTATGGTTCCATGAGCCGAACTGACGTTGAGGTAGTACTGAATCTTCCAGTTCCATGTTATTCTTGAGGGCGTTGCGATGACGAAGGTGACTGCTGTGGTGTTGCCCGTCGCAGGCACGCTTCCGGAGCCAGTCCAGCCCGTGCAGACGTACCGCGTTCTCGGCGGACCTAGTGCTGGTGAGGTCACTAATGCGTTTATCGTGGTTCCGGTCGCATACCAGTGGTCACCAACAGTTGGGTTTGGAGAGTCGTACAGGGACACAACGGTCAGCCTGAACTCGCGCCTCCATGCAGCTGCCTCAGTTATCGGTCCATTCATCGTGATTCCTTTGGAGTTCAGCGTTCCAGTGTAGCTTCCGGTTCCAGTACCGGTCCAACCCAGCCAGACATACCTCTCTCCAGCTACTGCAATCGGAGCGGCCGCGCTGATGGCGACCGCCGAACCAGCGTCATGCCATCCGCT
>JBGOYZ010000016.1:0-23678 GCA_041479945.1 Thermoproteota archaeon
AGCTTAAAAGAGTGTTTGAAGGGCAGCTGCGGCCGCTGCTCTCGGTAAGACCCTCGCAGAAGCTGTCTGCGCAACCGGTGATTATCTTAAAAGGGGGCAAATCCGTAGCAGTACCATCACCATGAGCGACGTTTTCGACGAATTGCTGGCGTTGGAAACCGAGTCGAGAAACCCGAGAACCAAGACTATCGATAGAATGTCAGTGGAGGATGTCCTGCGGCTCATCAACTCCGAGGACAAGAACGTTCCCCTCGCTGTCGAGAAGGAGATCCCGAACATAGCGAAGGCTGTGAAGTTCGCGATAGAGTCCTTCAAATCAGGGGGGAGGCTGATCTACGTGGGAGCCGGCACATCCGGGAGGCTTGGCGTCTTGGACGCATCTGAATGCCCCCCGACGTTCGGCGCTGACCCCAATATGGTGATCGGCATTATCGCGGGCGGTTGGGAGGCCCTGAGGAAGTCAATGGAAGGTGCCGAAGACATCGAAGAAGCCGGTGCTAGGGCGCTCGACGAGGTAAAGGTGACGCCGAAGGACACGATCGTCGGCCTTTCAGCCTCAGGCAGGACACCGTTCGTGATAGGCGCCCTCGATTTTGCGAAGGCAATCGGCTGCAAGACAGTCGCCATCAGCACGAACCCCAAACCGAAAATGAGAGACCACGCGGATGTCACGATCGCTCCCGCCGTCGGCCCCGAGGTGCTGACTGGGTCAACCAGGATGAAGTCAGGCACGGCCCAGAAGTTCGTTCTCAATATGATAACTACCACCGCGATGATCGGCATCGGCAAAGCGTACCAGAACCTTATGGTCGACATGAGGCCTTGGAGCAGCAAGCTCAGGGAAAGATCAAAGCGCATAATAATGGAGCTGACCGGAGTCGACTACAAGAAGGCCGACGCGGCGTTTGAGGAGGCGGGCAGAGACCTGAAGTCCGCACTCGTCATGGTAGAAACGGGCACCACCCCTGATGAGGCAGGGAAGCTTCTGAAGAGCGCGGACGGACATGTGTTCAAGGCAATCGAACTCAGGCGAAGCCTGCAGGCGAACACTAGAGCAGCAGGCGAGCAGTGAAGAAGCCGTTTATGGCAACCGTCATCGAACGTAGCACTGTGGTCTGAGATGCTATCCTATGCTTGCTCCCCAGACTGGGCACGAACAACCTGAAACTCTCGCTGACGCCTCGAGCGATCATGTTGTCGGCTTCAGAGAAGGCTCTTGCCGACTTCGAGAGCATGTCAGCAGCCTCCGACAGATAGACCTCATCTCTCCGAAGAGACTCGGCGTCAACGTCAAGAAGCGTGTGCACCGCCCTTGCAGCCCTCCTCAGGTTCATCAGCACTCCGACGATCAGCAGGTGATTGACCGACCTCAGCGGATTCATCTCAGCGTAAAGGGTAGACATTTCGATAGCCAGTGTTTCGGACAGGGACGACTCCACTGCATCTAAAGAAGCTCTGTCCAACTTACCCAAAGGCAAGCTCTTCATGATGGCAGAGAGCATCAGAGCAGCTCCCCTCACCGTCCCCACAGCCTCCGAGGATCCTGGGTCTGTCACGACCCTTTTCACCAACTCGGAAGGATTGAAATCCATCAGCTTCGATCGCTCTACCTGGCTGGCGCTCTCCGCCACTATTGGTGGCCCATTTGACACGATGGGGCAGGACCTTGCTCCTTCTGTCTGTGCTAAGCACTCCCTACATCCACCGGATATGCATTCCACCGCCGTCATGCCGTTCTGCGGGGAGAATCGGCCGCACATGGTTTACCGCCCCCCACATCAGGCTGGACAGAGACGAGAGAGCCAGCCCTGAGGGAGGACCAGGACCAGTGGGCAGAATGCGCCCGTCTGATACGACCAGCAAGGATCGGGTGCCTTTGCTCAGACGGACAGCTTCCAGACCAAGAAAGGGCCTTGTCACGTCGAACACCCTTGCTGCCTCTGCCAACTCGATGAAGGTGGCCATGTCTGTGAAATCGGTCACCTTGCCCTCAGAACTTGAGTGGTAAAGTGAGAAGGGGGTGCCGATGACCTTTGCCTCGGACGACACTTCTATTCCCCGGTAAGCCTTGACTGCATCATCCGCCTCTGTTGCCCTCAATCCTCCTTCCGCCCACCCGAGCACAGGGCACTCGTAGGGGGTGTTCAAGCCCAGCAGGCACCTCCTAGCGAATGACCTGCAGGTGGGAGTGAAGCAAGCACCACAGTCAATGGATGGGAACTTTGCATACAGGCCGCGAAGCGTCACCAGCAATCACCTCGACGAAGCAGCGATCTGCCTCATTGCCTCGACGAACCCCTCCACATCACTCGCGTTGTTGTTCACGAATGGAGAGGCCCGAATAGCCGCTCTGTCCGGGTACAGTGGGCAGAGCTTGGACGATCCCATGCCGGGCTTTCCATGCGACACCAAGAGATCCGTGGCAGAGTCCAACAAGAGAGCAACCTCGGACGCCTCCAAGCCTTTCACCTCAACCGCAAAGATGGCAGCCCTCTCACCAACTTCGCTCGGTCCAAAGATCCTGATCGCCTCGGCCCCCTTCAACCCGTCAAGTACTGCTTTGTTGCGCTCCAATTCTGTCTTCCTGCGCTCGGCCACACTTGACAGGAACTTCATCGACTCAATCAGCGAAGGGACCAACTCGAAAGGAGCATCCAAGGCTGTCATGTTGCGCCACGACGCCGTTGCGTCTGCATCTTGCTTCAACATCTCCCGCATCCTGCGAGACAAGTAGACCACCACTATCCCCTCGGGAGCCAGCAAGGGTCTTGATCTGACGATCATCAGGTCAGCGTCCACAGATCCCAGCGCAGGGCCGATCCTCTGCACGTAGTGGGTGGCATCTGCGACCACCAGTCCTCCGAGTTCGTGCACAATCTTCACGATTTCAGCGGTTTTGGCGATGCGCCCGGTCACGGGCCCAACCAAGGAGAACAGGAAAAGCATAGGGCCAGCCTTGCCAACTTGAGGCAGGAGGTCGAACCTCGGGTCGAAGTTCGTATCAACGGGTATGAGCTGAGGGACGAACCCTCTTCCCTTGAGGGAATTCACGAACGGAACGACAAGCGCCTCAGGTTCGAAGCAAGGAAACGCTACCGACGCATGTCTCTCCGATTTGAGGTTCAGGGTCAGCCACTGTGCGACCTGCCAGACGGTTCTGAACACCGAGATCTCGGTCTCAAGCACGAAGCCGAACAGCCTTCCGAGCTCCCGTCTCGGATCTGCATCTGGCGATCTCCAAGGGGACTGCATCCTACCATCGGTCGAATCGGACAGACTTGAGAGCAACTGTTTGGGTATGGGTGGGTAGTCCACATTGTCGAAGGGGATCTTTTCCATTGACGCTGGCTGGCTCACCTCGGACATCGACCTGTTGGGGCATCCCCGGCTACGGCATAAAAGGTTGAACGACGATCTTGACGAATGACGTTTCGCAGGAACGCCCACAACTGCTGAACGATAATCATTCGCAAGACTTATATCCGATTCGCTCAATGATGTGCGCGTAGCAGAAACAATGCTCACATCGCGTCGGTCTACGGGCCGGCGGAGGTAGAAAAAAGCGGTTTTGGAACAGAAACTGCTTAGGAGCCTCGCCACACCAATTGTTGAGTTGCGAAATGGAGGACCTCTCCACGGTTACGCACAGCTATACCTGAAGTACGAAGGGGCAAATCCCACTGGAACGCAGAAAGACCGCATAGCAGAGTTGCATGTCCAGAGAGCATGGCGCATGGGCTTCGACAAGATGACAGTCGGGACATGTGGTAACTACGGAGCGGCCATAGTGAATGCTGCCGCGAAGCATAACATACAGGTCAGGGTGTACGTCCCTACTGGTTTCCACCCGGCGAGGTTGTTCAAGCTGCGCAGGGAATTCGAGTTGGCGAAGACAGAGGGGTTCGTTGAAGATTCGATTTCGATCAGCACAGCTGCGGCAAGGGACGAGGGCATTTACGATGCCAATCCGGGCTCCGTGAATGCCGACCTTGACATACTCGGCTACTCAGAGATCGCCGAGGAAATCACAACGCAGCTGGGCGGAACCCCGGCTTGTGTCACCGTGCCGACCGGGAACGGAACAACGCTTGTGGGGGTCTACTGGGGTTTCAAGGACTTGGCGGCACGCGGGCTGGCTGACTCGGTGCCTCGGATCATAGCTGTTGCACCAAACGGAACCAATCCGATCGTGACATCCTACCTCAGAAGGTCCTCCTACGTGGACATGGACCCGCACAACATAGAGATCACTGAAGCAAACGAGCCACTGGCTGGGTATCACTCGGTCGATGGCGTCGAGGCATTGGCGGCCATAAGGGCTTCGAAGGGAGTGGCGATTGAAGTGACCGAGAATGAGATGACCTTCGCAAAGGATGTCGTGATGAAGCGAACCGGACTCAACGCGCTGCCCTGTTCTGCCGCTGCTGTAGCGGCCGCATGGAAGTTGCCTCCCAAGGCCCTGAAAGGCAAGTCAGTGGTGGCGATTGTCACGGGCGGATCCCTGTCGTAGCTCTTTCTGGCCTCTGCGAAGCACCAGTCGGATCATTCTTGCACCGAACCGCTAGCCGTAAGTGGAACCGGATTGCGAGGCGTTAGGCTTTTAAAGAGGCCCAAAAGCGCATGGGCGCAAAGAAGGGTAGAGCGAAATGTCCAAAGGAGAAGAAGGAGCAGGAGAAGAGGAAGAAGGAGAAGAAGAGGAGTGGGAGGAAGAGGACTTGGACGAAGAAGACGCGGACGAAGAGGAGTAGCCTCGCCAGCCCTCACGTACTAGCGTTTTTTTCGCATCTTGTTCAACATACCCCTCGTTTGAGTCAACCAACTCGCAGTTGCATCTAGGTGACTTGAGCACGATGGCTGCCACAGCCCACGCCAGTTCTTATGCCGCCCGAGGAACCTTGACGACGCTGACCGAGACGGCCTTGTAGTTCGGAGTGAAGGTGCCTGAGGTGTACTCCAGCGGCACAAGCTTGTTGACCATGAGCTTCTCGGAATGGATGAACAGCTTGACCACCCCTTTCTTCTGAGTCGGATCTGTCTTTGCGCCTACCGTAATTCTTCCGCTCGGGCTGGTTATCGTCACCTGATCTCCCTCCGACACCTCCATGTCGCGTGCGTCGTCAGGATTGAGATAGCAGAACTCGATGTACTGGCCACCGTGCATCAAGCTCGTTGCTTGGGAGGTCAGGTCGTCGTGTAGGAAGTGCAGAGGCGACCGGACCGTCACTAGGACATAGGGATAGTTCGGAGACCGCTGGTATGCGGTCCCCTCGAAGTCCACGGGCATATACCTCCTGAAGAGCGGCTCCTTCACAGGCCACTGATCTTCACCTTCGTAAAGCCTCTCGACGTTGACGCTGTGGAATGGGTCGACGATCGAAGCGACCTCCTTCAGGATCTCCTTCGATGACGAGTATGGGAAGGACTCCGCGTGTCCCAGCTTCTCGGACAACTCCTTGAAGATCACCCAAGCTGACTTAGCTTCGCCCACTGGTTCTGCGACCTTTCTGGCGAGGCGGACTCTTCTTTCTCCGGTCGTTACGCTGCCCATGGATTCGAAGAGCATCGGGATCGGGAGTACAACGTCGGCGAAGTTCATGGTGGCGTTGCGGTGATGATGGAGCATCACTACGAACATCTTGCGGAGGTTGTCGTGAAGCTTGTCCAGGTCGGGGAGTGATAGCGCTATGTTCACGTCACAGAGGAAGGCAGCCTTCACAGGCGTCAAGTACAGGGCCTGAATCATGTTTAGGCCCATCTCCTTCGATAGGGTTGTATTCCATAGCTTCTCCAGCTCGTCGTTCATCACGGGAGAAGGTAGAACCCCCGTCGGATTGCAGCCCATGTCTCCGATTCCCTGCACGTTGATCTCGCCCCTGTTCGACAGCAACTTGCCGTTCTTCGCAGTGAGCAGGTTCAGCAACGAGTAGACGTTTGCGAGGCCGTTTCTGCTTTGGGTCAGTCCCATCCCGTGCATTATCCCGAAGTGTGCTGAGGATGAGACCGCCTCCACTATTCTGAAGAAGACTTCTGGTTTGACGCGACAGATCTCGCACACTCTCTCGCACGTGTACTTGGACACTGTCAAGGAGAGCTGCTCAAAACCGGTCACGCTCCTCGCGAGCGGGTCGAGACCGCCTCGCTGAATGATCTCCCTTATCAGACAGTTGATGAAAGCGACCTCCGTGTCTGGCTCTATCTCAGCGGCGATGTCGGTCACCCTCGACGTTTCGTTCGGGATGGACACGACGCTGATGAGCTTCGTGCCATTCTTCTTGGCCCTCAGCAACTCCCGGAAGAGCACTGGGTGATTCGACGCGGGGTTGGAGCCCAGGATCAGAATGCAGTCCCTAGTGGCTATGTCCTCGAACTTCGCAGGTGAGCCATCGGTACCCAAGGTCTGCCTGAGCCCGGTTATGGTGTTCACATGGCAGAGCCTGCTGCAGCAGCCGTCCACGTTGTTCGATTTCAGCACGACTCTGGCGAACTTCTGCATGACGTACGCGTCCTCGTTGCTCGTCTTCCCAGACGGGATGAACAGAATCTCCCTGCCGTCCAGCCCCCTCACGCCCTCGGCTATTGCGTCGTACGCCTCTCCCCAAGTCACTGGACGCAGTTCCGCATTCTTGTTGGGCCTCACCATGGGTTGGGTCAACCGATTCTTGTAGGCAACTTCGGAGATGGTCAGCCCCTTCGAACAAGGTTGTCCCTTGCTCACGGGGTCAGTCCTGTCTGGCAGGATCTTGATGACGTGGCCCTCCTCGACCACATAGGTCAACCTGCACCCGACGCCGCAGTAGACACAGGAGGAGAGGATTTCCATCAAGATATAATACGCGGCGGGGGTTAATTGCCTTTCCAGACAACGTAGCCCTCAGAGGTCAACACTCAGTCGTGCCAGCACCGCTAGGTAGAGCTCTTAAGCCTCTTCGGCTGAACTTGATGGCTGATGGACGCGCTCCAGCCTGTGGCAGAGAGGATGAAGTCGTGGTTGCAGGGGGCAGACCGCGTACTTTTGGTTGGACTGGGCAACGAGAGCAGAGGAGACGATGGGGCCGGAGTTCTCGTGGCGAAAGGGATGGAAGGGCGTGCTTCAAGTAGGTTCAGCGTGATGAACCTAGGAGAGGCATTGGGCAGACTGCTACCCGATGCTGTTGACTTCATGCCCTCGCACATCATCATCGTAGATGCCGCGATTTTCTACGCCCGACCTGGGTCGGTGAGATTGATGAAGCTGGAGGAAATGGAGGCTGTCAATTCATCTTCCACTCACGATCTCTCCGTCAGTGTCGCAGTGGGCCTTGCGACTTCGGAGACTCACGCCAAGCCAATTGCTGTTGGCATTCAGCCGAAGACAGTCTGCGTTGGCTGTGAGATGAGTATTGAAGTCAAGAGGGCATGCGGGCAGGTCGTCAGTTTGCTTGATGAACAACTCGCGACAGCTGGTGTGATCTAGAGAGGCTGCAGACCGGATCCGATGGTCCGGCACAGTCCACTTCTTGGTGCAGAAGCGTGATGCTCCTACTCCGATGTCAGGTCTAGCTTCAGGAAGTGGGCGGAGCAGGATATGCACGGATCGTAGTTCCTTATGGTCTGCTCGCACAGCCACGTAGCCCTGTCGTTCTGCATGTTCGCCAGTCTTGGGGCCAACTCCAACAGGTCTGCCTCGATGCTGGTTTGATTCTGAGAAGTTGGAGACACGATGGTTGCCTTCTTGACGATGCCCTTCGAGTCGATGGAGTACTTGTGGAATAGCATACCCCTAGGTGCCTCCGTTATCGCAGCGCCCTCGCCAACCCTTGGCTCCTTCTTCACGTACGGAGATGCAGGAGGCCTGTACCCCTTGATGATCTCCTCTGCCTCGATAACCGAGTGAGCCGTCTCAAGCATTCTCGCTATTATGCTCATGTAGGGGTTCTCGATAGGGAAGGAGATTCCCAGCTCTTTGGCCTTGTCTTGCACCGCTGGTGCGAGCTTCTCGTGGTTCAGGTTCACCCTTGCTTGGGGACCGACCACATATGGCGTCTTGCCCCCTATCATGTACCTGCGGGCAGTTGAGTAGGGAACTTGGCTCTCGACGCATAGCCTCTCGAAATCCTCCTCGGACGCGTCGATGCCCTTGTTCGATCTGATCCTACCGTCAAGTACGGGGTATTCATCTTTCTTCCAGAGCGAGATGTACTCCACATCCCTCTTCAGGTCAGGATACTTGAGGTCCATGACCCAGTCTATGGCGTCGAACGCCGTCCGCTTGACTTCATCCACGTTCGTAAGAAGAGGACTCAGCTCCTCGCTCTTGGGCGCTCTGTGGAAACCTCCGACTCGCGGCGAGACCGGGTGAACCGATCTTCCTCCTATGATCTCCATGATCCGGTTTCCCCACTGTTTCAACTTCAGGGCTGCCTTGACAACCTCAGGGTGATCTTTTGCCATTTCAAGTGCGCTCTCGTACCCTAGGAAGTCCGGCGCGTGCAGCAGGTAGGCGTGAAGCACGTGGCTCTCTATGTACTCGCCGAGATAGAGCAGCTTCCTCAGGGTCCTGACTTCATCTGGCACGTCTATGCCCACTATCTTCTCCAGCGCCCGGGCCGAACTCATCTGGTAGGCGACCGGACAGATGCCGCATATCCTGGCTGTTATGTCCGGCACCTCCAAGTAGCTCCGGCCAACTAGGAACGCCTCGAAGAACCTCGGGGGCTCGAAGATCCTGAGGGTCAGATCCTCGACCTTGCCCTCCTTCAGCTTGATGTGAAGAGAGCCTTCTCCCTCGACCCTCGCCAAGTAGTCTACCTTGATTTCCTTACTCATACTCGTCCACCACTTTTCTGAACTTCTCGGAGTACCCGTTGAACATCTTGAGCAGTCTGAGCACGACACCCTTGTCAGCGCCCTGCGAGACTAGGTACTCAATCAGCGATTTCGGGTTCGGGTCATCCATGGGACCGAAGCAACTGTAGCATCCCCTGCCGTAGAACGGACAGAGAGCTCCGCATCCGGCCATCGTGACTGGTCCCACGCAAGGCATGTTCTTCGCAACGATGACACAGGGGGTACCTCTAGTCTTGCACTCAACGCACACGCTGTAGGTCGGAACGTATGGCTTCTTGCCCCTGAGCAATTGTGATATCACGTAGATGAGCTGGTTCTTGTTGATCGGGCACCCCATCAGCTCAAGGTCAACCTTAACGTTCTGGGAGATCGGAGTGACCGTCTTGAGAGCTGTGATCCACTCGGGCTTGGGGTACACGATCTTCTTGAACAGCTCAACATCCGACCAATTGCGCAGAGCTTGAATGCCACCGGCAGTTGCGCACGCGCCTATGGCAACCAGAAGCTTCGAATCCTCTCTGACCTTCTTGATGACCTCCTCTTCGTGGGGCGTGGACACAGAACCCTCAACGAGCGCGAGGTCATATGGGCCCGGCTGCGCTCTCCTCGTGGCCTCCATGAAGTACGATATCTCCACTTGGTTCGCGAGCTCAAGTAGGTCGTCCTCGGCGTTCAGCACTTGGAGCTGACACCCGTCGCAACTCGAGAACTTGTAGACAGCCACCCTTATCTTGTTATCTTTGCTCATATCTGCTTCACCCCGAAGAACCTGCTTATGGAATCGTACGTGAAGATTGGACCGTCCTTGCAGATGAAGAATGGACCGGTTTGGCAGTGACCGCAGAAGCCCATGCCGCACTTCATGTGACGCTCCATCGAAAGGTACAAGCTGCTGCTCGGCAGCCCTCTCTTCATCAGCTCCTTTGCTGTGAAATACATCATGATCTCCGGGCCGCAGAGCAGAGCCACGGTGTTGCTGGGATCAAACTCGAACTTGTCGAAGAGCGTAGTGACCACTCCGACATTGCCCTTCCACTTCTCATCGCAGGCATCGACGCACGTCAGGAACTCAGAGTTCGGAATCTTGCGCCAGTCCTCGTGGTCGCGAGTGAAAAGTAGATCCTGCGGCGTCCTAGCCCCATGCAGGAGGAAGAGCTTCCCATAGTCGGCTCTCATCTTAGCTACTCCGATTATCACTGATTTCAGGGGGTTCAGCCCTATGCCTCCACCCACAACCATCACATCCTTGCCCTTCATGCCCTCCATTGGCCAAGTGGTCCCGAACGGACCCCTGATCATGATGTGGTCGCCCTTCTTCAGCGTAAACATGACGTTCGTGACCGAGCCGACCGCCCTCACGGTGTGGTCCAAGTAATCGTTCTGGTAAGGATCGGAGCTGGCTGTCACAGGCACCTCGCCGACCCCGAAGATGTAGAGCATGTTGAACTGCCCCGGGGTGTACTCCACTCTACCGCCATCAGAGGGGTGGAGCCTGAACGTCTTGACGTTGTAGGTCTCGTCGATAATGCTCTCAATCTTCATCGGTCTGGGGATCATGCATCCCTCCGACATCTTGTGGGAAATCATCGCTGTTCCACCTCCTGTACTTCTCTCACGGACTCAGTCACATCTATGCCAACTGGGCACCAAGTTATGCAACGGCCACAGCCTATGCAGCCGAAGACACCAAACTGGTCCAGCCAGTAGGCGAACTTGTGCACCATCCACTGGCGGTACCTGGCCCATAGTTCCGACCTGAAGTGCCCCCCGGCCACCTGAGCAAACTGGTACGTGAAACAGGAGTCCCAAGCCACCGACCTTTCCGAGGACTTTCCGTCTAAGCTTGGCACGTCTTGATACATGGTGCAGAAGCAGGTGGGGCACTCGTTCGTGCAGTTGGCGCAACCGAGGCAACGCTTCGCAATCTCTCTGAACGCGGGCGATTCCAGGTTCGAATACAGTTTCTCTTTTAGGTTGGTCACGTCGAGCGTGCGACCCATCTTGTCTTCGGCGCCCTTCAGCTTCGAGTCGGCTTCGTTGACGTCCTCTTGTTTCGCCGGCCTTATGTCAACTCCCGAGAGCATCTCGTCCCCCAACTTCGACCCTGACTCGACTAGAAACCCGTCGGACAGCTCGGTCAGCGACAGGTCAAACCCGCCCTTGGCCTTGGGTCCGGTACCCATGGAATGACAGAAACATGTGCCGCTCGGTTCGATGCAATTCGCCACGATAACTGCCAGCTTGTCCCTCATGTTCATGTAGTGCTCGTCGACATATTCGCCCTTCATGAGGGTTCTGTCAAACACCTCGATAGATGCCAGATCACAGGGCTTGATGCCGAAGAAGGCTACCTTCTCGCTCTCGCAACCGGCTTCCTTCAGCTCGAAGCTCCCGTCCTCAGTCGTCATCTTCCAGAGCTTGCGCTTGGATGGATAGAGGAACCACTTTGGTGAGTCCGGGCCGTGAGTGAATGAGAACATCAGGTCGCTGGACTCAGTGTGGTACTTGCCCGGGCTTTGGACTGCGAGCACATTCTTTGCGAGCTCCTTGTTTGAGTCTAATGAGCCTAACCTCAGGACTCCTTCCTCGATCTTGGGGGCGATCACTTCGTAGCCGAGAGCTTGCACCTTGTCAAAGAGGACATCTAGCTGATCCTTGCCCATCACGTATACAACCATTTCCTACTTTCCACCTTTGTCGATAACGTTCAGCAGAACGTCCTTCACGGACTCCTTGGCTGCCTCCTCAAGTGTGATGTATTTCAACGCTTTCTTGGGGCAGTACTTCACGCACTGCGGCTCCTCGAAGTCGCTGCAAAAGTCACAGGTGAATGCCACTCCGCCGTCGAAGCGAAGCCTCAGCGCTCCGAACTCGCAACTCTCGATGCACCAGCCGCAGCCGTCGCACTTGTCCTTGTCGATCTGAATTGACCCGTCGGGCAGCACCCTTATCGCGTCTCTGGGACAGGCCCTCTCGCAGATCGGCTTCTCGCACTTTCTGCAGGCGATCGCGATGTTGAAAAAGGGCTCGATCCTCATCGCCCTTATTCTGGACTTCTTCTGGTTGGTGGTCTTCTCCTTCGCTATGGAACACATGAACTCACATACTTGGCATCCGTTGCACTTGTCCGTGTCGCAGACGATGATCCTCCTCGTCTTCTGTTGACTAAGCGCCAAGTTCCTCCGCCTCCTTCGTCAGACCCAGTTCGATCAGCTTCTGTTTTGTGGGAACCCCCTCCTTGTTCCATCCTCTTCCCTCATAGTAACTGTCAAGCGCGGCGTCGTACTCTTCCCTGATGATCCTCGCGCCCTTCACTACATCGTCTGGCATTGGCTCTTCGAAAGCCCTAGGCGGAGGGTAGTCGTCCTTCCTGCTAGCCCCGAACCTGACGTTGAAGCACTTTGCCGCGTTGTAGATCCGCTCGCCGGCCTCCACCAGCTGCTGACCGGTCATCTCTATCCCTGTTATCAACGTGTAGGCTTCCGCTATCTCATCGAATGAGGTGTACACCCCCCTCGTGAACTTGCAGATGATGAGCGAGTCAATGACCGCGTACTGGTTCTCTCCCTCGTAGACGATCTTGCCCCTTGAACTGTCCAGCTTCAGCCGATCGACCTTGCCGGCAACGTCAACCTGGTACGACCCTGACCTCAGGTAATCAGCGCCCCTTATCGAAGTGCAAAAGCCAAGAGTGGAAGTCTGCAGAGACCTCATGGAATAGGCGGCCCATTCCATTCCCTTGCAGTGTATCGCGAACTTCTCGGAACCCCTGCCCACCACCTGAGAGGCTCTCTTCACACCTTCGGACAGCAATCCACCGAGCTTGCCCTCTTTCAGGGACAACTTCTTCACCGCTTCCACCATTGCGTCTCCGTTGCCGAAGCGAAGGTCAAGCCCGTCAGTGTCATCCCTAGTCAGCAGACCTTTCTCAAAGCACTCCATGGCCCAAGCCACTGTGACGCCGGCAGATATCGTGTCCACGCCCAGCTCATCGCAGAGCGCAACCGCTTTCGTGATGGCGTTCAGGTCAGAAACCCCGCAGAGAGGTCCAAGCTGACCGAGGCTCTCGTAGTCGACGCTGGCAACGGTACCCGCGTAGGGTCCGTCCTTGACTTCGTTCACGTGGTCGCACGCCACGGGGCAGTTCGTGCAGGCGAGTATCTTCTTCACGTGGGTTCTGGACATTTGTTCGCCCGATACCTCCTCGGCTCCCTCGAAGGTTCCGCTCTGGAAGTTGCGCGTGGGCAGACACCCGATCCTGTTGTGAACGAGTATGTTGGCCGGAGTGCCGTAGACCCTGTACTTCTCGGTCTTGGGCCCTTGGCACCTTTCGTTGATCTCGGCTGCGAACTTCGTGAGCTCGTCTAGGTTAGCCACCTCGACATCCCCGGTCCCACGAACGGCAACTGCCTTCACATTCTTCGAACCCATCACAGCACCCATTCCGGACCTGCCAACCTGCCTGTTCTTGTCTGTCGTGATGTTGCCGAACCTCACCAGCCTTTCGCTCGCGGGGCCCATGGCGGCCACTCGGATCGCGCTGTCACCTAGGTCCTCCTTGATCAGGTCTTCGGTTTTCCACGTGGTCTTGCCCCAGTACTTCGTGGCGTCCTTCAGCTCTGCGTTGCCATCATCGACGAACAAGTAGGCGGGTTTGCTAGACCTGCCCGTCATTACTATGCCATCCCATCCTGCGCTCTTCAGCTCGTTGGCGAACCCGCCTGAGCAAATGCCAAAACCGAATATCCCTGTCAGCGGTGAGAGCGCGAAAACGCCGAACTTGCTGCTCGTAGGAAGTATCGTACCGGCGACCGGTCCAGGCCACCAAGCAAGGACGTTTTCGGGGGAGAAAGGCTCTGTCCCTCTCGGCACCATGTCAACGAGCGTCCTTGCCCCAAAGCCGAGACCGCCCAAGTAGTGGATGGCCATACCCTCTTGGAGTGGCTCCTGCCCCACAACACCTGTGGATAGGTTGACCTTCAGGTACTTGCCCGTGTATCCCTTCATGGTCTAGCCGCCCCCAGCCACTGAGAGGGCGAAAACCACCTTGTCTCCCGGCTTAATCGACTGAGACAGCGCATCCAAAGGGTTGATGACCCTTTGATTGACTGCGACCATCGAGGAATCAGCGCGCAGTCCCGTACCCTGGTCGTCGACCACTCTGCGTCTGAACTCATCACCGTACATGTCAGACAGGCGAGAGATCAGCACCCTCAGCGGAGCCTCCGAACCCATCTCAACCTTAACACTCCTAGTCTTGGTGATCTCCCTGAAGGGGCCGGTGAACTCCACCAAAACTCCCTCTGGCATGCTCGCTCGACCTCGGTTTCGTCCGACTTAAAGGTTTTTGACGAGGCCGCGCTGGGCGCCGACAGAATATCCGGGATCACGCTGATGTGGGGGCTCGTGATAGTGCTATCACAGCCGTTGATACCCAATCTCAATGAGTCAATCTATAAATCGGGCGTTTTCGCGTGTTGCGTCGTTGAGTTATGGGCCACGGTCAGAAGCTGACGAAGCGTGAATCAGACGCGGAAGTCACCGTGACTCAACGGTTCTATGTGGACCGCTTGGTCCTCACTGTGGACAAGTCCAAGTGCATAGGCTGCGATCTGTGCACGAGCATCTGTCCGAAGGACGCTGCGATCAGAGTGAAGTCCGAACAGGGTCTCACCGTGACCGTCGACGCCGACAAGTGCGTCTTGTGCGGAGCCTGTGTCCCACTCTGTCCGACCGGCGCTGTAGCACTGACACTCAACGACCAGCCCACGAATGTGCTGCTTGAGAAACAGGGTCTTCCAAGGCTCCTGCCCAAGATAGAAATCGACGACAAGAAGTGTCCGCCCGATTGCGTGAAATGTGCTGACGCTTGCCCGAGACAGGCGATCAAGATCGAAAGCGGCCACAAGATCACTGTGGACTTGGACAAGTGCCTGAGGTGCCCTTGGTGCGTGGATGCCTGCGACAAACAGGCGATCGTAGTGAACCCGATGTTCGTGGGTTCGATACACATTGACAACACCAAGTGCAGCGAAGACTGTGATCTGTGCGTGGAGGTGTGCCGCACAAAGGCAATCAAGATGGAGAACAAGAAGGTGAAGGTCGATCTCAGCTACTGTGTCCTCTGTGGCGCCTGCACGAATGTCTGCGAAGACCAAGCGATAGACCTGAGGAGGACGCGCGTGTTGTGTTCGGAAGGTTTCTCGAGCGTGTGGTCATCTGCGGTCGAAGAATTGCTCGGCGCCAAGGGACTGTCAAGAGATCACGATGTGAGAGCGAGCAGACGCCTGAGTGAACTCGTCAAGGAGTCGAGGGTCGATTGAGATGAGCGAGAGGCCGAGGGTGGGAGTTTTCGTGTGCCACTGTGGCAAGAACATCGCCGGGACAGTTGATCCCGCGGCTGTGGTGGCGGCGGCCGAGAAGCTGCCCGATGTGGTTTTCGCGTGTGCCAACATCTACACCTGCTCCGAATCAGGACAGGCTGAGCTCAGGAAGGCGATCAAGGAACACAAGATAGACAGAGTTGTCGTAGCGGCCTGCTCACCGAAGATGCACGAGCCCACATTCAGAGCGTGCATAGCTGACGCGGGACTGAACCCCTACGTCCTCGAGATGGCGAACATAAGGGAGCACGACTCTTGGGTTCACATGAGACAACCGCAGGAAGGAACCCAGAAGGCCATAGACTTGGTGAAGATGGCCGTGGCCAAGGCCCGCCTGCTGCAGCCGCTGGAACCGATTGTTGTACCCGTGACCCGCAAGGCCATGGTGATAGGCGGCGGCATAGCGGGGTTGCAGGCAGCATTGGATGTAGCTGCGCTGGGACATGAAGTGATCCTCGTAGAGAAATCTCCCTTCCTCGGAGGAAAGGCGAGGCTGCTCGACAAAAGCTTCCCGAAGGTGGACTGCACGTCGTGTTTCCTGAACGAGAAGATCAACAAGGTCTTGTTCAACCCGAGCATAAGGGTGCTCACGCTCTCGGAGGTCACGGGAGTGGATGGGTTCGTAGGCAACTTCAAAGTAAAGGTCAGGAGAAAGGGGAAGCTCGTGAACGAGAAGTGCATCGGATGCGGAAAGTGTCTGGATGTTTGCGGAGTTGAGACACCGAACGAGCAAGACCTGGGCCTGTCGAACAGGAAAGCCGTCTTCATGGTGAACACGCCGAACTCAAGACCATGCAACGTGCTACCCGTCGATTATGAGAAGGAGATTCATCTTTCACGCCAGTCCTTCAACCCGCAGACTGCAGTTATCGACAGCGAGCACTGCACCCGTTGCGGCGAGTGCGTCAAGGTGTGCCCAACCGGGGCAATAGAGCTGAACCAGCCGGACATAGAGGAGGAATTCGACCTCGGTGCAATCGTCATCGCGATCGGGTTCGAGATGTTCGACGCCCACAAGAAGCCGCAGTACGGGTATGCGAGGTATCCGAACGTCGTTACGAGCCTAGAACTCGAAAGGATGATCCACCCGACTGGTCCGACGCACGGTCAACTTCGGTTGCCATCCGATGGCACGACACCTAGGCGGGCGGCGTTCATTCAGTGCGTCGGTTGCAGGGATGACACTGCTAACCCATACTGCGCAAGGGTCTGTTGCATGATCACGCTCAAGCAGTCAATACTGTTGAAGGAAAAGTACCCTGACATGGATGTGTCTGTGTACTACATAGACATCAGGGCCGGCGGAAAGGAGTATGAGGCGATCTACTCGAAGGCGAAGAGACTCGGAGTGAAGTTCATCCGAGGAAAGCCGTCTTCCGTGAGACCCAACGACGGCAGGCTGCTGATCGAGGCCGAGGACACCTTGTCCGGAACTCGCATCGAAGAGGGAGCCGATCTGGTCGTGCTTGCAACAGGGCTTCAGCCAGCCGAGGACATCCCGAAGATAGCGGGCATGCTGAAAGTCCCTAGAGATCAAGATGGCTTCCTCATGGAAGCCCACATCAAGCTCAAGCCCGTCGAGACGGTGATAGACGGTGTTACAGTGGCCGGCTCGTGTTCGGGCATCACTGACATCCCGATGAGCATAAGCAGGGGTCACGCCGCCGCCGCTAAGATCCTCACGCTGTTCTCAAAGGAAATGATCGAGCTTGAGCCCATCACCAGCTTTCTCATCGCCGAGAACTGCAAGGGATGCTACTCCTGCACCAAGATGTGTCCGTTCCAAGCGATCAAGCCAGTGGAGAAGGAAGGCAAGAAGACCGTGCAGCTCATCACTTCATCGTGCAAGGGATGCGGGACCTGCGTTGCCGGTTGCGCGTTCGGAGCTCTGGACCAGTATCACTTCACGGACGAACAGATGATGGCCCAGATAGACGCAGCCCTCGAGGAGAACCCCAAGGACAAGATTGTCAGCTTCAACTGCAACTGGTGCAGCTACGCAGGCGCGGACTTCGCAGGCGTGTCGAGACTTCAGTACCCTGCGAACACGAGGGTCATCAGGGTGATGTGTTCCGGAAGGGTCAGCACGAAGATGGTACTCAGGGCATTCGAGAAGGGAGCCGGGATGGTCTTGGTGGCACCCTGCCATCCTTCCGACTGCCATTACATTTCTGGAAACGAGTGGGCGAAGAAGCGCGTCGACGCGCTGAAGAACCTGCTGCCCAAGAAGGGGATAAACCCGGACAGGCTCTGGTTCGTCTATGTCTCAGCTGCCGAGGGCAATGTGTACCAGAACACAATGATCAAGATGAACGAGCTCCTCCAGAAGATGAAGTCCGGCGGAGTGAGTTGGGGAGGTCAGCTGGCCGAGGCACCACAGGCGAAGTGAGGGGTGGAACAGCGCTTGTCCCTGGAGGGAGAAATCGTTCGGTGCTTCCAGTGCGGAAGCTGCACCTCGAGCTGCACGACCAACTCAGTCATGCCCGAGTACAACCCTAGGAGAGCTATCGAGATGGCAGTCGTGTCAGGTGTCATTCCCACCTCTGAGGAGGCATGGTCGTGCTCCACCTGCGCCAACTGCGTCGAGAGGTGCCCCAGAGGAGTCAGTGCGATGGACGTCATGCTCAGTGCCAAGGAGCTGCTTCTTGAGAAGAGCGGCGAGATTCCCGGGGACCGCAAGGCCATGATCAGGAGCATCATGAGCACGGGTTTGGCCTTCAATACTGTCGATCAGTTGGACGGGACCAGAAGGGCACTTGGTCTGCCCGAGGTGTCACTTGATGTCGAGAGTCTCAAGCAGATACGCGATCTGGTGGAGCAGTCGGATTCTCTGAAGTCATTGAAATCACAAGGCAACGGAGGGGGAGCGAAATGACAGCGTACTCGCTCTACCTAGGTTGCGTGATTCCAACACAGTTCCCTCATGTTGAGCGGGCCGTGAGAGATGTGCTGGCAGTGACCGGCGTCGAGGTTTCGGAAATGAACGGAGCGTCGTGTTGCGCACCGAACCGTCTGTTCGGAGTCAGCAGACAAACTTGGCTCGCGCTTAACAAGAGGAATCTGGGCCTTGCCAGTGGCGCGATACTGACGGTCTGCGACGAGTGCTTCGCCAGCTTTCAGGATGCTCGCCTGGCACTGTCCGAAGGGGGGAAAGGTCTGCCCGAAGTGAAGCCGTTTCTCGCGCTCCTCGCGGAGAACGAGGGACTGTTCAGGCAGAAGGGGAGAAAGCTCGGACTTCATTGCGCTGTGCAGCACAGTTGCCATCTGCTTCGCCCATCGAAGATCAGGAGAGTGGACGATCCCGAGAATCCGCTGTTGATGAAGAACGCGCTGGACGCAATAGGTTGCAGTTCGGTGCAGCACGATGCCGAGCGTGATTGCTGCGGGGGACAAGCAAGCGGGTCGACCGGAGTCAGGAAGAAGCTGGCAGACAGGAAGGTGCTGAGCGCGAGGGAAGCGGGCGCGGACCTGATTGTGACCAGTTGCGCTCACTGCTTGAGGAATCTCAGGGAGCACTCGGGAGGAATCCCCGTGCTTGACATCGCCCAGCTCTATGCGTTTGCGCTCGGATCTGAACCTGACAGGGTGGGTGTCCCGGAGCAAATCGCCAAGGGGCAGGTGAAGCAGCTGTGAAACGAGTGGGCGTTTTCCTGTGCGCCTGCGGGGGCCTGATATCGCAGGCGATTGACCTCACCAAGGCCCAGACGGCGCTGCTCGACGAGCCCGGAGTCGTGGAAGTACTGGAACACAGTTCTCTGTGTCTGCCTGAGGGGTTGGAGTATCTCAGGGAGACAGCGGAGACACGAGGGTTTGACAGAGTTGTGGTCGCGGCGTGTTCAAACTCTGTGGGCGAACAAGCGATCAAGCAGACGTTGGGAAGTGGAGGCATTTCCTCCACCTGCGTTGAGCTTGTCAACTTGAGAGAGGAGTGTGCGAACGTCCATGGTGACCGAGCACAGGCAACGGCCAAGGCAATCGGCATTTTGAGGGGGGCGGTCGCAAGGGTTGGCAGAGCAAGCCCTGTGCAGACGCAGAAGATCAAGGTGGCGAAAGCGGCCCTAGTGATCGGCGGGGGAATAGCAGGAACCCAATGCGCGATTGACATAGGGAACGCTGGACACAGAGTGTACTTGGTCGAAAAACAACCCAGCATCGGCGGCGTGATGGCACAACTGGACAAAACGTTCCCCACCATGGACTGCAGCATCTGCATCGAAGGACCAAAATTGTCCGAAGCAGGCAGGAACAAGAACATCACGATCATACCGAATGCTGTCGTGAAATCGGTCCAAGGAAGGATGGGTGACTTCCACGTCCAAGTGGAGGTCAAGCCCACATACGTGGATCCGGTCAAGTGCAACGGATGCGGCGCTTGCATTGACGTGTGCCCGGTCTACCAGCCCAACAAGTATGACGTGGACCTGAAGCCGATCAAGGCGATCTACTCCCCGTTCGCCCAAGCTGTGCCGCTGAAGTACGTGATCAACAAGGACATCTGCGTTGAATGTGGCATGTGCATGAAAGCCTGCGGGCTGTCCGCGATAAACCTGAATGACGTGCCCAAGACCGTCGAACTCAATGTTGGAGCCATAGTTGTCGCCACAGGCGCAGTGCCATTCGATGCCAAGAAGAAACCACAGTATCGCTACAGTGAGATCGACGATGTTATCACGAACATGGAGTTTGAGAGAGTGATCTGTGCCTCTGGTCCGACAGGCGGTCTCATGCTGAGGAAGAATGGGGAGCACGCCAAGACCGTTGCTTTCATCCAGTGCGTCGGGTCAAGGGAAGAAGATGGTTCGGGCATCGAGGAGTGTTCGTTCTACTGCTGTGCTGGCTCGATGAAAGAAGCACGTCTGATAGTTGAACATGATCCTGAGGCGAAAGTGTACATATTCTACACTGACCTCAGGGCCTTCGGCAAAGGTTGGGAAGGGCTCTACACTAGATGCAGGGAAGACGGAATCATCTTCATCAGGTCCAAACCCTCGGAGATTAGGCTCAACGCGGAAACGGGCCGCCCGGTTGTCGTGTACGAGGATACGCTCAGCGGCCGGAAGGCGGAACTAGAAGTGGACTCCGCAGTGTTGGCCGTGGGCATCCACCCTGACGAGGACACCAAGGAGCTGGCTAAGGTGTTGAGGATACCCGTGGACCGCACGGGCTTCCTCGAGGAGGCACATCAGAAAATGAGGCCCTTGGAGAGTATTGTCGACGGGATATTCCTAGCCGGCACCTGCCACGGGCCGAGGGACATAGTTGAGAGCGTTGTGGAAGGGACGGGAGCCGCTAGTCTCGCGGTCAGCGTGCTGTCGAAGGACGAGCTTGAGCTTCCGGTCGTGGTGGCAAAGGTGAACACCGACAAGTGCACAGGCTGCATGAAGTGCGAGGTTGCCTGTCCGTATGGAGCGATAGCACCTGAGAACGGCAAGGCGAGCGTCAATGAGGGCATGTGCAAGGGCTGTGGGTCGTGTGCTTCGGCCTGCTACCAAGCGGCCATCACGTTGCAGGACTGGAGCAGAGATCAGCTGCTGAGGCAGGTCTCGGCGCTGGTGAGGGAGTCATGAGCGAACCGAAGATAGTGGCGTTCATGTGCTGGTGCTCTGGTTCAGGGGCAGATCAAGCTGGAGTTGAGAAGATCAGTTATCCGACTGGGATCATGCCTGTCAGGATTCCTTGTTCAGCCCTCCTCGGCCCAGAACTCGTGATTAAGGCCTTTGAGAGAGGAGCGGACGGCGTCATAGTATCAGCGTGCAAGCCGAGTGACATGAGGAGGGTTGCTCCCAGTCGACTCACCGAAGCTCGCCTTGAGATACTCAGATCTCTGCTGAAGGAGGTCGGAATAGAAGGCGAAAGGCTGCAGATGGCTTGGATATCCTCTCAAGAAGGCGCGAAGTTCGCGGAAGAGGTCAGCAAAGCCGCTGAGAGGATAGCCTCACTTGGTCCGCTCGAATTCGGGAAGGTGACGAAACCTGTCTGAGACGGAACTGGAACTCAGGAAAGTCGTCGCCAATCTAATCAGAGATGGCAGAGTTGCATACGTGATAGGGTACGAAAAGGGCTCGGCCCCTGGCAGGGCAAGACCGTGTTTCGTGTCCAGTCCACAGGATGCGACGAGACTGGTTTGGAACCAGTATTGCGCTGCGAGCTTGCCCAAGTATCTGATCGGGGCCAAGGACAAAGTGGGGATAGTAGCGAAAGGTTGCGACGGCAGAGCGATAGTCGAGCTGATCAAGGATAAGCAGGTCGACAGAGACAAGATAGTGATCATCGCACCTGCGTGCCTAGGGGTGAAGCGAGCATCGCAAACCTCGAGGAAGGAGATCCTTGCTGGCTACTGTGAGCGTTGTTCGAACAGGATTTCACCCATAGCAGATATTGCCATTCTGGGCAACTCAAACGAGAAGGATGCCGCGGAGAGGTTCGCACGCGATGTCAAGGCGGGCAAGCCATCTAAGAGGGGTACTCTTTGGATGGAGGAGTTCCAGAGGTGTACGAAATGCCTCGCATGCATCAAGTCATGCCCGTTGTGCTACTGTACCGAATGCGAACTGGACGGATCTCTGTCATCACTCGTATCGAAGTTGAGGATGCCGACCGAACTCCCAACCTTTCACCTGATCAGGGCCATGCACATGGCGGGCAGGTGCGTCGGTTGCGGAGCGTGCGAGGCGGCGTGTCCGGCTGACATACCACTGACTGATCTCTACTCACGAATCAACGAAGAGGTCGAGAAGATGTTGGGCTATGTCCCAGGAATAGATGTGAACACGACGCCGCCAGTCGAACTGCCGAGGCCGAAGGTCGAGAAGAAATGACATCGTTCTACATCACCGAGAGTTCGCTGAAGCACCTAGTGGACCAGCTCGCCAAGGAGCAGACTGTGATGGCTCCGGTCAAGGAAGGATCTGGTTTCTCCTTCAAGAGAATAGCGGACGGTGAGGGACTATGTCTTGACTTCACGAACTCGACTGTCCCCCCTAAGTCAGTACTACTGCCGCAGCTCGAGGAGCTCTTCACCTACGAGGTCAAGAGTGGAAAAGTGAGGACCGCAGGATCGACCGGTGGCGATACTGTAACACTGATTGGTGCGCGTCCTTGCGACTCCTCAGCCTTCTCAGTACTGGATAGGGTGATGGGAGGGGAGTACATTGACCCTTACTACAGTAGGAACAGAGAACGAACACTCGTATTGGGAGTCTCCTGTTCCAGACCAGAACCCACTTGCTTCTGCAATGTGTTCGGCACCGGCCCTGTCGAAGGCTCAAGTGATGACATCTCCCTCACGAGAGTGGACAGCGGATACGTGACTAGGCCAAAGACCAAGAAGGGAAGGGAGTTCATAGAGAAGCATACAGAATACTTCAGAGAGGCTACCAAGAAGGAACTCGAACTCTTCGGGCTGGAATCCAGCCGCGTGAACAAATCCATGGAAGCCAAGCTCAAGAGCGAAGGATTGCCCGAGGGAATGAGCAAGGCCTTCGACGATCCCTACTGGCAGGAACTCAGCCGTAGGTGCATCGAATGTGGCGTGTGTTCGTTCATCTGTCCGACCTGCTACTGCTTCGACGTGGTGGAAGAGGTCAACGGCAATCAGGGCAGAAGGTCAAGAGGATGGGACACTTGCCAGTCCTGCAAGTTCTCAAGGATGGCGGGGGGGCTTGATCCGCGGCCAACCAAGCCGGATAGGCTGAAACACAGGTTCTATCACAAGCTTCAGTACATGCCGATGACATTCGGCGCTATCTCCTGCGTCGGATGTGGGAGATGCGTCTCGCGCTGCCCGTCAAACGTGGACATAAGGGAGGTGATAGCGAAGTGGCAGTGAACCCGTACGTTCCGATCCGGGCGAAGGTGAAGGAAATCAGAGAGGACACAAGCGAAACGAGGACCTTCGTCATCAGTCCTGAGGTCAGTGACGCCAAGAGTCGTTTTGCCTTCAGGCCGGGTCAGTTCCTGCAATTGACGGTGTTCGGCGTCGGCGAGGCACCGATCTCGGTCTGCTCATCACCGGAGGATCTGCCGTTGGTTCAGATGAGCATCAGAAGAATAGGGACTGTGACGGAGGCCATGCACGACATCAGGGTGGGAGACTTCGTCGGGCTGAGGGGCCCCTATGGCAACGGATGGCCGGTCGAGAAGCTGAAAGGCCGAGATGTCGTGCTGGTGGCTGGGGGGATAGGCATGGCACCACTGAGACCACTCATGTCGACCTCAAGGAATGTGACCGACAAGTCTGGCAGCACAACACTGTGCTACGGGGCGCGCAATCCGTCTCTTCTGATGTACAAGTCTGAGTTCCCTCGCTGGACTGAATCGGGTGCATCGGTAAAGCTGACAGTCGACCAAGGAGACGCGGGGTGGAATGGCCGAGTAGGTGTCGTGCCCGCGCTTCTCGATGACCTCGAAGTGGACAAGGCCAGTGCGGTTGCCTTGACATGCGGCCCGCCCGTCATGATCAAGTTCACG